>NZ_CP139707.1:2848750-3205000 GCF_034377145.1 Sulfitobacter sp. OXR-159
GCCCTCCTCGGCGGCAAGGTCCACAGTGTTCATGGAGCAGCGTCCGGTGTACCAGCCGCGCGGGGCCTCCCCCACCACTTCGGTATGAAGGCGGATTGCCTCACGGATCTGGGCGCGCTCTTCCTGCGGCTCCATATCCTTGTATTCGATCCATTTCAGACCATGGCTGGCAATCTCCCAGCCCGCCTCCTTCATCGCCTTGAGCTGCTGGGGCGCCCGCATAAGAGCGGTTGCTACACCATAAACAGTGATTGGCGTGTTTTTGAGCAGTTTGTGAACACGCCAGAACCCGGCGCGGCTGCCGTATTCATAGATCGATTCCATGTTCCAATGGCGTTGACCCTGCCAAGGAGCGGCCCCGGTGATTTCCGATAGGAACGCTTCAGACGCAGCATCACCGTGGAGAATATTGTTTTCCCCACCTTCTTCATAGTTCAGCACGATCTGAACGGCGATTTTTGCGCCATTCGGCCATTGCGCCGCTGGTACAGCGCCACCATAGCCGGTCATATCTCTTGGGTAACGTTTCACGCAAATATTCCTTTTCTTCTAAAACCCAACCTAAACAGGAAAAATGGATCTGTTTTTCAAAAAAAATTTAAAGGAGCCTTCTGTTAGTGGAGATTTGTCACTTAAAGGCATTCAGCCTAGAAACAGACAGCGTTTCAGGAGAAGTTAAAAATGGCCGGCTATCTTACAACTCATGTCCTCGACACCGCCCTTGGGTGCCCCGCCGAAGGGCTGAAAATTGAATTGTTTCGCATCAGCGGTGTTGAACGGCATCTGTTGAAAACGCTTACGACGAACAACGACGGGCGCACTGACGAACAAATCCTGCCTGAAGCAGAGTTCGAAGTGGGCGAATATGAACTGGTGTTCCACGCAGGCCCTTATCTGGATGCAAGCGGCACGCCGCCTGAAGACCCCCGGTTTCTAGGCGTCATACCGATCCGCTTTGGGATGTCCGAGCAATCGCACTACCACGTGCCCTTGTTGCTTTCTCCTTTCGGATACTCAACATATCGCGGAAGCTGAGGCTTCGGCCCACTCATTGCTTCGCTAGATTGTCGCGGCGATGCGATCAACCATGAACTCCATGAAAAGGCGCGTTTTCGGATCCTGTCTACGGCGATGCGTGAATAGGCACGCCATCTGGATCGGCTCGGGAGGCGTCTTTTCGGCGACAGGCACCAAAGCGCCGGTCCGCAAGTGTTCTGCAATTTCGAAAACCGGCTTCATTGCGACGCCATGTCCGGCAAGTGCCCAATCGGTGAGCACGTCCCCGTCATCTGACTCATAGCGCCCCGAGACACGAAATCGCTTGGGGCCGTCCGGTGTCGTTAGCCGCCATTGAAATTCGGTCGCCCCCGGGAAGCGAAGGCTCAGGCATTCATGCCCCTCCGCCAACAGCGCGCTTCCGCTGTCGGGCATGCCACGGCGCGCAATATAGTCCGGCGATGCGCAGAGCACCCGCTCCACGTCTGCGATTTTTCGGATGCGCAGATTGCTATCTTCGGGCTGCCCCAGAAAGAATGCCAAATCCAGACCCTCTGTGGTCAAGTCCACTTTCCGGTCGGACAAACGCAACCTCACGCTGACTTCGGGATAGTTCTTCAAGAAACCGGGGACTTGCGGGGCGATTAACCTACGACCGACACCTAAAGGCGCCGCAACATAGAGCGATCCTTTCAGGTTCTCGGTGATGTTGACGATCTGCGCCTCGGCGCTTTCGACGGCTTCGAGTATTTCAGTCGCGCCGCGGTAGAACGACTTGCCCTGCTCGGTCGGGGAAAGACTGCGTGTCGTCCGTTGAAAAAGCCTTACGCCAAGCCGTTCTTCTAATTGTGAAATCCGTGATGACGTAACAGCTGGAGATATCCGCAAATCCCGCCCCGCGGCAGACATGCTGCCCAGTTCATAGACGCGCACAAAAGTGCGGATGTTATCGAAGTAGGACATTATTCTGTCTTTTTTGATGCTGCTTGGTCCTTTACGGCGATACCAGAACAAACCTGTCTCGCCTAGGGTGTTAGAAAATTCGAATCTAAGGAGACCAGCCATGTACGATTTGGCAATTCTGTGGGACTGGATCGCGTTCAGCGTCCGCTGGCTACATGTGATCACTGCAATGGCGTGGATCGGTGCGTCATTCTATTTTATCGCGCTCGATCTAATGCTTAAACCAAACGACGCCCTGCCCGACGGCGCCTACGGCGAAGAATGGGAAGTACATGGCGGGGGTTTTTATCACACAGTCAAATATCTGGTCGCGCCCGCCCGGATGCCAGAGCACCTGACATGGCACAAATGGCAAAGCTACAGCACTTGGTTGTCAGGGGCGGCGCTCTTGATGATCATCTACTGGGTCGGCGGTGAATTGTTTCTGCTCGACCCCACCAAAGCCGATATTTCGCTGTTTCAGGGCATCCTGATCTCCGGCGGCTCCCTGACGATTGGCTGGTTGCTCTATGATGCGATGTGCAAATCCAAATTGGCCGATCACCCCACAGTTCTGATGCTGCTTTTGTTCGTAATCCTTGTGATCATGTCATGGGGATACAACCAAATTTTCACCGGCAGGGCGGCGTTGCTGCATCTCGGCGCTTTCACGGCGACGATCATGACCGCCAATGTGTTTTTCCAGATCATGCCCAACCAACGGGTCGTTGTCGAAGACCTTAAGGCCGGTCGCACACCTGACGCGAAATACGGCAAGATCGCCAAGGTGCGCTCGACCCACAACAACTACCTTACCTTGCCGGTGGTGTTCCTGATGCTGTCGAACCATTACCCGCTGGCGTTTGGAACGGAGTTCAGTTGGATCATTGCAAGCCTGATCTTTTTGACCGGTGTCACCATTCGCCACTACTTCAACACGATGCACAAAACCGGTTCCGGTCCGCATTGGACTTGGGCGGTGACCGTGTTGCTTATGGTTTTGATCGCGTGGCTTTCCACCATCAGAACGGGGGAGACATGGGAGGACGCAGAAGCCCGAGAACTGACGGCATATGAGCAGGCCTATGCCTCTGCTGAGGGGTTCGAGAGCGCTTACGATACCGTCATCGGCAATTGCTCTATGTGCCATGCCCGAGAACCAGTCTGGGGCAATATGCAGTGGGCGCCAAAGGGGGTCTACCTTGAGACCCCCGGCGACGTTGCGCGTCATGCGGACCAGATCTATCTCCAAGCGGGCGTGAGCCACGCCATGCCCCCGCCAAATGCCGTACAAATGGACGAAGAAGCGCGACGCAATATTGTCGCTTGGGTGCGCGAAGTGCGTAGCCAGTAACGTTCCGCATTCCGCTTTTATTTTAAAGATTTATCGGCACCGACAGCGCGCGTTCACTACTGCAATTGGCAAAAAACCTTTGGCGCGGCGGCAGGCACCCGGCCATCCGTCACACCAGAGTGCAACGCTGAACGGGCGTCGAACTCAGACGAAGAAGCGTTTGCTGTTTCGTGCGATGTGGTCAACGAACAGACGAACCTTTGGATCCTGAAGCTTTTTGTGGGGATACAGGCAGCCAAAAATGGTCGGCTTTGGCGGAGTGTGCGGTAATACCTCGACAAGTCGTCCCGACTTGAGGTGTTCACGCACATCAAAGCGCGGCTTGTTGATGATCCCACGCCCGGCCAGCGCCCAATCGGTCAGTACATCACCGTCATCAGCATCGAACCGACCGCGAACCTCCAGCTTTCGGGGGCCCATATCGGTCTGAAGTGTCCAATAATACTCTGGCGATCTTGGATACCGCAGCAAAAGGCAGTTGTGCGCCTGATCATGAAGATCGTCAGGCGTCATCGGCGTTCCACTACGCGAAAGATAATCCGGAGAGGCACATAAGACCCGATCGCAATCCGCGAACTTTCGCAGCTTCATCGTGGAATCACTTGGCTCCCCGATAAAGAAAGCGATATCGAGCCCGTCTGCCATGATGTCTACCCGTCGGTCGGACAGCCGCATCCTTATCTCAGTATCTGGATAGGTTTCAGAGAATTCCGGGACCAATGGCGCAACTATTCGACGCCCGACCCCAAGCGGTGCCGTGATCCGCAGGGCCCCTCGCGGGGCGTCGGAAAAGCTGGCGACCCGGGCCTCGGCGTTATCCAGCGCCTGCAAAATAGCATGGGCCTCATCGTAAAAAACGGTACCGACCTCTGTCGGGGTTATCGAGCGGGTCGTCCTGTTAAACAGGCGCACGCCGAGATGTTTCTCTAGCTCTTTCAAACGTTTGCTGGCAACTGCAGGCGTCAGCCTCAGGTCCCGCCCGCCCGCGGTGATACTTCCCAAGTCCATCACGCGAACGAAGACGCGCAAGCTTTCGATATAAGACATACGGCGCCCCTCCTTCCACATGA
The DNA here is from genome assembly GCF_034377145.1 of Sulfitobacter sp. OXR-159. NCBI lineage: Bacteria > Pseudomonadati > Pseudomonadota > Alphaproteobacteria > Rhodobacterales > Roseobacteraceae > Sulfitobacter > Sulfitobacter sp. OXR-159. The sequence goes on from NZ_CP139707.1 coordinate 2,853,113, forward strand.
ACATGCCCAAGGTCCGATGAATTTTCAACGTTCTGTTGAAAGTATTTAGCGTTTCAGGTGATTTTTTTACCTAAACAACTGTGTCTATCGTAGCGGCGACGATCACAGCCAGACTGGCGATTGGGAGGCACCCCTTGGACTATCAACGCGACATCCGTTTCATTCTCAACGGCACAGACGTGGCGCTGGACGACGTTTCAGCCAGCCAAACGCTTTTGGACTTTCTTCGGCTCGAACGCCGTCTGACCGGGTCAAAAGAAGGCTGCGCCGAAGGCGATTGCGGCGCCTGTACCGTACTGGTGGGCCGGCTTGGCAATGCCGGGCTGGTCTATGAGCCCATCAATGCCTGCATTCGGTTTCTGGCCTCGATCAACGGTTGTCATGTGGTCACGGTCGAGCATCTCTCCGGCCCGAAAGGTCGGCTGCACCCTGTTCAGGAAGCAATGATTGAACATCATGGAAGCCAATGTGGTTTCTGCACGCCCGGATTTGTAATGTCGCTTTATGCGCTCTGGATGCAGACGCCCGAACCAACATCGCAAGAGGTTGAAACGGCGCTACAAGGGAACCTGTGCCGCTGCACCGGCTATGAGCCCATCATCAAGGCAGCGGTGGCCGTGTCGCGCTATGGCACGCCATCTTCGGATCTTCTGAATGCCGAACGCGCGCAGATAACAACGCGACTGCAAGCGCTTCAGCACGGCAAGCGCATCGTCTCCGGACCCGAAGACGACCTGAGCATCATCCCGGCTGACGTGGATGATCTGGCCGATTGCCTCTTGAGCTACCCGAACACAACCATCGTGGCTGGGTCCACAGACGTCGGGCTTTGGGTGACAAAATTTCTGCGTAAAATCGGACCCGCGGTTTTCACCGGCCATCTGAATGCGCTGAAAACAGTTGAGTGTCAGGGAGGGCAGCTAAAAATCGGGGCTGGGGCCAGCTACACCGATTGTCAGGCCATTCTGTCAGAGCACCTGCCTCATCTTCTCCCCTATTGGAACCGTATCGCGGGATGGCAGGTGCGAAACATGGGCACGGTCGGGGGCAATATCGCCAACGGTTCTCCTATCGGTGATACCCCGCCCGTCCTGATCGCGCTTGGCGCAGAGATCACGCTCCGCCACGGTGCTGCCCGTCGAAACGTGCCTCTTGAAAGGTTCTTTATAGACTATGGCAAGCAGGACCGCGCACCGGCGGAATTTGTCGAGAGCATTCAGGTTCCCCTGCCCGGCCCCGATGATTTGAACGCCGCCTACAAAATCTCCAAACGGCGCGACGAAGATATCTCGTCGGTGGCCGTTGGCATTCATATGACGGTAACCGGAAACGTCATCAGCAATGCCCGCATTGCCTTTGGCGGCATGGCCGCGACACCCAAACGTGCAACGGCGGCAGAAGCTGCGCTGAATGGTCAGCACTGGACGCGCGAAAACTTCGAGGCCGCCGCAGCAGCGCTGGCCGAGGATTTCGAACCGCTTACGGACTGGCGCGCCTCCGCGGCGTATCGAAAGCTCTCTGCTCAGAATCTTCTGCGCCGTTTTTATCTGGAACAGGATGCGCAGAGCGCCGCGCCCGTTCAACTGATCAACGCTTAACGCAAGGAGACGCAAAAATGAAAGACAACGTTTCCATCACCGGCACCGCCCACAGCGACCGCATTCATGACAGCGCGTCAAAACACGTCACGGGCGCGGCAGACTACACCGACGACATTACGCTGCCCGAAGGCACGTTGCATGCCTATCTAGGTGTCTCGGATGTTGCTCATGCGACGCTTTTGGACATCGACTTTACCGATGTTCTGGCAACTCCAGGCGTGATCGGCATCCTAACCGCCGAGGATGTGCCAGGCGTCAACGACCTAAGCCCCACGGGACTGAATGATGAGCCGGTTTTCCCCACTGATTTGATTCAATTTCATGGCCAACCCCTGTTTGCGGTGATCGCAGAGACACGGGACATTGCGCGCCACGCCGCAGAAAAAGCCAAGATCAACTGTGATGTTTTACCCCATGCGCTTGATCCCATTCAGGCGCAACAGGCGGGATACCCACACGTCACCGCTCCGTTGAAACTCGAACGCGGCGATGTCGATGGGGCGTTGGAAACCGCCAGCAATCGGATCAAGGGCAGGATCGCTGTAGGCGGACAGGACCACATGTACCTCGAAGGGCATATCGCCTTGGCCATTCCCGGAGAAGACGATGATATCATCGTGCATTCCTCCACCCAGCACCCCTCCGAGGCGCAGCATATGGTGGCTCAAGTTCTCGGCGTGCCCTCGAATGCGGTTGTGGTGAACGTGCGCCGCATGGGCGGCGGGTTCGGCGGCAAGGAAAGCCAGATGAACCTGTTCTGCGCTGTTGCCGCTATGGCGGCGAAAAAGTGGAACCGCGCCGTGAAGATCCGCCCCGACCGGGACCAAGACATGACGGCTACGGGGAAACGCCACGATTTTGTAATCGATTACGATGTGTCTTTCGACGCAGCGGGACGCATCGAAGCGGTGAATGGCAGCTTTGCTGCACGGTGCGGTTTTTCATCCGACCTCTCGGGCCCCGTGACCGACCGTGCCCTCTTTCACGCCGATAACGCTTATTTTTACCCGAATGTGCGGCTTGAAAGCCATCCGATGAAGACCAACACAGTCTCCAACACGGCTTTTCGTGGCTTTGGCGGCCCGCAGGGTGTGGTGGCGGCTGAACGAATTATCGAAGAGATCGCCTATGCCACAGGCCAAGACCCACTGGACGTGCGCAAGGCGAACTTCTACGGCGGCGAAGGGCGAGACATCACGCCCTATCATCAGAAAGTCGAAGACAGCATTCTCGAACGGCTTGTCGAGGAGTTGGAAACCACCTCTGACTACCGCCAGCGCCGCAAAGACATCATGGCCTTCAATGAGACCTCGCCGGTGCTCAAAAAGGGGATTGCCCTGACCCCGGTCAAGTTCGGAATCTCATTCACGGCGACGTGGTACAATCAGGCCGGGGCATTGGTGCATGTCTATAACGACGGCTCGATCCACCTGAACCACGGCGGCACAGAGATGGGTCAGGGGTTGAATACCAAGGTGGCACAGATTGTCGCCGAGGCGTTTCAGGTCGATTTTGAGCAGATCAAGATTACCAAGACCACCACTGAGAAAGTGCCGAACACGTCAGCGACTGCCGCCTCCAGCGGAACCGACCTGAACGGCATGGCCGCGCTCAACGCGGTAGAACAGATCAAGGCGCGGCTCGTCGAATTTGCGACAACAACTTGGGATGTTCCTGCAGAAGAGGTGAGTTTCCACGCAAATAAAGTGTTCATCGGCAAAGAAATCCTGACTTTTGATGCATTTATCAAACAGGCCTATCTCGCCCGCGTGCAGCTTTCGGCGGCTGGATTCTACAAGACACCAAAGATCCACTGGGACCGCAGCAAAGGCCAAGGGCGCCCGTTCTATTACTATGCCTATGGCGCGGCATGCTCTGAGGTGACAATCGATACGCTGACGGGCGAATATCGTGTTGAGCGCACAGACATCCTGCATGACGTGGGCCGGTCCCTTAATCCGGCACTTGATCGGGGTCAGGTTGAGGGCGCCTTCATCCAAGGCATGGGCTGGCTCACAACCGAAGAGTTATGGTGGGACAATGCCGGACGACTGCGGACCCATGCGCCCTCTACATATAAAATTCCCCTCGCTTCCGACCGCCCCCGCATATTCAACGTGAACCTCGCCGACTGGTCGGAGAACCGCGAACTGACCGTGAAGCGCTCCAAGGCGGTAGGAGAGCCGCCCTTCATGCTTGGCATTTCGGTGTTCGAAGCGCTGTCGATGGCCGTCGCTTCAGTGGCCAACTACCGCGCGTGTCCGCGTCTTGATGCGCCGGCCACGCCGGAACGGGTGTTGCTGGCTGTGGCACGGTTGCAGGCCGAGGGGTGAACCATGTCGAATAACGCCGTTTCTTTGGATGAATTTCTTGCGGCACATGCATCGGTCATTCGCGTCGCACTGACCCGCGTGCGTGGCTCCTCCCCCCGGAACGAGGGAACTGAGATGTTTGCCTCTGCCCAAGGGCTTTGGGGAACGATAGGCGGTGGCCAGCTGGAATTTCTGGCCATCCAAGCAGCGCGGGACATGCTGCAGAGCGGAGATTTGGTGCGAGAGTTGGACGTGCCGCTTGGCCCTGAGATCGGCCAATGCTGCGGGGGAAGGGTCGAAATCCGCCTGACGCGGATGCGGTCATCAGACAAGCGCGCCGCAGCGGACCGGGCTCTTGAGACAAAAGCCGCCCTGCCTCATGTCTATGTCATGGGGGCCGGTCATGTCGGGCGGGCCTTGGCCGACCTGTTTCAACATTTGCCCGTCAGATGCACCCTGATTGACACCCGTACCGAGGAGATCGCCCTCAACACGGCAGCGGTAGAGACCCGTATCAGCGCGCTGCCAGAAGCCGATATCTGGAGCGCGCCAGCGGGCAGTGCTTTTATCGTTCTGACCCATGATCATGCGTTAGACTTTCTGCTGACCTCCGCCGCGTTGGAACGGGGTGATGCCTTGTACGTCGGTATGATCGGCTCGGCGACCAAGCGCGCGAAATTTAAAAACTGGGCGCGCATGCACTGCGACGGCCAAACAATCGAACAATTGAATTGCCCTATTGGGGCATGCGGTAGCCGCGACAAGCGGCCCAGCGTCATTGCAGCCTTCGTGGTTGCCGAGGTGATCGCTGAATTGACCACTGAAACTGCCGCAACCGCCCCGATCGGGGCAATAGAAGCGCCCCTGGGGCGCGCATATCTGGGCCGAACGGGGAGACTGGCCTGACTGGCCAGAGGCGTTCCGCCCTATCAGTGGAGGAGACCGTCATGGACGGGAGGACTTATAACTACAAGCTGTTTGCACGCAGCGATTTTAACGCTTTTTGGGCGTTATTTACCGACAACCTTGTGAACCTGCTGATCCTGACTGGCGTTTGCCAGTTCGTGTTTCAGATGCCACCCGAGATCGTTTTTGGCCGCATCGTACCCGGCGCGGCCATCGCCATTTTGGCCGGTGTTGCGGTCTATACCTTTATGGCCAAATGGGCAGCCAACAAACAGGGCAAAGACGTCACGGCCCTGCCCTACGGCATCTCGACACCCGTGATGTTCGTCTATCTATTCGGGGTCATTGGGCCAATCTACTGGGCCACGAACGACCCGTTGCTGGCATGGCAGGTCGGCATCGGGGCTGGCTTCATGGGCGGTGTCGTCGCTGCACTTGGGGCTATCGTCGGGCCGTGGTTGAAAGAGATCACGCCGCGCGCGGGCATGCTGGGCACCCTATGCGGCATCGCGCTTGTGTTTATCGGCTCGGTGCCCTTGGCACAGATTTTCGAAAGCCCGGTCATCGCCTTCACGTCGTTGTTGTTCATCCTATGGGGGCTGATCGGACGGTTTCGCCTTCCGGGCAACTTGCCTGCCGGTCTGGTGGCAATCGCTGCGGGTACAGTGATCGCCATTGTCTTGGGGGAGTCCAAAGTTGACGTGAGCGGAATCGGATTCTACCCGCCGGTTCCCTACATCGGCGATCTACTTGCCGGCATTCAGTACCTGTTCGCGAACCCTGAACTGTTCCTCGTGCTGATCCCGGTGCAGATCTACAACTTCATCGAAACCATGAACAACGTGGAATCTGCGGAAGCGGCAGGCGACCACTATCCAGTCGGTCTGTGTCAGGTTACCGATGGGGCGGGCACGATGCTGGGCGCACTCTTTGGATCGCCCTTTCCGACGACTGTCTACATCGGCCATCCCGCCTACAAACGGCTTGACGCACATGCGGGCTATATCATTGGTGTTGCTGTCGTCATCGCCGCTGCCGCATTTGTCGGGCTCTTGTCGTTCCTTGCAGGTCTGATCCCGGTTGCCGCGGCCGCACCGGTCTTGGTCTTCGTATCCGTCAGCCTGATCACCAATACGGCATGGGCGGTAAAGCCGATGCATATGGCCGCCGTGTCCTTCGCCATCCTGCCGCATATCTCGGCCTTCTTGGTGACCAAATGGGGTTCGTTGATGAATGCCCTGCGCAGTTCCGGCGTTGAGGGTCTGCCATCTTTAGGAGACGAAGCACTCACCGCCGCGCTTTTGATGGAAGGCGCACATTACGAAGGCCATCTGGCGCTTAGTCAGGGGGCGATTATCACCGGACTTATCTGGGGTGCGATCGTTGCTGACATCATTGACGGCCGCTTCAAAATGGCAGGCGGTTTTGCAATCGCAGCGTCTTTGATGTCGTCGGTTGGGATCATTCATTCCTACAAGCTGCAACTGCCGCAGCTGGACCCGATCACCATAGGCTACTTGATCGTCGGCGCCTTCATGTACCTATATCCGTTGGTCGCACCGAAAGAGGACCTAGAGCACCGCATTGTTGTGCCCGATGAGCCAGACTTCATGGACGAAGATATGCCCGCCCATCAGGCGTAACCAAACGATGGGCGGCAGGTCGCCGCCCCTCTAAACTCTTCCCTAGATTTGAGAAACCTATGACCCAAAAACTGCTTCGCGGTCGCCTGTTGACCTTTCACCGCGCGCCGCAAGATGGCTCTGATACCCAAGCCTACACCTATCTTGAAGATGCCGGTTTGTTGATCAGCGATGGCATCATTCAAGACAGTGGTCCCTTCGACAGTATACTGGCCAAAGCCCCCGATGCGCCAATCACGGATCACCGCCCTCATTTGATGATGGCAGGCTTCATCGACACCCATATTCACTTTCCCCAGGTGCAGGTGATCGCCTCATGGGGTTCGCAACTGCTGGACTGGCTCAACAATTACACTTTCCCGGAAGAAACGCGCTTTGCCTGCGAAGACCACAGTCACCGCATGGCACAGGCGTTTTTTGATCAGTTGGTTGCGCATGGCACGACCAGCGCCGCCGCATATTGTTCGGTTCACAAGACCTCGGCGGATGCTTTTTTCTCAGAAGCGACGCGGCGCAATATGCGGATGCTGGGCGGTAAGGTTTTGATGGATCGCAATGCGCCAGCCGATCTTCTCGACACGCCGCAGAAAGGGTATGATGAAACAAAGGCGTTGATCTCCGAATGGCACGGCAAAGGCCGGAACGGCTATGTCATAACGCCCCGGTTCGGCATCACGTCATCGCCAGAGCAGATGGAAACGGCGATGGCGCTCGGTGCGGAGCATCCTGATTGCCACATCCAGACGCATTTGTCCGAAAACAAAGAAGAAATCGCCTTGACCAGAGAGCTCTATCCGCAGGCGCGTGATTATTTGGATGTGTACCAGTCCTACGGCCTATTGCGGGACAACACACTGTTAGGGCACGCCATTCATCTCGAACCTAGAGAGGTTGACGCGCTGGCGGAAACCGGCGCGCACCCCGTGTTCTGCCCCACCTCGAACCTTTTTCTCGGCAGCGGTCTGTTTGATCATCGCAACTTAACTGCGCGTGGCGTTCAAAGCGGGATTGCGACGGACGTAGGCGCAGGCACAAGTTATTCGATGCTCCAAACTCTGAAGGAGGGCTATAAAATTCTGCAGCTACAGGGGCAATCTATGCATCCGCTCCAAGCTTTCGATTGGGCGACACGAGGCAACGCCAATGTTCTGGGTCTGGAGGACAAAATCGGTACGTTGGCATCGGGAACAGAGGCAGACGTTGTGATTTTGAACTCATCTGCCACAAGCGCGATGGCCCTGCGCATGGAGCGCGCTGAGAGCCTCGCGGAGGAGTTGTTCGTGCTGCAAATCATGGGGGACGACCGCGCTGTCGAAGAAGTCTACGTGAGTGGCGTTGCTCAAAAAGCTTGCCAAGACCGGCCTGCAGGGGTGGTCCGCTTCAGTGGGGGGATTACCGCCTAGCGCCTCGCGCAGGTTCTGCCGATTGATCGCGATTTACCGCAGCCTGCCCTTATGTTTGGCGAAGGGCTCGGGGCTGCGGGTCTCGTTCCTGCACGCAAAGCAAAACAGCGCGTTGCCGAAATGCTCACCGGCGTGGTTCAGCCGCAGAAGGAACACGACGTCATGCCGCCCGCTCGCACCTGACATGGGTGTCGCGCAACTCCCGGAGCTCTTGCGGACCTTTGACACAGCTTTCCCGCACATCCGGACAGCGCGGCGCGAATAGGCACCCGCGGCGTGCGGCAAACGGGTCTGCCGCCGCCGCGCCCAGCTTTTGTTCCGGCAGCCCTACCTGTGGGTCCGGCACCAAGGTCGCGGCAAGAAGGGCACGTGTATAGGGATGGCAGGGATTTTCGAAAAGTGTATCGGTTCCGGCTTCTTCAATCTTTTGCCCAAGGTACATGACAGCCACGTGGTCTGCCAAATGCTCGACCACGGCCAGATTGTGGCTGACGAAAACCATCGTGAGGCCAAGCTCTTTCTTGAGCGAAAGCAGCAGATTGATGATCTGCGCCTGTACCGAGACATCAAGTGCCGAGGTCGGCTCGTCACAGATCAGCACACGTGGGCCGAGGATGAGCGCGCGGGCGATGGCGACACGCTGCCTTTGCCCGCCCGAAAGCTCGCCGGGATAGGCATCGGCCAGTCGCGCGGGCAGCCCCACCAGATCGAGCATTCGCTTGACCTCGGCGTCGACATTTGCGCCGCCGTGCAGGCGCAGCGGCTGGCCGACGAGGGTCTGAATGCGCTTGACCGGGTTGAGCGAGGCATTGGGGTTCTGAAACACCGGTTGGATCAGCCGCACGCGGTCGGCCACCGGCATGGCGCCGATCTTCTGGCCCGCGATCTCGACCTCGCCTTGGTCTGGCTGCAACAGGCCCAGCATAATGCTGACCGCCGTGCTTTTGCCGCAACCGGATTCGCCGACGAGCCCAAGCGTTTCGCCCTCGGACACCTCAAGCGACAGGTCGTTGACCGCCACCAGCTCCTCGGTCGGAGCGAACATGCCGCGGCGCAGACGGTAGGCTTTGCGGATGTTGGTCATTCGGATCATGGGCGGCGTCATGCTGCCACCTTCGCTGCCTTGACACATTCAACGAAATGGCCGGGACCGGTGTCGACGCGCGGCACCGGATCATTGACGCAGTCCGGTCCCGCAAGGGCGCAGCGGTCGCGAAAGACGCAGCCCTGCATCGTGCCGATCAGCCCCGGCACGCGGCCCGGAATGGCGGGCAATTCGCTCCCGCGCGGGGTGACGCCCGGCACCGGGATCGCAGCAAGTAGGCCTTGGGTATAGGGGTGGCGCGGCGCGGCAAAGAGGTCAGCGGCGGGCGCGCGTTCGGCGATGCGTCCGGCGTACATCACCGCGACATCGTCAGCGATGGCCGCGACCACGCCCAGATCATGCGTGATTAGCAAAAGCGACAGGCCAAGATCGCTTTGCAGCTCGCCCAGAAGCGCCAAGATCTGGGCTTGAATGGTTACATCCAGCGCGGTCGTCGGCTCGTCCGCGATCAGCAGTCCGGGGCGCCCCATGAGCGCCGAAGCGATCATGATGCGCTGGCGTTGGCCGCCGGAGAACCCGTGCGGATATTGCGTCAGCCGCGCCGCCGGATTGGCGATGCCCACGCGGTCGAGCATCTCGATGGCGCGGGTGTCAGCGTCCTTACGGCTCAGCTTTTCGTGGCGCATGACGCCTTCGGTCAGCTGTCGCCCGATGGTCAGCGTCGGGTTCAGCGCGCTGGTCGGATCCTGAAAGATCATCGCAACGTCACGGCCACGCAGCTTTGCCAGCTTGCCATCGGTCCTCGTGGTCAGGTCCTGACCCGCCATCTGAAAGCGGTCGGATGTGACCTTGGCGTAGCGCGGCAGCAGTCCCATGATCGAGGTCGCGGTCAGCGATTTGCCGCAGCCCGACTCGCCCACAAGGCAGAGCGTCTCGCCCTTGGCAATTTGCAGATCCACCCCGCGAACCGCGTTCAAGATGCCCCGGTCGGTGGGGATCGAAACGCGCAGGTTGCGAATATCAAGCATCATCTCGGTCATTTCCGTGCAGGTCCCGTTATATCGCGCAGTCCGTCGCCAAAGAGGTTCACAGCCAGCACCAGCAGACAGAGCGCCGATCCGGGAAGGGCGATCAGCCACGGATCAAACAGAATATTGTCGCGACCCTCGGAAATCATCAGCCCCCAGCTTGGCGTCGGTGGGCGCACCCCCAGCCCGAGGAAGGAGAGCGCGGCTTCCAGAAGGATCACGTTTGCGACCTCCAGCGAGACGACGACAAGGATCGTGGCGCGCATATTGGGCAGAATCTCGAGGAATAGGATGCGGGTTCGGCTCGCCCCGATGGCCCGCAGGCCCATGATGAATTCCTGATGCCGAAGGCTTTGTGCGGCAGCGCGGGTGACGACGGCGAACCGATCCCAGAGCAGCAGACCCAGAACCGTTATCAGCGTGATCAGCGACGCGCCGCCAAGTGCCACCGCCGCCAGTGCGACCAGCACGATGGGCAGCGACAGCCGGGTTGTGATGGCGAAGCTGATAACCATGTCGATCCAGCCGCCAAAATACCCTGCAAGAAGGCCCAGCGTGATGCCGATGGCACCCGAGACGAGGATAACCCCCAGCCCCACACCCAGAGACACCCGCGCGCCATAGATCAGGCGCGACAGGTAGTCGCGGCCAAGGTGATCGGTGCCCAGAAGGTGTTCGGGCACGGAACGGTCATGCCAGAACGGCGGCAGAAGGCGGCGTGTCAGGTCCTGCGCGATCGGGTCATGCGGGGCGAGCAACGGCGCCAACAGCGCGATCAGAATGATCCCCGCCAGCAGCGTGCCACCAATCAGCGCCCCGGTATTTCCGCGCATCTTGCGCCAAAGGCTGGGCCGTGCGGTTTCCATGGTGACTTCGGACATCAGGAAGCCCCCCGCAGGCGCGGATCAAGCACAGCGTTCAGAATGTCGGCCAATGTGGTCAGAACGACGTAGAGCAGCGATAGGATCAGGATAATGGCCTGCATCACCGGCAGGTCACTGCGCAGCAGCGATTCCCAAGCCAGCCGCCCCAGCCCGTTCAGCGCAAAAACGCTCTCGATCACGATGGACCCGGACAGAAGCTGGCCCAGTTGCACGGCCGCCAGCGATACCAGCGGCAGCACCGCGTTGCGCAGCGCGTGGCGTGAAATCACCAAGTGCATTGGCAGCCCTTTGGCTTTGGCCGCTCGGACGTACTCTGTGGCCAGCACATCGATCATGCCCGAGCGGGTGATCCGCATAAGTTCTGGGATGGCGTAATAGCTCAGAACGATCACCGGCAGGATATAGCCCCGCCAGGTGTCCGCACCTGAAATCGGCACCATGCCGTACCAGACACCGAAGACGACGATGGCCATGAGCCCCAGTCAGAAGCTCGGGATCGCCTGTCCCGAGACGGCGATCACCAGCGCGAGGCGGTCAATCCAGCCATTCGGCCGCAGCGCCGCCGCGACGCCCAAGGGCACGGCGATCACCAAGGCAACGATGAAGGAGACGAACCCCAACGTCAGGGTGACGCCGACACGGTTGCCGATGATCTCGGTCACCGGCACGTTGAAATAAATGCTCTGCCCCAGATTTCCGGTCAGCGCGCTGCCAATCCAATCGAGATATTGCACAATCAGCGGCCTATCGAAGCCATAGGCGATACGGACCGCCTCGGCGTCCTCAGCCCTGCCGCCGGAGCCCGCGATGGCAATCGCCGGGTCGCCCGACAGGAACATCAGCCCGAAGCTCAGCGCTGAAACGGTCAAACAGACCAGCAGCGCCACGGCCAAGCGTTTGGAGATGAAAGAGAGCATCGGTCTTTCCATTAATAGGGGCCGGACAGTGGGGAGCGGTCCGCCCGGCCCTGTTCCGCAGGAGGGGTCAGCCTATTTCCAGCTGGCCGCCCACCAACGGGCGAACTCGTCGGGGTGCGGGGTGAAGTTCAGATCGTTGGACAGCCCGTAGTCGACGTTGAAGTTGTACATCGGCATCCAATAGGCCTCGTCCGCGACCTTCTTGACGGCCTTGGCGTAGTTCTCGGCGCGCACCTCGCGGTCGGATGCGGTATCGGCCTCGGTCAGCCATTCAGCCAGTTCGGCGTCCTGCACAAGATCGTCCGCGCCGCCGCCAAAGAAGTTCGACAGGATAAACGCCGTGTCGCCAATGCCGTAGCTGCCCCAGTTCGAAAAGAACGCCGGAAGCTCTTTGGCGCGCCACTTGCCGATACCCGAGGAATATTGCTGTTCGTTCAACTCCAGCGTCACGCCGACATTCGCGAGGTCCGCAGCCACAGCCTCGGCCGTCGGGCGGGGCATGGCGGCAAACACCATTTCCATCTCGAAGCCGTCTTCATAGCCTGCTTCGGCCAACAGAGCCTTGGCTTTCTCCGGGTCGTATTCATAGGCCGCAACGTCCTGCGCGCACCCGAATTGGGCCGGGTTGCAGGGGGTATTCAGCACCTCGGAGGCGCCGCCCGCGAAAGCTTCGACAATCGCGTCTCGGTTGGTGGCATGGATTAGCGCCTGACGTACCTTCTTGTCGGCAATCGGCGTGTCGCCTGCCATCGCTTCTGGAGCAAAACCCACATATCCGATGCGCATGATCGGCGCGCTGATGATTTGAACCCGGCCTTCCAGACGCGACGCCTGATCCGGGGGAATGCGCCAGATCCAGTCAAGCGAGCCCGACATCAGCTCGGCATACTGGGTGTTCATTTCGGGGATGGTACGGACGGTGATCTTGTCGATGGTCGCGCCACCCTTGGGGCTGCCGGCGTAGTGATCTTCGAACCGCTCCATCTCGTATCGAATGCCCGGCTCTTGGCTCACCAGCTTGTACGGCCCGGTGCCGATCGGCGTGGCGGCTATCCCGGCAGACCCGTTTTCAGCAAAGAACTCATGCGGGTAGATCGGAAGCGCATCGGCCAGCATCTCGACCGCGCCGGCAAAGGGCTTGGACATATTGATGCGCACCTTGTAATCGCCCAGCATCTCGACGTTGTCGATCCAGTCGACCGAAATCGAATAGCGGGTGCCGTATTCCGGGGTGATCACGGTGTTGAGCGTTTCGACCACGTCGGCGGCGGTGAAATCGGCGCCATTGTGGAACTTCACACCCTGACGCAGAGTGAACTCCATCGTCAGCGGGCCGGTGAATTCCCAAGATTCTGCCAAGGCGGGCACGATCTCTCCCGTGTCGAGGTTCTTGTAAAGCAACCCGTCATAGATGTGCCGCGCGAGGATCAGGCCCTGACGACCGGCGATCTTATAGGTGTCAAGCGGCTCGGGTTCGGCGGCGAAGGCCACGTTGAGCGTATTGGATGCCTTGTCGGCCAATGCAGGCGTGCCCAGTATCAGCGCTGTGCTGGCGGCAAGCGCCGCCATCCCGGTGAAACGTTTTCTAGATACAGTTTGAATCATGGGTCTCTCTGTCGGTTGAGTGAAGTGAAGAAAGGTGGTGCCGGTTTTCCGGTTCTAGGAAGGCTGCTTTGCGCCCCGCGTGATGTCGGCCAGTGTCTCGCCCGCGCGCAGGCGTTCGAGAATCCCGACCTCGTCTTCCTGCATCTTGCGGGCGCGCGCCGCGTGGTTTGCGGTCTGTTTCTTGTCCAACACGACAACGCCGTTTTCGTCGGCCAAGATCATGTCGCCAGGCCGGACGGAGACACCGCCACAGCCCACGGTCACGTTGAAGTCGCCGCCAAGCCGGCGCGGCTTGGTGGTGATTGGCGAGCGGCCGCGGCACCAGACGGGGAAGTCTTCGTGCTCTATGGCGGACCGGTCGGTGACAAAGCCATCAATCACCGCGCCCACCACGCCGCGCGCCTTGGCGGCGGCGGTGGTAACCGCGCCCCAGCAGGCATGGCGCAGATCGCCGCAACGGTCGATGACAATGACCTGACCGGGTTTCGCGGCAGAGAGTGCATCGGTGAGCATCGCGCCATCGTCGCCTTGTATGCGCACGGTCAGCGCCGGGCCAAATACCCGACGGCCGGGCAACAGCCCCTGCAGCGACGGCGCCATGAAGCCGGTTTCAAGGAAATGGCCCAGCGTCGCCGTTTCGATGTCCGAGAGGTCGAGTTGGGGTGTCATGCTCTGTCCTGTCGCCTGTTTTCTAGGAAAAGGATGGCGGCGAGAGAGCTAATGGGTCAAATAGCCGGGAGTTATGACAGGCATAACCCCCGGGCCGGGATGCGGTGCTCAGACCGCCGCGGTGACGATGAATTCCACCTTGTAGTCAGGCGTGGCCAGCTTGGCCTCGCCACAAGCGCGCGCGGCCGGATTGGCAGGATCAATCCATGCGTCGTAGACCGCGTTCATCTCTTGGAAATTTGCCATGTCGTCCAGCCAGATAATAACCTGCAACAGCTTGGATTTACTGCTGCCTGCCTGATCCAGCAGGCGGTCGATGGCGTTCAGGCAGTCCTGGGTTTGGGTGGCGACATCCGCACCGGCGGTGCCGACTTGGCCGGCGAGGTAGACGGTGTTGTTGTGAATGACGGCCTGGCTCATGCGCGGGCCTGGGTGCAGTCGTGTGATGCTCATGCTTTTCGCTTTCCGATTAAATGAGCGGCAAGCCTATCCGACGGCGGGCGAAGCGCACAGTTGCGCCACATAGGCGCTGTCAATCACAGGCATTCGCATTGACTATGTGGCCAGTGACCAAAAATAGGGCATTCTCAGCCAACCCGAACAAAATCGAGTCGCCCTCCATGATCACCCAATCGCAATCCGACCTGAACTGGAACCTGCTGCGCATGTTCTACATGATTGCGAAAGAGCAGAGCATCACCAAGGCGGCCAGGCAACTGGGCCTAAGCCAGCCTTCGGTCAGCAATGCGCTGCAAAAGCTCGAAGCGCAACTCGATTGCCAGTTGGTCTTCCGCGACAGCCGCCATTTCGAACTGACGACACGCGGCGACAAGATTTTTCAGGAATGCCGCGATATCTTTCACAGTGCCGAGCGGATCAACCTTCTGGTGCGCAATGCTGAAGAAGAGGAACGGGGGCAGGTCCGGTATCAGATCATCAGCAATCTGGTGTCACCGATGTTGGACGAGTTGCTGCGGCTTTATCATCAGCGTTATCCTTCCGTGGCCTTTCAAAGCGAGGTCCAGAACAGCCAGTCCATCGTCCGCTCGATCCAACAGGGGCGCGGCACGATCGGATTTTGCCTCTTGGCCAAACCGTTGGTCAATCTGCCGTCGATCCGCCTCTTTCGAGAAGAGTTCCTCGTCTTCTGCGGTGCCGAGCATCCGCTCTTCGGGCAGGAGACCGTGGCACTGCGGGATCTCAGGCACGAGCCCTTTATCAGCTTCGCCTGCGCCACCGAAGGCATGGGGCTCGAGCCGATGTCGGTTCTGCGCGAAGGCACCCGGCTGGGCAGCCGCATCAACGGGCTGAGCACCAACATCGAAGAGGTTCGCAGGATGATCGTGGCCGGCCTTGGCGTTGGCATCCTGCCGCTGATGACCGCGCAGGACGACATCCGGCGCGGCGATCTCTGGCCGCTCAAGATCACCGATGAGGCCATCGGCGCCGATGTCTATCTCGTGCATGCCCCGAGAGAGAAGCTGTCGCCCTCGGAACAGAAATTCGTCGATATCGCGCAGGAACTACTGGCGCTTTACCCCGATATGGCGTGATCGCGCGCTAGGTTGGCCGCAGCCAAGTCCTGAAGCGCCATGCCTGCGGATTTGAACACAGTGCGCGCTGTGTCATCCCTCCGGCCCGGATGCGCCCTTTGGCACAATTCGGTCAGATCGGCACGGATGTGGCCCGGCGTGATCTGCCCTGCGTCCAGCGGCTGAGCAAGGTCACCCGCCAGCGAAGCCCCGGCGCGCAGATCAACGAACAGCTCCGCCTGCGTGATCGCCTGATCGTCGCTTTCGCGCATATCACCCTTAAAGGCACCAATCAGGTCAAGGTGACTGCCGGGTTTAAGCCAGTGGCCTTGGATGATCGGCCCTGTCGAGGCAGTGACTGTGCTGATCACATCCGCGGCTCGTAAGGAAATCTGATACTGGGCACCAGCATTCTTCCAAAGAGACTTGAGCTCCTCAACCGTGGCTTTTTCGGCACGGAGCTCCGCTCGGCGCTCCTCTTGAACATGCTCAGCTCTCTTCCGCTGCCTTGAGTATTCGTTAATAAGCTTCAGCACTCGCTTTCTTGTTTCTTCCGACGAGTGGGTCGATTTGCAAAGATTACAACCACCATCTACAGCGTGATCCTCAACCGGCGCGAAACATGAAGGGCAGAATTCGAACGCCAAGCCACCTATAGAGCTAACTACCAAATTTGCTTGGTCGAGCTGCTCAAGCTTATGCTCAATTGAAGCGATATACCGATCCGTATCAGCAATTTGAAGATTTAGACGGGTTATTCTCTCCTCAGCGGCGCCTATCTTTTCCTGGAGCTCTACAACTCTACCGTATGCGGACTCTTGATCATTCAGGCTCAGTCGATCAGTAAATTCAGCGTCGAAAATTTCCTTCTCGATACCTTCAATCTTCGAGTTTACCTCGGCTATTTCCTCTTCTATTCGCGCACCTTCTTCGCCGATCCACTCTTTCGTAATGGGCCGACCGTTGCGTTTATGGCTCTTGATCAGAAACTGGATGCTCGACCTAACTTCCTGAAGTGATGCTATTTTGGCGCGCCGCCGAAGGAGCGACCTATAGTAAGTATCACTATACCCCCCACAAAGTAGGTCGCCCACAGCCTGCCGTGTGATTGCCAAGTCGAATGAAACCGGCCGGAAGATCCTCTCAACAGAACTCATTTGATCTGCATAGAGCAGCCTCAAAACCTGATTCATTGTGAGCCGTGCGTTTTCCTCACCGTATTCTATCTCGGGCAAATCGAGAAATCTGAACAGGACTTGCGAAAAACTTTCCTTCTTCCCCCTCTTAAATGGGTAAGTTTCCCACGCGCCAAGAGAAGCCGAGTCCGCCTCATCGATGGTTCCGTAGAAAACACGCATAGGCTGGAAAGGCGTCTCCTCAATCTCGCGCATGAGAGTGACCAGTCGCCCGTTTACGGAGATTTCAGCAATAACAGAGTCGCAACTTGCGGCCGCCTCTCGCCAGTGCCCTCTCTCTACATCTCCGCCGAGAGAGTAATATAGGAAGTCCATAATAGTAGACTTTCCTGAGCTATTTTCTCCCCTGATGATATTCAATCCAGTATGAAAGAATTCATCAAAAACTGGCTGACCTGACTTCATGACCTTCAGTCTACGCACAACGAGCCTGGGGCTAAACTGTGTCATATTGATACTCCTCCAGGCCAGACCGGTCTTTTAGGCCTCCAGGACCCAATACTTCAATTTCAACGAAATCTTCTGCCAAAATCTCCAGGAGAGGTTGGTTTTTGGCAATAGCACTATCTACTTCGCTTAGGAGCGGCTCAGGAACCTCCTGAATCCCGTGCGCCACCATTCTCTGGTTCCCAGACAAACTGTATGAGACCATATCTTTCTTACTGAGCGCACTCAGCCTGCATTCCCCAGGTGGCGTGTCGTTTGAGGTGAAGATCGCCTGTATCCGATCGCTAGACAAGGATTTTCTGCCGCAAGCGGCACCTGCGGTCGCGCAGACTGCTGGATCTGGACGGATCAGACCGCGAAGCCGCTGTTTCCTTGCCCAGGGGCGGCGTTTTTCAGCGCAGCGGACAGATCTGTCCAGCCGCTTTCGTTCAGTTTGAGCGTGGATCGCGATCATGCGCATAGCGGTGGCGCTCGCAATCGGCGGATAGCGGCGAGGATGGCGCGTACCATCGTGCCGGTGACAGCGACCTCGGCCAGCTGGAAGGTGATGGTGCGGGCGTGACGGACCACACGTGCCCCGATCTTGATCAGCTTCAGTTGCAGGCTGGTCAACGACCAGTCGGCCATGGCTTCGGGCAGCTCGATGCAGCGCAAGAAGGTGGCCAGGTTGTACGCCAGGGCGTGCAGTTGCAGCCGCACCTCATTGTCGCGGAACTTCCGGCACGACAGCCGCGTCCAGCGAAAGGCGTATTTGCCCTCTTTGATGTGCTGCTCGGCGGTGCCGCGCTGGTTGTAGAACCGCACCACCCAGTCCGGCTCCATCGGCAGGTTGGTGACGATGAAGCCGACACGCGGGAACAGTTCGCCCGGATGCCATTCGATCTTGGCGATCACCCGGCGTTCCTTGTCCCAGGACGCCGCCTGATACTCGAATTCCTCGAAGAACCGCTTGACCTTGGTCAGTGACGGCCGCCCGACAGGGCGCGTTAGCCGATGCGCGATCTTGTCCTTGAGGACCGCGTTTGCGGGCAGCCGGATGGCGTAGAAGAACCGCGCTTCTTCCAATCGCTCATAGATCGCCGGGATCGCGTAGGCAGCATCGGCCCGGAAGAACCTGCCACCAAGGTCGCGCTCCGCGTAGCGCGCAATGACGGGGTCGAGAACATCACGCCAGCCATCGGCGCTGTGGACGTTGCCATGGCGCAGGGCGCAGCGTTCCAGCATCCCGAACTGGTTGAACAGAAAGTTGGGGTGATAGCAGCTACAGTCGAAATGGCCATTCCAGGCGGACCCTTCCTGGTCGCCATGGGTCGGGCTGACCGAGCTGTCCATGTCCAGAACGATGTACTTCAGCCCGTTACGGTCATGGAACCGGTCGATCCATTGCCCGTTCAGGTCGGCCAGCGCGGCACGGTTCCCGGCCAGAGCCAGCGTCTCGGTCTCGAACCGTCCCATCTGCGATGCCGAGGCCGCTTGTGCATCGACCGCTCTGCCGCCGACAACTTGGCGCATGACCGGATCGCAGGCGAGACGGTTGGCGTCGTTGACATCCTCGTATCCGGCCAGCCGCCCAAAGACTGATTGCCGGAACAGGCCGTCGAGCCGATGGACCGTGTTCTTGCCAGAGCGAGTATCGCGCAGCGCCGCTGACGCCAAATCGGACAACCCGAGCGCGTCATCAAGCTCGCGCATCACCAGAAGGCCGCCGTCGGAACTGAGCTGCGTGCCGCGAAATTCCAGCCGCACGCGAGGGTCGAAATCCACCCGATCTGCCCGTTGCAAGCCCGCACCCTCTGGGTGATCCATGAAACGCGCCCCTCGCAGCCTTCAACACCATGTTTTATATAGGAAATATAATGGTCAGGACAGCGAAATCAGCGCCTTACTTGGGAAATGTGGGCTCAGTGCTGTATCTTGAATTATCGTCATTCGCTCAAATATAATTCTGGACTCCGGCAAGGAGGCGTAATGAACGTCGGGCAAAGACCTCACAAGCCGACTGATCCTTCCTTTCAATCCAGGAACTTTCCTTGGCGCGGAGAACTCTGACAGCCTCTTCGGAAAGCACAGATAGAAATCTGATATCCGTAGCCAATCGTAGGTTTTTTGCTCTTTTGAGCTCGCACGCAGCAGCATCAAAAAGCGAAATGCCGTGTGATAAGGATCATAAGCTGCCGAATAAGAGATATTTAACATGACTGCCACCTTATATGGCAACGCTCTGCCAACCAGTTGATCATTCCATGAATGTCACTTTCGTCCATGAATAGATCAGCCTTTCCGCCAATGCTATCTACATCGGATAAGGTTGGGGCGATGATCTCGCTATCTATTATATCTTCGACCTGGCGGCGTGAGAGGGTGTAATCAGAAGGCATTATCTTCCTCTCAAAAACGTTCATAATTCTGAAAAGAAGCCGGGCAAATAGCATCTGCGCCGATTGATAGTGAGTGTATTTTTCGAGAATTTGTTCAAACGCAAGCAAATCTCGCTCTGCACTTGGCCAGTCACTCGCTCGCCCTACTGCCTCAAGTTTCTCCTGGAGGCCTTTTAGCTCCGAGTCCTCACGGTTCGAGATGAGGTATTGCAACTTATCAATATAGCCATTGAACAATGTCTGATTACGCATCTCTTCTTCGATGCGTTGAGCAAGCGCTGTCATCTGCGTGCCTGCCGTCGTCGCGCCTTGCTTCACCCTGCCACCTACCGTTCTGTCATCAGCACTGCCCGCGGCTCCAGCGCGGGTCGCTGCATGCCAATGTGAAGTTCTGATAGCGACTTAGCGCGAATAAACCTACGAGTTCAACGCCAGAAGCTTAGACCACCCCTCGGTTGCATGGCCCTCGTATTCCATCGCTTCACCCGAGGCCCGAGTTTCTCATGACCGGCGTGCGTGGTTTGATCCGCAATGGCAGCAGCAAGTGCGTGGTCCGCTTTGATGTGGGCGAGTCTGAGTAGAACTCGCGAAGCCATTGGCGTTTCAGTCGGCATGGAACTTTATCTCCTAACCCGGGAATAATCTCACCTCGAAGCCACGAATGTATTTCGTCCTTCTCTTAACCGGCCAATCTACTTCCTGAAGCGCCGAATAAGGCGCCGTGGGTCTTGACGCTGGCCGCTTTGGGCCAGCACCTAAAAGGAGATGGCCAATGCCTCGTGACTTCCTTTCAACTCCCTCTCCCGCCGCCTTCGTTCTGTCCAATGCCGCTGCCCTTTGCTCGGCTGCACTGCTTTTAGGCGGCCGCGACGCAGAAGCACGCGTGCAACGCCTTATCGACGACATGTGCGTTTCATCGTCCACGACCTCGCGTGTGCGTCGCGAACTGGACGCCATGGAGAGCCTTCTCGGGCTCGAGCATGTTCATGACCTCGATAGGATCGAGGCCGAACGGTTCGCTGCGATCGATCCCATGAGCTCCGTCATCGAAGAAATCTGCCTCTTGCTCGAAGGCCTCCGGGCCGCGCGCGCCTGGCAGTAGGAGCGTCTGGCGCATTCTGTGCGCCAGCTTGACGTGCCGAAACAGGCTGGCACTTTTTTCAGGAGAACACTCGTGAACTCGAAGACCATTCACGTCGACGTCGAACTATCCGCCGCCCGGGCAATCGCATGCCAGCGGAAATCGCGCAACGCGATCCATCCCGTGCGCGACGCTCTGCCTCTGTCGCTCCGTTTTGCGATCGATGCCACTTGCAAGTTGTCTGTCGAAGACCTCTTCATACCGCATAAACTCGACACTGCGCAGGAAGTGTTGCTGCGCCTCAAAACCCTCATTGAGGATGTAGGTGGCGTGCCTGTTATCCACCACACGGAGGAAGGCGACCCCTACGAAACTGGCGGCTCTGAATTGGGACGCAACATTGGAATCCTGTTCAACCACCTCGACGAGATGCAGCGCAACGCGTGGCTCGTAAGTGATCATCTTGCGGCCCGAGCCGTTATCGGATGACGTAGGGTCCATCCCTCGGTAGGTCGGCCCGGGCACCTGTTCGCGGTGCCGCCGGTATAGCTCTGGCTGCCTCTCTTTGGGTTTTGCGGAGACCCGAAGACAGCACAGTTGACTGAGCAGGCAGAATAAGGGGCCATGGCATCGCCATGGCCCCTTTCAATTTGGCTGAGGCACCGCTTCGACGCTCGCTGCTCGCAGCGAGGTGAGCCTGAAAGGTCACGGCAACGCGGTCCAACTACTCCAAGCTCGTTTAGTTGACCATAGGCCGCTGAAAGTCAGCCGACCTCTGCGACGATACTCTCTGCAAACCCGATTTCTTGAGTTTCGGTTTTGGGAGCTGGCTCGCCGAGCCCATATTCCTTTTGCGACCAAAAAGACCACCGGGAAACATCCCGGTGGTCAATAAGTGCTTTCATAATGGTCAACAATTCACGCGGAATGGACTTTAATTGCTTTCAGTCTCAACTACTAGGCAGTCCAAAATCACCCACACTTACTATGCCCACAGCTCCCACAAGTCATGCACCCCTCGACCATTCGCATGTCGAACTGGCCGCAAGACGGGCATGACTTGCCACGCGGCGCATCGAGGCCGACGACCTTCGCCTGCGGGTCAGTTTTCAGGCCCATGCCCTCGCCCGCGATGAAGCCGGTGGCGATCATATGGCGCTCGATCACGCCGCCGATGGCCGCGAGGATGGAGGGGATGTATTTGCCCTGCATCCATGCCCCACCGCGCGGGTCGAAGACAGCCTTGAGTTCCTCAACCACAAAGGACACGTCACCACCACGGCGGAACACGGCAGAGACCATCCGCGTCAGCGCCACGGTCCAGGCGAAATGCTCCATGTTCTTGGAGTTGATGAAGACCTCAAAGGGGCGACGGTGGCCGTTCAGCACGATATCGTTGATGGTGATGTAGAGCGCGTGCTCACTGTCGGGCCATTTGACCTTGTAGGTGTTGCCCTCCAACTCGGCCGGACGGTCCAGCGGGTCGGACATATAGACGATCTCGCCGCCCTCGCTGACCTGATCGGGGCTGTCGGCGGGGGCCTTGTCGGTCTTCTCCGACGAGACGCTCAGGACCGAACCGGTCACGTCGTTGGGGCGGTAGGTGGTGCAGCCTTTGCAGCCCGTATCCCACGCCTGCATATAGACGTCCTTGAAGGCATCGAAGGAGATATCTTCGGGGCAGTTGATGGTCTTGGAGATCGAACTGTCGATCCATTTCTGCGCCGCGGCCTGCATCTTGACGTGGTCGGCGGGTGGCAGAGTCTGGGCGTTGACGAAATAGTCGGGCAGTGGCGTGTCGCCCTTCAACTCGCGCCACATTTGCACGGCGTAGTCGACAACCTCTTCCTCGGTCCGGCTGCCGTCTTTCTGCAGCACCTTACGGGTGTAGGCATAGGCAAAGACCGGCTCGATCCCAGAGCTTACGTTGCCCGCATAAAGGCTGATCGTGCCGGTGGGCGCGATCGAGGTCAGCAGCGCGTTGCGGATGCCGTGTTCGCGGATCGCATCGCGCACATCGTCGTCCATCTGCATCATGGTGCCGGAGGCGAGGAACTTTTCGGCATCGAAGAGCGGGAAGGCCCCCTTCTCTTTCGCCAGTTCCACGCTCGCCAGATAGGAGGCGCGGGCGATGGCTTTGAGCCATGCCTCGGTCTGCGCCGCCGCCTCGTCGGAGCCATAGCGCAGGCCGACCATCAAGAGCGCATCGGCAAGGCCGGTGACACCCAGACCGATGCGGCGCTTGTTCTGCGCCTCAGCGGCCTGTTCGGGCAGCGGGAAGTTCGACACGTCGACGACGTTGTCCATCATGCGGACGGCGGTGGCGACAAGCTCGCTCATCGCATCTTGGTCAAGATGGGCGTCGTCTTCGAAAGGCTGCGCGACCAGACGCGCGAGGTTGATCGAACCTAGCAGACAGGCGCCATAGGGCGGCAGCGGCTGCTCGCCACAGGGGTTGGTGGCGGCAATGGTCTCGCAATAGTTCAGGTTGTTGGCGGCGTTGATGCGGTCGATGAAGATCACGCCCGGCTCGGCATAATCATAGGTCGCCTGCATGATCTTGTTCCACAGGTCGCGCGCTTGCACGGTCTTATAGACCTTGCCGCCGAAAACGAGGTCCCACGAGCCGTCGGCCTTCACAGCCTCCATGAAGGGGTCGGTGACCAGCACGGACATGTTGAACATGCGCAAACGCGCGGGGTCGGACTTGGCGGCGATGAAATCCTCTACATCCGGGTGGTCGCAGCGCATGGTCGCCATCATCGCGCCGCGACGCGAGCCTGCGGACATGATGGTGCGGCACATCGCGTCCCAGACATCCATAAAGGACAGCGGGCCCGAGGCATCTGCCGATACGCCCAGCACATCCGCGCCGCGTGGACGAATGGTGGAGAAATCATAGCCGATTCCCCCGCCCTGCTGCATGGTCAATGCAGCCTCTTTCAGCATGTCAAAGATACCCGACATGCTGTCGGGCACGGTGCCCATGACGAAGCAGTTGAACAGGGTCACGCGGCGCGCGGTGCCCGCGCCTGCGGTGATGCGGCCAGCGGGGAGGTATTTGAAATCCTCCAGCGCGTTGAAAAACTTGTCTTCCCAAACATCCGCCTTCGATTCGACCTGCGCGAGGTCGCGGGCGATACGGCGCCATGTGTCCTCTACCGTGACGTCCTTGGCGGTGCCATCGGCCCCTTTAAAACGGTATTTCATATCCCAGATTTGTTCGGCGATCGGGGCGGTAAAGCGGGACATACAACGGTTCCTTTGAGTCGTGAGGGCAGCACGAATGCGACTTAAGAGTTGGCATCGATACAACATGAAGGGCCGATTTCTCAACGCCCAAAATGCACATCTACGGGAATTTATTCTTCAGTCTACCACAATACCTTGCTAGCTCCGAAGGGGAAACTACTATATAGAGGTGTATTCTCGGGCAGCACTGCGGGGGAACTTTTGGATAACTACATCAATCTAATCAAACTTTCGGTCGGCACCGAAGGCGTCGAGAGCCTCGCCAAATGGCAGGCGCGTAAGGACGTGCGGACCAAGGACGGTCTGCCGCGCCATGTGACCCGCATGTGGCCCAAGCGCGAGGCCGAGATTCTCAACGGCGGCTCGATCTATTGGGTCATCAAAGGCGTCATCCAAGCCCGCCAGCGCATTATCCGCCTAGAGGAGATCACCCGCGCCGACGGCATCCGCCGCTGCGCCATCGTGCTCGACCCTGAGATCATCCGCACCCAAAACAGCCTGCGCCGCGCGTTCCAAGGCTGGCGCTACCTCAAACCCGAGGACGCGCCCCCCGACCTGCCCGAGGGCCGCGAGGCCGAGGCGGAACTGCCTGTGGAGCTGAACCGCGCTCTGGCCGAGATCGGCGTGCTCTGAGCCTCACGCAGCGTAGAGCGCTTCGATCTGGTCGCCGTAGAGTTCGTAGATTTTGGCCCGGCGCACCTTCATCGTCGCAGTCACCTCTCCGTCGTCGTGATCAAGCTCCTTGCGCATCAGCCAGACCTTCTTGACCTGCTCGACCCGAGCCAGATCGCGGTTCTGCTTGGCCACCTCAGCGTCGATCAATTCTTGCACCTTGGGATGCTCAGCGAGCGAGCGGAAGGTGGTATAGGCAATCCCCTGCCCCTCGGCCCAGAGCCGCACGGTGTCCATGTCGATCTGCACCAGCGCCGTCACATAGGGCCGCTTGTCGGCCACGGCCACGACCTCTTTGATGAAGGGGCTGGCCTTGATGACATTCTCAATATGCGCGGGCGCAAGGTTCTTGCCCGCCGCGTTGATCATGATGTCCTTTTTGCGGTCGATCAGGGTGATCGAGCCATCGGCCTCCTCGCGCCCCACATCGCCTGTGTGCAGCCAGCCGTCCTGAATGGTCTCGGCGGTGGCTTTGGGGTTCTTGTAATAGCCCTTGAAAATGGTCCCGCCCGAGAACAGCACCTCGCCATCCTCGGCGATGCGGGTGCGCACGCCGCTGACCGGAAAGCCGATGCGCCCGTCGCATTGGCCCCATGATTTCTGGATCGTGCCCACGCCCGAGGTTTCGGACATGCCCCATGCCTCACGGATATTGACCCCGATGCCGCGCATAAAGCCCAGAAGCTCGGCGCTGATCGGCGCGGCGGCAGAGATCGCGAAACTCGTGCGCCCCAGTCCCAGATAGCTGCGGATGTGCCGGTAGACGAGCGTATCCCAAAAGGCATGCGCCATGCGGTCCCCCGCGCTCCACTTGTCGCGCCGGATCATGCCGCGCCGCTGTGCGCCTTTCAGCGCCATCAACGTCATCGGCCCCTTGATCCGCCCGGCGGTCTGCGCCTGCACCAGCACCCCCGCTTGCATCTTCTCCCAAATTCGCGGCACGCCAAAGAAGACCTGCGGCGCGACCTCGCGCAGATCAAGGGTGATGGTCCGAAGGCTCTCGCCAAAATTCATCACGAATTGCTGCGCCAGCCCGTTGATCACCGTCACCGCCTGTTCGGCGATGTGGCACAGCGGCAGATAGCTCAGCACATCCGTCCCGGGCGGGTAGTCCCCGAAGACATCGCGCGCCACACCCACGCCCGCGTGGATATTGCCGTAAGAAATCTCCGCCGCCTTGGGCAGCCCGGTGGAGCCGGAGGTGAAAACCATCATCGCCGTATCATCCGGCTCTATCCCTGCCTGCCGCGCGCGCAGATCGTCGGCGAGACCCGAACGCCGCGCCCGGCCCCGCTCAAGCAGGTCGTCGAAACTGATCAGCCCCAGCAGATCCTCGCCCCGCGTGCCCTTGGGGTTGAAAATCACCAACTGCCGCAACTGCGGCACCCGGTCGCCCAGTTCCTTGATCTTGTCCAGCTGCTCCTGATCTTCGATGAACAGCACCGTGGTATCGGAGGCATTCACCAGATGCTCCAGTTCCGCCGCCGGGCTGGTGGGATACATGCCCACGACCACCCCCGCCGCCGCATTGATGCCGAACTGCGCTTGCACCCATTCGCTGCGGTTCTCGCTAAGGATGCCGACATGATCGCCCGTGTTCAGCCCCAGATCGACCAGCCCTGCGGCGGTGGCCTGCATGATCTCTTGCAGCCCCTCCCAGGTGATCTCGTTCCAGATGCCGAACTCCTTTTGCCGCATCGCCACCCCGTTGGGGCGGTTCTTGGCATGGTTGTGCACCATGCGGACCAGCGGCGCGAAGTCACCCTTGAACTCGTCGAATGCCATGGCGGACCTCCCTAGTGTTCTCCACCTGACAGGAGATTCCCATCGGCAACGTGATGTGCCATATTTGAGGCATGAGACGCCATGACATCTGCCTTTACCTTGGCCCCGCCGACCGTACTGAGCTTCAAGCCCTGATCAGCAACCGCAACACTGCGCGCAAGCTTGTCTGGCGGGCCGAGATCGTCCTGGCCACAGCGGACGGTCATGGCACGTTCGAGATTATGCGACGCGCGGGCACGTCGAAACCCACGGTCTGGCGCTGGCAGCAGCGGTATCTCGATGAGGGCGTGGCCGGTCTCAAGCGTGACAAGACGCGACCCTCGCGGGTGCCGCCTTTGCCCGTGGAAACAAGGCTGAAGGTGATCGCCAAGACGGTGCAGGAAACCCCGCCCAATGCAACGCACTGGAGCCGCGCGCTAATGGCCGAAGCCATGGGCATCTCGCCGTCGAGCGTCGGCCGCATCTGGGCAGAAGCTGGCTTGAAGCCGCATCTCACGAAGGGGTTCAAGGTCTCGAACGACCCAAAGTTCGAGGAGAAGGTCACCGATATCGTCGGGCTCTACCTCGACCCGCCAGACCGTGCCGTGGTGCTCTGCGTCGATGAGAAATCCCAGATCCAGGCGCTGGATCGCACCCAGCCCGGACTGCCGCTCAAGAAGGGCCGTGCCGCGACCGTAACGCACGATTACAAACGCCATGGCACGACCACGCTGTTTGCTGCGCTGGATGTGAAATCAGGCACCGTCATTGGCGATTGCATGCCACGCCATCGTGCGCAGGAGTTCCTGAAATTCCTCCGACAGATCGACAAGGCTGTGCCCACGCGGCGCGATGTGCATCTGGTGCTCGACAACTACGCCACCCACAAGACGCCTGAGGTAAAGGCCTGGCTCGAAAAGCATCCGCGCTTCAAGCTGCACTTCACGCCCACCAGCGCGTCATGGCTGAACCTGGTGGAGCGCTTCTTTGCCGAGATCACATCAAGGCGCATCCGGCGCGGCAGCTATTCCAGCGTCGATGATCTTGAGGCCGCGATCTACGACTATCTGGCCCACCACAACGAGAAGCCAAGGCCCTTCAAATGGACCAAAACCGCAGAGGATATCCTCACCCGGGAACGTCGCGCGCTGGACAAGCTCGATGAAACTCGCGGAAACAGGTAGGAAGTGTCAGACTCAGAGCACTAGCTGAGCCAGCGTTTGCGGCGCTTGTAATGTTTCACATCGCGGAAGGATTGCCGCGCGCCGCCCTCCTCGCCCATGCCGAGGTAGAAGGACTGGATGTCCTTGTCGCCGCGCAGCTTGGCGACATCCCCTTCCATGACGATCTGGCCGCTCTCCATGATGTAGCCGTAGTCGGCCACCGAAAAGGCCACCCCGGCGTTCTGCTCCACCAGCAGGATCGCGGTGCCGTCCTCTTGGTTGAGGCGCTTAATCGTGTCGAAGATCTCCGCCACCACCTTGGGCGCGAGGCCGAGCGAGGGCTCATCCATCAGGATCAACTCAGGCCGCGCAATCATTGCCCGGCCAAAGGCCAGCATCTGCTGCTCCCCGCCTGAAAGATAGCCCGCGATCTGGCGGCGCCGCTCCTTCAACCGCGGGAAAAACGCATAGACCTTGTCATAGTCCGGCTTCGCCTGCCGCCGGTCCAGCGCGTAGGAGGCGGCGATCAGGTTGTCCTCCACCGTCATTTCACTGAAGATCCGCCGCCCCTCGCGCACGTGGAACAGCCCCTGCTGCACCAGACGGTCGGGCTGGATCGTCATGATCGACTGACCTTTGAAGCTGATCCGCCCCTCGCCGACCTCACCGTTCTCCAGCGCCAGCAGGTTGCTCGCCGCTTTCAACGTGGTGGTCTTGCCCGCACCATTGGTGCCCAGAAGCGTGACGATCTTGCCGTCGGGCACTTCCAGCGACAGCCCGCGCAGCGCCTGCACCGTATGGTGGTAGGTCACTTCGATGTTCTCGATGGTCAGCACGGGCGCGTCCTCTTTCTAGGGTGTGGGGCGCCCGCCGGACGCCCCGCGTTTATCAAACGGTGAACCAATCGGATTTCGGCGTGAACAACCCGTCCTCGGGGTTGTAGCCATAGACCCGGCCCGTCCCGATGGCGTTGTTTTCCATGCTCACCGGCCCACCAAAGAAGCCGCCCGAATCCCAGTCCGAGATCCCCGCCAGCTTCTCGGCGATGTTGTCGGGTGTCAGCTCCAGCCCGGCCTCGGCGGTGTCGCGGAAGGCCTTCATGGCGATCTCCAGCCCGCACATGGTCTGGATCGCCCATGTCGACATGTAGTTCTCCAGCGGCGTGCCCGCGAACATTTTCTTGCTGAGTTCGGCGTACTGCTGATAGCGCGGCGCCTCTTCGCGGTCATAGAAATAGCGGTAAGGCATGACGCCCTCATAGCCCGCAAGGAACGGCCCCGCCTCGGCGGTGATGCGGTCGGCAATCAGCTTCTCCATGCCCCAGAAGGTGCCCTTGAATTTGACCGGCAGACCAAACTGCCGCGCGCCGCCAATAAGCTGCGGCCAGACGCCAGTGACATAGCCCTGAAGGATACAGTGATCCGCGCCGGACTGCGCCAGTTTGGTGACGTGCGTGGGGATATCCGCGCCTTCGGCCTTGGTGCTTTCCTCCAGCACGACCTCGAGGCCCAGCTCCTCGGCGGTCTTGCGCCCGTGTTCGATCGGATCGCGGCCAAACTCAGTGTTGGAAAAGATGAAGGCGACCTTCTGCCCGCCCTCGTTCTTGATGTTCTGCAACAGGATGTCGAACTGGCTTTGATAGGTCGGACCCGAGAGATACTGGTAGGGATGCGTCGCAGGGTCGGCCAGTTCCGAGGCGAAAGAGGTCGAGCCCATAATCCGGGCGTTCTCGCCCTTCAACTCGGGCGCGATCAGCTTCATCGCCCCCGTACTGTCAGCGAAATAGCCGATCATGTTCTTGCCTTCAGAGGCCAGCGCCCGCTGGTAGTTGTTGAGCGCATTCTGCGGCACATAGCCCGAATCCTCGGTGACGAAGCGAATGGGCACCCCAGCCACCCCGCCCTCGTCGTTGAAAAGCTTCGCGGCCATGGCAAAGGCAGGCGCGACCAACTGACCGGCGGTGGCAAAGGGCCCGGTGAGCGGCAGCGAGGCGCCGAGCACATACTCCTTGGGCTGGGCGCGCAGGATCATCGGCGTGCCCATGGCCGCCGTCGCGGCGGCGGTGGTGGCGAGGAAGGATCGGCGGTTCATGGTCATCTGGTCTTCTCCCTGATGTGGCCTTGTGAATTCTTACCCGCGCGCAAACGGCCAACGGTTTGCGGCGCGCAGGATACGGTCGACGATCTGGTTGATGCCCAAGGGTTCCTTGAGCAGGAACAACACCAGCAGCACGCCGAAGGCGATCTGCTGCAAGGGCGCGCGCAATTGCCCCGCGCCGGCGCTGTCACCCGCAAGCGCGCCAAAGAGAACTTTGATAAGTTCGGGCACCATCACCACGATGATGACCCCGAAAACCGGCCCCATCGTGCGCCCCATGCCACCGATGATCAGCGCCGCCACAAGGTTCAGCGACAGCGCCAGTTCGAACTGCTCGGGCAGGATGCGGGCGTAGAAATAGGCGAAAAGCGCCCCCGCCAGACCACAGTACGCGGCCGAGAGGGCAAAGCTCATCAACTTGTAGCGCAAGAGCGAGATGCCGAGGATCTCGGCAGAATAGTCGCGGTCGCGAATGGCGATGAAGGCACGACCCACGCGGGTGCGGATCAAGTTCTGCGCCGCCAGCAGCGACACCAACCCCACCGCCGCAATCAGACCGAACATCTCACGTTTGGTATCCAACTCCCAGCCCAGCAGATTAGGCACATTGGTATTGATCCCCACCATGCCACCGGTCCAAGGGGCAAAGAGGTCTTCTTCGATCAAAAAGATCACGATGAAATTCGCCGCCAGCGTCGCCACGGCAAGGTAGAGCCCCTTGACCCGCAGGCTCGGCAGGCCGACCAACACGCCGACCGCCGCCGCCAGCGCCACCGCCAAAGGCACCGAGACGAAGGGCATTAACCCTGCCGGGATCACCCCGGCGCCGAGGTTACCGAAGATGGTCACCGCATAGGCACCGATGGCGACGAAGGCGCCATGGCCCAGCGAGACCAGCCCGGTATAGCCGGTCAGGATGTTGATCCCCACCACGGCGATCAGCAGGATGCCCATCTGGCTGGCAATCAGGATCAGGTAGTCATTGCCGAAGAGGGTGAAAAGCGCCAGCGCAAGGATCGACCCGTAAACGAAGGCCTGTTTGTAGCGGTTGTTCAGCACCCGCTCATCGGCGGCATAGCTGGATTTGAGATTTGCGTTGATCATATCCGCTCGACCTCTTTCTGGCCCATCAGCCCGTGCGGGCGCCAGATCAGCACCACCAGCACGGTGACGTAAGGCACGATCTCGGCCCAGCCGCCGCCCATCTGCCACTGTGTCATCGCCTCAAGCACGCCGACGACCATCGCCGCGATCAGCACGCCGATATAGCTGTCGAGCCCGCCCATCAGCACGATCGCCAGCACCGAAAAACCAAAGAGACCAAGGCTCGGTGAAATGCCGTTGCGGGTGGCGAGGATTGCCCCCGCGATGGCCCCTGTGGTGCTGGCCAGCACCCAAGCGCGGGAGAAGACCTTGGGCACTGAAATACCCATCGAATAGGCGGTCGACTGGTCCTCGGCGGTGGCGCGGATGGCAATGCCGCCCTTGGTGAACTTCACGAAGGCGACGATGCCACCGAAAAGCAGCAGGGCCACGACCATGTTCACCAGATCAGTGCCAAAGAGGAAGATCATCGTGCCGAACAACTCGAACCGGATCGGCATGTTGGGCGCGATATAGGGCACGCTTGCCGCATCCGCCGTCCAGATCAACTGCGCCGCGCCCGACAGGATCGAGATCAGGCCAACCGTGACCATGATCATCGCAAAAATAGATTGCCCCATCAGCGGGCGCATCAATACCCGCTCGATGATCCGGCCCAGAATGGCGTTGCAGACCAGCGCCCCCGCCAGCCCCAACAGGATGCGCGGCAGGTTCGCCACCCAATCAAGCACCGCCGCCACGGGCGAAAACATCGGCAGTTCGCCCCGCATTTCGACCATCCAGCCCGGCTGCCAAGAGGCGAGCCAAGCAGGCGCCCAAGGCTGGCCCGGGACGATCACGGCGAAGGTGAAGTAGAAATAGGCCCCGAACATGATCAGATAACCATGGGCGAAGTTCACCACCTTGGTCGCCTTGTAAACGCTGACGATCCCCACGGCGATCAGCGCGTAGATCGCTCCGGCCATCAGCCCGTTGATCGCGAATTGCACGAACTGCCCCATCAAAGCGCCCCCCTGTCCTGAAACCCGGAATCTTTGAAAGATTCCGGACCGATTTCTTTTAAAGAAATCGTCATGCCGCGGCCCCCAGATAGGCTTCGATCACCGCCGGGTTGTTCGAGACCTCCTCGGGCGTGCCGCTGGCGATCTGCTGGCCGAAGTTCAGCACGACGATGCGGCTGCAGATGTCCATCACCATGTGCATGTCATGTTCCACCAGCAGGATCGTGGTGCCGAACTGCTCCTGCACGTCGAGGATGAACCGCGCCATGTCGGCGGTCTCTTCCCGGTTCATGCCCGCCACCGGCTCATCCAGCAGCAGCACGCGCGGGCGCATCGCCAGCGCGCGGCCCAGTTCGACCCGCTTTTGCAGACCATAAGGCAGCATGGTAATCGGGTATTTGCGGATGTGGTCGATCTCAAGGAAATCGATCACCTGCTCTTCGATCTCGCGGCGCAGCTCCAACTCGGCCTTCTGCGCCGCGCCGAAATAGCGCAGCGCTTGCCAGACGTTGGTATTGAGCCGCGTGTGACCGCCGAGCTTGATGTTGTCGAGCACGGTCATGCCGCGAAACAGCGCGATGTTCTGGAAGGTCCGCGCCAGCCCCAGCCCTGCGCGCCTGTCGGGGCTGAGCGTCGTGATATCCTGCCCGTCAAAGGACACACGCCCCCGGTCGGGCTTGTAAAACCCTGATATCGCATTGAAAAGCGAGGTCTTGCCCGCGCCGTTGGGGCCAATGACACCGGTGATCTCTCCGGCCCCGGCTTCGAAATTCACCCCCTGCAGCGCCTTGATGCCGCCAAAGGACAGATGCAAATCCTCAATCTTCAGCAATCGCCCACTCCCATGCGGCGACGGCTGCGGCCCCTCGCGAGGGGCGCGTGACATCCGATCATCGACGGATCCTCCCTATGTCCCGATCCCTGCCCCTTTTGGCGGAGCTTGTGGTATCGGCCTGTTGACCCTTTCACCCTATCCGAAGCGCGCTATCCCGCAAGTCTCTTGATAGGTCGCAGGGCGACAGGCGCCCGAGCCAGAGAGGCTCGGGAGGTGCAATCATATGGAAGGGAAGGGAAAAACCCCTGGCTATGACGCTACGTCAGGTCAGTTGCGCGATGAGGGTTTTCAGCGCTTTGCGGCTGTGATCCTCTAGGGGTGCCATGCGCGACCGCCAGAGTGTGGCCTGCGATTGCAGGATCAAACCGTCGCTGAGGATCTTGAGGTGATTGGCGCGCAGCGTCTCTCCGCTGGAGGTGATATCGGCAATCGCCTCGGCGGTTTCATTCAGCACCGTGCCCTCGGTCGCGCCCTGGCTGTCGACCAGCGCGTAATCGGCCACACCGTGGGTGCGCAGGAATTCCCGCACCAACCGGTGGTATTTCGTGGCGATGCGCAGGCGGAAGCCATGTTCCGCACGGAAGGCCGCCGCGGCGGCATCCAGATCATCCAGCGTATCGACATCGACCCAAGCCTGCGGCACCGCGATGATCAGGTCGGCATGGCCAAAGTTCAGTTCCTCCAGCGGCTCGACCAGTTGATCCCAAAGCGCCAGCTTCTCTTGCACCAGATCGGTGCCGGTCACGCCAAGGTGGATCCGCCCCGCCGACAGTTCGCGCGGGATTTCTCCGGCTGAGAGCAGCACCAGAGAGACATCTTCGATGCCCTCGACCTTGCCCGCATATTCGCGGTCGGACCCGGTGCGCTGCAAGCTCACGCCGCGCGCGCCGAACCATTCAAAGGTCTTTTCCATCAGCCGCCCCTTGGACGGCACACCAAGTTTCAGCGTCATTGCCCGGCCTCCAGTTCTAGCATCAGGCCGGGGCGCATCACGCCGCCCACCGCCGGGATTTCATCGCCCTGCCCCAACCGCCGGGTCAGCGCGTCATAGCGCCCGCCGCTGGCGATGCTGGGCAGATCGGGCCGCGAGGCCGCGCGGAAGGCAAAAACGAAACCGTCGTAATATTCCATCGAAGACCGCCCATGGCTGGCCTCGAAGAGCAGTGCATCGGTGTCGATCCCGCGGGCGCGCATCGCATCGGCGCGGGCCGCAACGCGGGCCACGGCATCGCCGATGGCGGGCATGTCGACGGCCAGATCGCGCAGACGGCTCAGCGCGTTCGGCAGGGTTTCTTTGACCTCCAACAGCGCCTCAAAAAGATCAACTTGCTGCGCGGAAATTGGCGCGGTCTTGGCGTCTTCGCGCAGCGCTGCCACGCGGGCTTCGATCTCTGCCTGTGAGCGCAGTCCGACCATGGGTGCCGAAATCTCAGCCTCTGCCTTGGCCAACAACGCTTTGCGTCCGGCAGGCACAGGGGTGCGCCCCGCATAGCGGTCCAGCAACGCGCGAAAGCGGCGCGGGCGCCAGATGTGACGCATCAATGCCTGTTTGCGCGCGGGCGAGGTATCAAGCCCCTGCACCGCCGCCATCAGCACACCGATATCCCCCGTCACCGGGCGCACCGGCAACCCCTGCATCGCCTCGGCGATCAGGGCGAAAACCTCGGCATCTGCCGCCGCCGGGTCGGCGCGGTCGAAAACCTCGAAACCCACCTGAATGTATTCATTGGCGCGGTTCGGATCATGCTCCTGCCGCCGAAAGACCTCTCCCGAATAGGTATAGCGCGCGGGCTCGGCCCCATGGGCCATATGCATCTGCACCACGGGCACGGTGAAATCGGGGCGCAGCATCTGCTCGCCACACAGCGCGTCCGAGGTGACGTAGGCGCGCGCGCGGATGTCCTCGCCGTAGAGGTCCAGCAGCGTGTCGGCCGGTTGCAGGATCGGCGGCTCGACGAGCACAGCGCCCTGCGCGTCGAAAATCGCGCGTAGCGACGCCGCCCGCGCCAGCGTTTCGGAACGTGTCGGCATCAGCTTGTCCGATCCAGAATATCGCGGACCGCCTTGATCAGATCGGCGCGGGGCACTTCATATTGGTTGGGGCGCTCTTTCCACTCATCATGGCTCGCCTCTTGCGCCAGTTGCGCGCCCAGCACCATGTCCTTGATCTGCACCACGCCGCGGTCTTTCTCGTCACCGCCTTCGATGACCACAACCGGGCTCTGACGCTTGTCGGCGTATTTCATCTGGTTGCCGAAGTTCTTGGGGTTGCCCAGATATACCTCTGCCCGGATGCCCGCCTGCCGCAACTCCGCGACCATCGCCTGATAATCGGCCATGCGGTCGCGGTCCATCACGGTGACGACGACGGGGCCTGTGGCTTCGCCCTCAAGCCGCCCCTTCGCGGCCAGCGCGGCCAACAGCCGGTCAACGCCGATGGAGACGCCCGTCGCAGGCACTTCCTGCCCGGTAAACCGCTTGACCAGATCATCATAGCGCCCACCGCCCGCGACCGAGCCGAAGTTCCGCGCGCGGCCCTTTTCGTCTTTGACCTCAAAGGTCAGTTCGGCCTCGAACACCGGCCCTGTGTAATAGCCAAGGCCGCGCACGACCGACGGATCAATCTCAACCCGGTCAGGACCATAGCCACCCGCGGCCAGAAGGTCAGAGATCAGCTCAAGCTCATCCACACCCTGCACGCCGACATCGGAGCCCGCGACCAACTCGCGCAGCCGCGACACTGTCTCGGCCCCACTGTCCCGCTTGGCCTGCATGAAACCCATGACCACATCGGCCTGCGCGTCTTCCAATCCGGCACCCTTGGTGAAATCGCCGCTGTCGTCCTTGCGGCCCTCCCCCAACAGCGCGCGCACGCCCTCCGGCCCCAGCCGGTCCAACTTGTCGATGGCGCGCAGCACGATGCCGCGCTCGGTGTCCTTGTCGTCTCCGGCAAGGCCCGCGACTTCCAGCACCCCATTCAGCACCTTGCGGTTGTTCACCCGCACGACATAGTCGCCGCGCGCGATCCCGACCTCTTCCAGACAATCGGCCAGCATCGCGCAAATCTCGGCATCCGCCGCCACCGATGGCGCGCCTACGGTATCCGCATCGCACTGATAAAACTGACGAAACCGCCCCGGTCCCGGCTTTTCATTGCGCCAAACCGGCCCCATCGCATAGCGGCGGTAGGGCATCGGCAGATCGTTGCGGTGCTGGGCATAGACCCGCGCCAAGGGCGCTGTCAGATCATAGCGCAGCGCCAGCCAATCACCGGGTTTGTCGCCTTCTGAATCTTCCTGCCACGCAAAGACACCCTCGTTGGGGCGGTCTACATCGGGGAGGAATTTGCCAAGCGCCTCAACCGTCTCAACGCCCGAGCTTTCCAGTGCGTCGAACCCATAACGGTGGTAAACTGCGGCGATCTTGCTGAGCATCTCGGCCCGATGGGTCACCTCGGTCCCGAAATAATCGCGGAACCCCTTCGGGGTCTGCGCCTTGGGACGGGGGGTTTTCTTGGGCTTTGCCATGGCAAGGATCCTCGGTGCATCAATTGGCCTCGCGTCTAGCCCAAGCCCCCCGCAAGAGCAAGCAACGCTGCGTATTGCCTCTGTCTTGTGCCGCCCGCCCATGCTAAATCGCGCAAAAAGGACGCGCCCCTATGTCAGAACAAACCCCAGATCAAACCGCAGAACGAATTAACCAACTCGAAGAGCAGATCGCCCACCTGACCCGCGCGGTCGACGATATGTCAGAGATCGTCACCCGTCAGGAGGATGAGATCGTCACCCTGAACCGCCGCGTGCATATGTTGATGCAGCGCGAGGGAGAACGGGATGCTTCGGGCGGTGGCGCGGTCGTCATGGGCGATGAACGGCCCCCGCATTACTAAGCGACGGTCCCGCTCAATTCGCTGATTTCATTGCCACGGCGGCCACGGCCCCGTCATGCACCAGCACCTCAGACCAACGTGCGGTTTGGCCCAACCGCTCATAAGCATTGACGAAAAACGCCGTTTTATCGAGCGTGCCAATCCGCTTGCCGCAGGGTTTGCCCTTGCCCACGCCACAGACACTGGCCTTGATCGCCTCATAGGCCGCGTCGGTCTCGGCGATGGGCAGGTTTTCCCCGCCCGGGCCATAGTGCAACTGTTCGTAGACCGAGGGCGTGCCGAACAAGACATTGGCCGCCGTCAACTGGCGCGCGCAATCATCCGCAAAACCGGTGATATAGAAACTGCGCGCCCCCGCGCTGCCGGGTTGCGAATCGAACAGCCGATAGCCCCGCGCCGCAGGTTCTTCGACCATCTTGCCCAAATCTTGCTCTCGCACATCACAGACGCGGGCGACCTCCCCAAAAGGCAGGGCGGTGCCAAAGCCGATCTCGTCAACCTGAGGCGCCGGCGCGGAGGGCGCCATGCCGCAGGCCGAGGGAAGCGCTGCCATGATCAAAAGGCCGATGCGTCGTTTCATGCTTTGCTCCCCGTTGCTTATCAGGCAGTTAGCGCAGCCACCGCTTGCCGTCCACTGACGGGCGGAAAAAGGGCGGATCTGCGCGAGGGGCGAGGTCAGATTTCCTCGACCTCCATCACCCCGTCGAGCGAGCGGATCGCGCCCTTGATCTGCGGTGTCACCGGGAACTCGCGCCCCAGATCAACCTCGACCTCGCCGGGCAGGCTTGGGTCCATCAGGCAGAACTGCACCGGCCCCTTCCCCGCCGCCTTGACCGCTTGGCGCGCCCCGTCGAGCACATCGGCCACCGATTGAATGGCCCCCGGCCCGTCGATGAAAACGCGCAGCCCCATGCTGCCCGCATCCGCCACCGCCGCGTCGATCGGGCCGATGCCGCGTGCCAAAAGCTTCAACTGGTCGCTTTCCATCGTGGCTTCGACCGTAACGACGACCTTGGACCCGACCTCCAGATGATCGCGCGACGCCTCCAGCACGTCGGAGAAGATCGTCACCTCGTAGCCACCCGTGGGGTCCGACAGCTGCGCAAAGGCAAAGCGGTTGCCCCGCGCCGACTTGCGCTCTTGCCGTCCGGCGACCACGCCCGCCAACCGCGCGTTCATCGCGCCGCGGGTGCTGACCTTTTCGTTCAATTCGTCCAGCGTGAGGAAGGGCAAGCCCGCCTCGCGCGCCCATTTGCGTTTCAGCGGCGGCATGTAGTCGTCAAGCGGATGGCCCGAAAGATAAAAGCCCACAGCCTTGAATTCCTCGGCCAGCCGCTCCGCCGATTGCCAGTCATCGCAGGGCAGCATCCGCGGTTCGGGCAGATCATCGCCTGCCTCACCAAAGAGCGACACCTGACTGCTGGCTTTCTGCTCATGGATCGCCGCGGAGTAGCTGACCAGCCCGTCGAGCGATTGGAACACCCGCCGCCGGTTGCTGTCGAGCTGATCGAAGGCGCCCGAGCGCACCAGCATCTCCAGCGGCCGCTTGCCCACGCGCTTGAGGTCCACCCGGCGGGCGAGGTCAAAGAGCGTGGCAAAGGGCTTGTCGACACCGTCGACCTTGCGCCCCTCGGTCACCAGCCGCATCGCCTCCAACCCGACGTTCTTCAACGCACCGAGCGCATAGACCAGCGCGCCATCGACCACTTTGAAGGTCGCATCCGAGCGGTTCACGCAGGGCGGCACCCAAGGCAGTTCCAGCCGCTTGCGCACTTCCTCGAAGTAAACCGCCAGCTTGTCAGTCAGGTGGATATCGCAATTCATCACCCCGGCCATGAACTCGACCGGGTGGTTCGCTTTCAGCCAAGCCGTCTGGTAGGAGACCACCGCATAGGCCGCCGCGTGGGATTTGTTGAAACCGTAGTTGGCGAATTTTTCCAGAAGGTCGAAGACCTCTGCCGCCTTCTTTTTATCGACCCCATTGGCCATCGCGCCCTTTTCGAACTTGGGGCGTTCCTTGGCCATCTCCTCGGCAATTTTCTTACCCATCGCACGGCGCAACAGGTCCGCGCCGCCAAGCGAGTAGCCCGCCATGACCTGCGCGATCTGCATCACCTGTTCTTGGTAAACGATAATGCCTTGGGTCTCTTCAAGGATGTAGTCGATCGACGGGTGCACGGATTCCAGCTCGCGCTGGCCATTCTTGACCTCGCAATAGACCGGAATGTTCTCCATCGGGCCGGGACGGTAAAGCGCCACGAGGGCCACGATGTCTTCGATACAGGTCGGTTTCATGCGCTTGAGCGCATCCATCATGCCGCTGGATTCCACCTGAAAGACCGCGACCGTCTTGGCGCTGGAGTAAAGCTTGTAGGTCGCTTTATCGTCGAGCGGGATCGTGGCCACGTCATCCACGTGCCCCTCTGGCGGCTCATAAATTTGGCGACCATCTGCGGCGAGGTGCAGATGCCGCCCGCCCGCTTTGATCTGATCAAGCGCGTTTTGGATGACGGTGAGAGTCTTCAGACCCAGAAAGTCGAATTTCACCAGCCCGGCCTGTTCGACCCATTTCATGTTGAACTGCGTCGCTGGCATGTCCGAGCGCGGGTCTTGATAGAGCGGCACCAGATGGTCCAGCGGCCGGTCGCCGATGACCACACCCGCCGCGTGGGTCGAGGCGTTGCGCAAGAGCCCCTCGACCTGCTGGCCATAGGTCAGCAAGCGGTCCACGACCTCTTCGTTCTTGGCCTCTTCGCGCAGGCGCGGCTCATCCGCCAGCGCCTTTTCGATGGAGACGGGTTTCACCCCTTCCACCGGGATCATCTTCGACAGACGGTCGACCTGCCCGTAGGGCATCTGCAACACGCGACCAATATCGCGCACCGCCGCCTTGGACAAAAGCGCACCGAAGGTGATGATCTGCCCCACCTTGTCGCGACCGTATTTCTCCTGCACGTAGCGGATCACCTCTTCGCGGCGGTCCATGCAAAAGTCGATGTCGAAGTCGGGCATCGAGACCCGCTCGGGGTTGAGGAAACGCTCGAACAGCAGCGAATAGCGCAGGGGGTCGAGGTCGGTGATGGTCAGCGCATAGGCCACGAGTGACCCCGCACCCGAGCCCCGCCCCGGCCCCACGGGAATGTCATTGTCTTTGGCCCATTGGATGAAGTCGGCAACGATCAGGAAGTAGCCGGGGAACCCCATGCCTTCGATGATGCCCAGCTCG
Organism: Sulfitobacter sp. OXR-159; assembly: GCF_034377145.1. Lineage (NCBI taxonomy): Bacteria > Pseudomonadati > Pseudomonadota > Alphaproteobacteria > Rhodobacterales > Roseobacteraceae > Sulfitobacter > Sulfitobacter sp. OXR-159. The sequence goes on from NZ_CP139707.1 coordinate 2,892,763, forward strand.
AAATCGAGGCGCTTTTGGTAGTCCTCCACGCTGACCGCATGGGGGATCACCGCCAGACGCGCCTGTAGCCCCTCGTTGGCCATGCGGCGCAGTTCGGCCACCTCATCGTCGGCGAACTTCGGCAAGATCGGGTCGCGGCGGTAGGCCATAAAGGCGCAGCGTTTGGCGATCTCGACAGTGTTGCTCAGCGCTTCGGGTAGATCGGCGAAAAGCGTCGCCATCTCGGCCTGCGACTTGAAGTAATGCTGCGCGGTCAAGCGGCGGCGGGGCTGGCTTTGGTCAACATAGGCACCCTCGGCGATGCAGATCAGCGCGTCATGGGCCTCGTACATATCTGGTTTCGGGAAATAGACATCGTTGGTCGCAACCAGCGGGATATCCATCGCATAGGCCATCTCGATAAAGCCGCGCTCGGTCAGACGCTCGGGCTCGGGTTGGCCACCGTCTTCGGGGTGGCGCTGCAACTCGACATAAAGCCGGTCGCCAAAGGCACCCTGCAGCCGCGCCATCAACGCCTCTGCCGCCGGGCGCTGGCCGCCTTGCAAAAGCATCCCCACCGGCCCCAACGCGCCACCCGTCAGGCAGATGAGATCGGCGCTCAGCGCCTCAAGCTCCGCCAGCGTCACCTCGGCCACCGCCCCGCCCTTGTCGAGGTAGAGGCAGGAGTTCAGCTTCATCAGGTTCTCATAGCCCAATTCGCTTTGCGCCAGCAGGACCACCGGCGCAGGCGGGCGCGGTTTCTCACCCGGCTGCACCTCGACATAGGCCACGTCGACCTGACAGCCGATGATCGGCTGCACGCCCGCGCCCGCCATGGCGACAGAGAATTCCAGCGCGGCGAACATGTTGTTGGTGTCGGTCAGCGCCAGCGCGGGCATGCCCGCATCGCGGCACATGCTGGGCAGCTTTTTCAGCCGCAGCGCGCCTTCCAGCAAGGAATACTCGGAATGGCTACGCAGGTGAATGAATCGGGGATCATTGGACATGCCCGCAATTTACGCGACCCGCCCCGCAGGCACCAGCATCGGATCACACCCAGCGCATTTTTCGCCCAAGGTGTTTTTTCTTGCCAAAACGCCCCCCACCCCGCTAGCCTGACCTCTACCTCGCCCGCGCCCGGTTCTACGCCGCATCGAACCCCGCGCACCGTTATGGGCCACTTTGTACTGCGGCGGATGAGAACCAATGGACATCACTTTTCTTCTCAACGGAGAAGTCGTGTCACTCTCCGACGTGTCTCCGACCACCACCCTGCTTGATTGGCTGCGCGAAGAACGCGGGCTGACCGGGACAAAAGAGGGCTGCAACGAGGGCGACTGCGGAGCCTGTTCGGTGATGATCACCGATGAAAACGGCAGCCGCGCGCTCAATGGCTGTATCCTGTTTCTGCCGCAGGTGAATGGTAAAGCCGTCACCACGGTTGAGGGCATGGCAAGCGCCGATGGCACGCTGCATCCCGTGCAGGAGACGATGATAGAGCATCACGGCAGCCAATGCGGTTTCTGTACGCCGGGCTTCGTGGTCTCCATGGCCACGGCGCATCTCAATGGTGCGACGGATCATGACGTGCAACTGGCTGGCAACCTTTGCCGCTGCACCGGCTACGCGCCGATCATCCGCGCGGCCAAAGCCGCCGAAGGCGCACCGGTGCCAGAACATCTGTGCAGCCTCAAGGACAAGTTGGCGCAGGACATCCCCGCGCCCGCCAAAGCCGATGGCGCGCCGCATGTACAGCCCGAGAACAGCGATGCGTTGGCCGCTTGGTATCTCGACAATCCGGACGCCACGCTGATCGCCGGAGCAACGGACGTGGGTCTTTGGGTCACCAAAGGCTTCCGCGATCTCGGCGCCGTCGCCTTCCTCAACCGCTGCGCCGATCTGCGCGGCATCACCGAGGACGAAACCGGCCTGCGCATCGGTGCAATGACCACGCTGACCGAGGTAGAGGCAAAGCTTGCCCCCCTGCATCCCAGCTTGGGTACCATGCTGCGCCGCTATGGCTCGACGCAGGTGCGCAACGCGGCGACGCTGGGCGGCAATATCGCCAATGGCTCGCCCATCGGGGATGGCCCGCCCGCGCTGATTGCGCTTGGGGCGACCCTGCAGTTGCGGCGCGGTAATGCGCGACGCGAGATAGCGCTTGAGGATTTCTTTCTCGACTACGGCAAACAAGACCGCGCGGCGGGAGAATTTGTCGAAGCCATCCTCATCCCCCGCCAACATGACACCCTGCGCTGCTACAAACTGTCGAAACGCTTCGAGCAAGATATTTCGGCGGTCTGCGGCTGTATTTCGATCACCGGCAATGGCACCGAAATCCTCACCGCGCGCATCGCCTTTGGCGGCATGGCGGCAACACCGAAACGCGCCGCTGCGGCTGAGGCGGCGCTCGTCGGCCAACCGTGGAGCGAAGACACCATCCGCAAGGCGATGGCAGCGATGACCGACGATTTCACCCCCCTCTCGGACATGCGCGCCTCTGCCAGCTACCGGATGGAGGCGGCGCAAAACATGCTGCTGCGCTATTTCCATGACGCCAACGGTCAAGCCACCCACCTGCAGGAGGTCTCGGCATGAGCGTTGCAAAGCCCCTTCCCCATGACGCCGCGAAGCTCCATGTCACCGGTGCCGCGCGCTATGTCGACGACATCCCCACGCCGCGCGGCACGCTGCATCTGGCCTTTGGCCTCAGCCCCGTCGCGGCGGGCGAATTGACGGCGCTTGACCTCGACGCCGTGCGGTCTGCGCCCGGCGTGGTCAAAGTGCTGACTGCCGATGATCTCCTCCATGACTGCGACACCTCACCCTCGAACCATGACGAGCCGCTTTTGGCGACGGGCGAAATTCATTTCGCGGGCCAACCGCTCTATCTGGTCGTGGCCACCAGCCACCTCGCTGCCCGTCGCGCCGCGCAACTGGGCAAGCCACAGATCACCCCGCGTGATCCGATCCTGACCGTCGAGCAGGCGCTCGCCGCCGACAGCCGGTTCGAAGACGGCCCCCGCATCTACCAGAAGGGCGATGCCGAGGCCGCGCTCTCCAAGGCCAGCCGCCGCCTCTCGGGCCAGATCGAGATGGGCGGGCAGGAGCATTTCTATCTCGAAGGTCAGGCCGCCATGGCGCTGCCGCAGGACAACGGCGACATGCTGGTGCATTCCTCGACCCAGCACCCGACCGAAATTCAGCACAAAGTGGCCCATGCCATTGGCCGCCCGATGCATGCCGTGCGGGTCGAGACGCGGCGTATGGGCGGCGGTTTCGGTGGCAAGGAAAGCCAAGGCAACGCGCTGGCGATTGCCTGTTCTGTCGCCGCGTCTCTGACCGGCAAACCCTGCAAGATGCGCTATGACCGCGATGACGATATGATCATCACCGGCAAGCGGCATGATTTCCGCATCGCTTACGACGCAGGCTTTGACGAGACGGGGCGCATCACCGCGCTGGACGTGACCCATTACACCCGCTGCGGCTGGTCGATGGACCTCAGCCTGCCCGTGGCCGACCGCGCCATGCTGCACGCCGACAACGCTTACCATCTGCACGACATCCGCATCACCTCGCACCGCTTGCGCACCAATACCGCCAGCGCCACGGCGTTTCGCGGTTTTGGCGGGCCGCAAGGGGTGGTCGGAATTGAGCGGGTCATGGACCATATCGCTCATGAACTGGGCCTCGACCCGCTCGCCGTGCGCCGGGCGAATTACTACACCGACAACGCCCACCGCCCGACCGAGGTGGAGGCCACCGGCACCGCGATCGACAACCGCACCCCACCGGATGCAGAGGCCGATCTATCCTCTCGCGGCGCGCCCCCTGCGGCGGCAGGCAAGGCTGCGATCCCTGAAACCCCGTCGGACGTGCAGACCACGCCCTATCAGCAGCCGGTCAACGACTGTATCATCAATGCACTGACCGACCGACTGGTTGAGAGTGCCGACTACAACGCCCGCCGCGCCGCCATCGCCGAATGGAACGCCGCAAACCCGCTACTGAAACGCGGCATCGCCATCACCCCGGTTAAATTCGGCATCTCCTTCACGCTCACCCACCTCAATCAAGCGGGCGCGCTGGTGCATGTCTATCAGGATGGCTCGATCCACCTGAACCATGGCGGGACCGAGATGGGGCAAGGGCTGTTCCAGAAGGTTGCGCAAGTCGCCGCGTCGCGCTTTGGCGTCTCGCCCGAGGCGGTCAAGATTACAGCCACCGATACCGCCAAAGTGCCCAACACCTCGGCCACGGCGGCGTCTTCTGGGTCAGACCTCAACGGGATGGCCGCGCAAAACGCCTGTGACACGATCCGCGACCGCATGGCGGCGCATCTGGCCGAACGCTACCAGACCACGCCGGATCAGGTGCGGTTCACCGACGGCATGGTGCAGATCGGGGGCGAAGAGATCACCTTTGCCGCTGCCGCCGCTTCGGCCTATGAAAACCGCGTCAGCCTTTCGGCCACGGGATTTTACAAAACGCCCGACATCGAATGGGACCGCATCGCCGGACGCGGGCGGCCGTTCTACTACTTCGCCTATGGTGCCGCCTGCACCGAAGTGGTGATCGACACGCTGACCGGCGAAAACCGCATTCTGCGCACTGACATCCTGCATGACGCGGGCGCCTCGCTGAACCCGGCGCTGGACATCGGCCAGATTGAGGGCGGATACGTGCAAGGCGCGGGCTGGCTCACGACCGAGGAACTGGTCTGGGACGAAACCGGCACCCTGCGCACCCACGCGCCTTCGACCTATAAAATCCCTGCCTGCTCCGACCGGCCGCCCGTGTTCAACGTGAAACTCTGGGACCAGCCAAACACGGCGCAGACGGTCTACCGCTCTAAGGCCGTGGGCGAGCCGCCCTTCATGCTGGGCATCTCGGCCTTCATGGCGCTGTCGGATGCGGTATCGGCCTGCGGAGATCGCTACGCCGATCTGCAAGCGCCCGCCACCGCCGAGGCCGTCCTTGCCGCCGTCGGACGGGCGCGGGAATGAGCGCGATTTTCGTCGAGGTCACCGCCACGCGCGGATCGGCCCCGCGGGATGCGGGCACGGCGATGAAGATCACGCCGGACAGCATCGACGGCACCATCGGCGGCGGCGCGTTGGAGCATCAGGCGATTGCCCATGCCCGCCGCCTGCTGGCCGAAGGGCGTTTTGAGGACAGCCAAACCCTGCCCCTCGGCCCCGGCCTTGGACAGTGCTGCGGCGGCGCGGTAAGCCTGCGCTACACTGCCGCGCCCCGCCCGCTCGACAACCCCACGCCGCTGCCGCTGGACGCCACATTCGAGAGCGACACGCCCCTCTGGCTTTGGGGGGCGGGGCACGTGGGCCGCGCGGTGGTGGCCGCCTGCCCAGCCAACGCTTTTGCCATCACATGGATCGACAGCGCGGCGGACCGTTTCCCCAAAGACGTGCTGCCCCATGTCACCGCCACCCCCACCGCCGACATGCCGCGCCTTGCCGCCCACGCGCCGCAAAACGCGCACCACCTGATCTTTACCTATTCCCATGACATCGATCTCGCCCTCTGCGCTGCCCTGCTTAAACGCGGGGCAGAGAGTGTCGGCTTGATCGGCTCTGACACAAAAAAGTCACGGTTTTCCCGCCGCTTGCGCGACATGGGGCTGGATCCCTCTGGCATCATCTGCCCTATTGGCGATAAGTCGCTGGGCAAGCTGCCCGCCCAGATTGCACATGGTGCGTTGATCTCTCTCATCGCCCGGACCCAGACAAAGGTTTCCGCATGACAGACAAACTTCTCGACCTCTCTGGGTTGACCAAGGCCTACCCCGGCGTCGTCGCGAACGATGACGTGTCCTTGCGGATCGCTCCGGGTGAGGTTCACGCCCTGCTGGGCGAGAATGGCGCGGGCAAATCCACACTAGTCAAAATGATCTACGGGCTGGTCAAACCTGACGCGGGCCAGATGCAGATGCGGGGCGAGAACTTTGCCCCCAGCGATCCCCATGCCGCACGACAGGCGGGCGTCGGCATGGTGTTTCAACATTTCTCGCTTTTCGATGCGCTCAGCGTGGCCGAGAACATCGCCCTCGGCATGGAAAACCCGCCGCGCATGCGCGAGCTGAGCCAGCAAATCCGCGACGTGTCGGATACCTATGGCCTGCCGCTTGCGCCGGATCGCACCGTCGGCGATCTATCGGCGGGGGAACGTCAGCGGGTCGAGATCATCCGCTGCCTGCTGCAAGAGCCCAAACTGCTGATCATGGACGAGCCGACATCGGTTCTTACCCCGCAAGAGGTTGAAATCCTATTCAAAACCCTGCGCAAACTCAGCGCTGAGGGCACCGCGATCCTTTATATCTCGCACAAGCTCGAAGAAATCCGCAGCCTGTGCGACAGCGCCACGATCCTGCGGTTGGGCAAGGTCGTCGGCCATTGCACCCCGCGCGAGACCTCGGCGCGCGACATGGCAGAGATGATGGTCGGCAGCGCGCTGAAAACACCCACGCGCGACAGCAAGGCGCCGGGCGAAGTGACGCTGACGCTCAACAAACTCTCGGCGCGGTCGGCCCATGCTTTCGGCATGCCGCTGCGCGAGATTTCGGTCGAGGTGCGACGCGGTGAGGTGCTGGGCATTGGCGGCGTCGCGGGCAATGGGCAGGACGAATTGCTCAACGCGCTCTCGGGTGAAACGCTGGTCGGGGCGGGCATGATCACCTTTGACGGGCGCGATATTGGCCTTCTTGGCCCCACCGCGCGCCGGGCTCTCGGCGTGTTGACCGCGCCCGAAGAACGGCTGGGCCATGCCGCCGTGCCGGACATGTCGCTGACGGAAAACGCCATGCTGACCGGGGCCGCCCGTGAGGGGCTGGAACGCGGCGGCATGCTCGACTGGGGCAAGGCGCGCAGCTTTGCCGAGAAGATCATCAAGACATTCGACGTGCGCACCCCCGGCCCCGGCAATGCGGCGCGCTCGCTCTCGGGGGGGAACCTGCAAAAGTTCGTCATTGGCCGCGAGGTGCTGCAACGGCCCGAGCTGCTGGTGGTGAACCAGCCGACATGGGGTGTGGACGCTTCTGCTGCTGCCGCGATCCGGCAGGCGCTTTTGGACCTCGCCTCCGGCGGCACCGCCGTCATCGTCATCAGCCAAGACCTTGATGAGTTGATGGAGATTTCCGACAATTTCGCCGCGCTAAACGAAGGCCGCCTGTCGCCGACGCGCCCCGCTCAGGGGCTGACGGTCGACGAGATTGGCCTGATGATGGGCGGCGCGCATGGCATGGAGGTGGCGCATGTCTAAGCCAAACCTCGCATCTTTCACTCTGACCATTGGGGGTGATCTGTGATCCGCCTTGAAAAGCGCCCGCAGCCCAGCCGGGCCCTTTCCCTGTCGACGCCGATCATGGCGGTGCTGGCCACTTTCATCTTCGGCGGGCTCTTGTTCGCCGTGCTGGGCAAAGACCCAGTCGAGGCGCTGCAAACGATTTTCTGGCAGCCGCTGTTTGGCGAATATGCCTTTTATTACCGCCCGCAACTGCTGATCAAAGGCGCGCCCTTGGTGCTGATCGCCATCGGTCTGAGCCTTGGGTTCAAAGCGGGCATCTGGAACATCGGGGCCGAGGGGCAGTACATCATGGGCGCCATCTTTGGCGCGGCGACGGGGCTGGCGTTCTACCCTGCCGAAGGGTGGTATATCTTCCCGCTGATGGTGCTCGCGGGGGCCTTGGGCGGTTGGCTTTGGGCGATGATCCCGGCCCTTTTGAAGGTGCGTTTTGGCACGAATGAAATCCTCGTCTCGCTGATGCTGGTCTATGTGGCCGAGCAATTCCTTGCCTCTATGTCACTGGGTTTGCTGAAGAACCCCGAAGGCTATGGTTTCCCCGGCTCGCGCAACCTGCAACAATACGCTTCTGCCCATAACGCCGAGTTGTTCGCCGGGTCTGGCATGCATTGGGGCGTGGTCGCAGCCCTCATCGCGGTGATATTCGCCTACGTCCTACTCGCCAAACACCGGTTGGGCTTTGCCATCCGCGTGACAGGCGAAGCCCCCCGCGCCGCGCGGTTCTCGGGTGTGAACCCGGCGCGGCTGGTGCTGTTTTGCCTCGGCACCTCTGGCCTGCTCGCCGGGCTTGCGGGGATGTTCGAAGTCTCCGGCCCCTCGGGACAAATCACCATCGACTTCAACGTGGGCTATGGCTTTACCGCTATCATCGTGGCCTTCCTTGGCCGTTTGCATCCCATTGGCATCCTGCTCGCAGGCGGATTGATGGCGCTGACCTACATCGGCGGCGACATCGCGCAGTCGAACCTTGGGCTGCCCGCCGCTGCGATCCAAGTGTTCCAAGGGATGCTCCTGTTCTTCCTGCTCGCGCTGGACGTTTTCACACATTACCGGCTGCGTCTTGGCGCGGCGGAGGCTGCCTGATGGACCTTTCCGCAATCAACCCGCTTTTGTTCGTCGCAGGCTTCCTCGTTGCCGCGACACCGCTGATCTTCGCCGCCATCGGCGAATTGGTGGTCGAGAAATCCGGCGTGCTGAACCTCGGGGTCGAGGGCATGATGATCACCGGCGCGATCTGCGGCTTTGCCACGGCGGTCGAGACCGGCTCGCCGCTTTTGGGCTTTGCCGCCGCTGCTGTCGGGGGCGCGGCACTGAGCCTGCTCTTTGCCTTTCTTACCCAAGTCACTTTAGCGAACCAAGTCGCCTCTGGCCTGTCGCTGACGCTTTTCGGCCTCGGCCTTTCGGCGCTGATCGGGCAAAGCTACGTCGGGATCAAACCGCCCCGGCTGGGCGATATCGATTTCGGCCCGCTGGCCGACATCCCGGTAATCGGGCCGATCCTGTTCACCCATGACATCATCCTCTATCTCGGTATCGCGCTGGTCGCCGCCGTCTGGGCCGTGCTGAAATTTACCCGCGCCGGGCTGATCCTGCGCGCCGTGGGCGAAAGCCACGATGCGGCCCATGCGCTCGGCTATAAGGTCAAGCGCATCCGCACGGCGGCAATTCTCTTCGGTGGCGCCTGTGCGGGCCTCGGCGGCGCCTACATCAGCCTGATCCGTGTGCCGCAATGGACCGAAGGCATGACCGCCGGGATCGGCTGGATCGCCCTTGCCCTCGTCGTCTTTGCCTCGTGGAAACCATGGCGCGCACTCTTGGGTGCCTATCTTTTCGGCGGCATCACCCAGTTGCAATTGAACTTGCAAGGCGCGGGCGTTGCCATTCCAGTAGAGTATCTGGCAATGTCGCCGTATATCATCACCATCATCGTTCTGGTGGTGCTGTCGGCGGACAAAAGTGCCGCGCCGGCCTCACTGGGCCGAACCTTCCACGCCTCGAACTAGGGGCATCACGTCACGCGGCCCTGCGCCGCACATCAAGCCCCGGCAAGGGGCACGTAAACAGGGGAAACCTCATGAAACTATCAACCCTTATGACCAGCGCGGCCCTTGCGCTCGGCCTTGCTTCGGGCGCTGTTGCCCAAGACAAGACCAAGGTCGGCTTTGTCTTTGTCGGCCCCGTGGGCGACGGCGGCTGGACCTATGAGCACAACCAAGGCCGCTTGGCCGTCGAAGAAGAGTTCGGCGATAAGGTCGAAACCGTCTTCGTCGAAAGCGTTGCCGAAGGCCCCGACAGTGAGCGTGTGATGACGCAGATGGCGCTCGACGGTGCCGACCTGATCTTCACCACCTCCTTTGGCTACATGGACCCCACCATCAACGTCGCTAAGAAATTCCCCGACGTGAAGTTCGAGCACGCCACCGGCTACAAACGTGCCGACAACGTCTCGACGTACTCCGCGCGTTTCTACGAAGGCCGCGCCATTCAGGGCCACATCGCGGGCTCGATGACCGAAAGCAACATCATCGGCTACATCGGCTCCTTCCCGATCCCCGAAGTGATCCGCGGCATCAACTCCGCCTATATCCACGCCAAGAAAGTAAACCCCGACGTTCAGTTCAAAATCGTCTGGGCCTACACATGGTTTGACCCGGCCAAAGAAGCCGACGCCGCCAAGGTTCTGATCGAACAAGGCGCTGACGTGGTCCTGCAACACACCGATTCCACAGCACCCCAAGCGGCGGCACAGGAAGCGGGCAACGTGATCACCTTCGGTCAGGCGTCCGACATGGCGCAATACGGTCCCAAGCCGCGCGTTTCCTCCATCATTGACGACTGGGCCCCCTACTACATCGACCGCGTCAAAGCGGTTATGGATGGCACATGGGAATCCACCGACACATGGGACGGCATCGGGCCGGGCATGGTCGGCATTGGCGAGATCTCTGACGCCGTTCCCGCCGACGTGAAAGCCGAAGCGCTGGAAATGAAAGACAAGATCGCATCGGGCGAATACCACCCCTTCACCGGGCCGATCAACAAACAGGACGGCTCCGCGTGGCTGGCCGAGGGCGAGACCGCCGATGATGGCACGCTCGCGGGCATGAACTTCTATGTCGAAGGCATCGAAGGCACCATCCCGCAGTAAGCCGAACCGGCTCACAGATGACAGGGGCGTGCGGGCAACCGCGCGCCCCTTTTCCATTGCGGCCCGCGCCGGGGTTGCTAGGCTCGCCCTTCCCTCTTTGTGAAAGGCGCTTGCCATGATCACCGTGCACCACCTCAACCGCTCCCGCTCGCAGCGCATCCTTTGGCTGCTGGAGGAGTTGGATCAGCCCTATGACGTCATCCGCTACCAGCGCGATGCCAAAACCAACCTCGCCCCGCCCGAGTTGAAACTGGTGCACCCTCTGGGCAAGTCCCCGATGATAGAGATTGATGGCCAGTTGGTTGTCGAAAGCGCTGCCATCGTCGATCTGCTCTGCACCCGCTTCGCCCCCGAAATGATCCCTGAACGCAACACGCCCGCCTTCCTGCGCCATATGGAGCTGATGCATTTCGCCGAAGGCTCTGCCATGACGCCGATCCTGCTCAACCTCTATGTCTCGCGCTTGGGCGATGCCGCAGCCCCTCTGCACCCGCGCATCAGTTCGGAATTGGACAACCACTACAGCTATATGAACAGCCTCGTGCGGGCCTCGGGCCACTTCGTGCAAGATACGCTGTCGGCAGCCGACATCATGCTGAGCTTCCCCGCCGAGGTTGCCATGCGCCAAGGCCGCGCCGCGGATTATCCGGCACTCAAGGGCTTTGTAGAGATGATCCACAACCGCCCCGCCTATCAACGCGCGCTAGAAAAGGGCGAGCCGCAGGACGCCTAGCGCCCCACCGCCTGCCCCGCGCCAAGCCCATTGCGCGCGGGCAGCGCCCATGCCACCAATCGTGCATGAACCAGATGCTTACCAGCCTTGACGGCACCCCCGCCAGCCGCCTCGCCTTCGGCACCATGCAATTTGGCGGCCGTGCCGATGCGGCGGCCTCGCGCGCGATGTTCGACGCCTGTATCGAGGCGGGGATCACGCATTTCGACACGGCGCATGTCTATACCGACGGGGCGTCCGAGACCCTGCTGGGCCAGTTCGTGCAAGATCGCCGCGACAGCCTGATCGTGGCCACCAAAGCCGCCTATATCGGCGGCGCAGGGCGTGCCAATATTCTCGCTTCTGCCGAGACATCACGCCAGCGGATGCAGCTTGATACGCTCGACGTGCTCTACCTGCACCGTTTCGACCCAGACACACCGTTGACCGAAAGCTTCGCCGCGCTGGCCGAATTGAAAGATCTGGGCCACATCCGCCAAGTTGGCCTGTCCAACTTCGCCGCATGGCAGGTCGTCAAAGCGGCCCATATCGCCGCCGACTTCGGCCTAGAAATCACGGTGATCCAACCGATGTACAACCTCGTTAAACGCCAAGCCGAGGTCGAGATCCTCCCCATGGCCCTTGACCTCGACATTCTCGTCGCGCCCTACTCTCCCTTGGGCGGCGGGCTGCTCACCGGGAAATATGCCACCGGAGGCACCGGTCGCCTCAGCGAAGATGACCGTTATGCTGCCCGCTACGGACAAGAGGTGATGCACGGCGCCGCTGCCGGGCTGGCCGCCCTCGCCCGCGATCTTGGCACCCATCCGGCGACCCTCGCTGTGGCATGGGCGGCGGCACACCCCACGCGGCCAACCCCGATCATTTCCGCCCGCTCTTTGGCACAGCTTGAACCGTCACTGGCCGCGCTGAACTACCAAATGACGCCACAAACCTACGCCGCCATCGCCGCGCTCTCGCCCACACCGCCCCCGGCCACCGACCGGCTAGAAGAGCAATCATGAGCCGACTGCCCCCGAGTGCCAGCGTCGCCGAAAACGCAGGCGGCGACCGTCTTTTCGCCCCCGCCGCCGCACGCAATCTCGACGCGCTTTGCGATCTGCTGGCAACCCACGCTCCACAAAAAGGCCGCGCGCTGGAAATCGCCAGCGGCACCGGCCAGCATGTGGTCGGCTTTGCCAAACGCCTGCCGGGCCTCACATGGCTGCCCAGCGACATCGACACCGCCCGCCGCGCCAGCATCAACGCCCACGCGGCCGAGGCCGCCCTGCCCAATATCGCCCCGGCCCTACCGCTCGACGCCACCAGCCCCGGCTGGGCAGCCGAGCATGGCCCCTTCGACCTGATCATGTTGGCCAACCTGCTGCACCTCATCCCAACCCCCGCCACCCAGAGCCTGATCACCGAAGCCGCCACAGCCCTCGCCCCCGGCGGCACACTGATCCTCTACGGCCCCTTCAAACGCGCTGGCCAAACCATCTCCCCCGGCGACACCCGCTTTGACGCCGAACTGCGCGCCGCCGACCCCACGATCGGCTACAAAGACAACATCGACATGGCCCGCTGGCTCAGCGATGCGGGCCTTAGCCCGATCGACGAAGTGGACATGCCCGCCAACAACCTCGCATTCATCGCCAGAAAGCCCAGCCCATGATCCTCCGCCGCGCCCTGATCCTGTCGCTCCTTGCCCTCGCCGCCTGTGGGAGCCCAAGCACCCCGCCCCCCGCCGATCCCGACACGCTCTTTCCGGCCCGTTTCGGCGACAGCGACCCGGTGGATTTCAACGGCCGCACACCGCAATCCTTCCCCGTCCACGGGATTGACGTGGCCCGCTTTCAAAACAACATCGACTGGAACACCGCCCGCAGAAACGGCGTGAACTTCGCCTTCATCAAAGCCACTGAAGGCGGCGACCTTAAAGACATCAACTTCGACACGCATTGGCAAGGCGCAGGACAAGCCGCCGTCAAACGCGGCGCCTACCACTTCTACTACTTCTGCACCTCACCCGAGGATCAGGCCCGCTGGTTCATCCGCAACGTGCCGCGCACCCCCGGCATGCTGCCCCCGGTGCTCGACATGGAATGGAACCCGTTTTCCCCCACCTGCGCCCACATCCGGCCCCCAGCATCAGAGGTCCGCGATCAAATGCGCCGCTGGCTCGCGGTGGTCGAGGGTCACTACGGCCAACGCCCGATCATCTACACCACGCCAGAATTCTACCGCAAAAACGATCTTGGCAGCTTCAACGGCTATGACTTCTGGCTGCGCACCACCGCCAAGACCCCCGCCGAGGCCTACCCCGGCCAAACTTGGCGCTTCTGGCAATACAGCGCCACCGGCATCGTCCCCGGCATCGGCGGTGACGTAGATCTCAACGCCTTCTCCGGCAGCAGCGCCCAATGGCAAAACTGGGTCGCCACCCGCGCCGCACGCTAAACGCAAAAAGGGGGGGGGGCGCACCTCCTCCCCCTTTCATCCTTTCTTAAATACCGCTGCGCCTCAGCAGCCCCGCGCGCAACGCCGCTGTTGCGCGTCAGTCCCGCGCATAATGACGCGCCACGACAAACAGCCCGCCCACCAACAAAAGCGGCAGCAAGAATATCCGAAACACATGCACGCCCAGCACCGCCAACAGCGCGCCAATCAACTCATCCGCCCGGCTCCAGAGGTTGCTGGCAAGCTGCCGATACTCCGTCAGCCCCGGCTCTTCCTCACCCAAAGCCTCGCTGCCACCGACACGGGCGGTGATTTCCTCGATCACCTTCATATTGCGGTCATAGACTCCCTCGGTCAGCGTCCCGGCCAGCGGCTCCGACACCACCAAGGCCAGCGGCAGCGCAAACCCCAGAAACCCACCATACCAAGCCAAACGCCGGGGCAGCCCCCCATGTCCGCGCTTGCTCAAGGCCCATATCCCAAGCGCGAGGCTCAGCAAGCCCAAGCCAATAGCACTCACCGGGCCAAGCGCCACCGCGATCACCCCGGTTGCCACCATCACGCCGAAAACCAACCCCGCGATCCGCTCAACCGTGTCGTCAATCGGCTCCAACACCTTCAGGGGTCGCGCCGACCCCGAAGCGATGAAGGACAGCCCCACCTCGATCTCTTGCGCAGTGGACAAAAAGGCATTCAACGTGCGCAGCGTGACATAGGAAGCCGCCGCCGTGGTCGCCACATCCGCGGCATAGCCCTGCGCCGCGCTGACAACCGGATTGTCCCGCAACAGCGCCGCCGTCAGCGCCAGCACGCAGAAAAAAGCAAGCAACCCCCGCCGGATCAACCGTCCGCCCGGATGCGCTGGTTCTTCGGATCATAGGGACTGTCTTCGACCACCTCGGCCTCCCACAATTGATCAAGCATCTTTACCTTCAGCTTCGTGCCTACCACCGCGTCTTGCAGTTGCACATAGCCCATGCCGATGCTCTTGCCGAATGCGACCGAATAGCCACCCGAGGTCAGCCGCCCGGTGCGCCGTTCGCCATTGTAAAGCACCTCACGCCCCCAAGGGTCCGCATCCTCTGGCCCGTCAATCAGAACCGTCACGCATTTCACGCGAATGCCGTGATCGAGCATCGCCTGCTTCCCGTGAAACTCTTTACTCAGATCCACGAAACGCGGCAGATCGGCCTCTAGCGGCGTTGCATCGCGGCCCAACTCATTGCCAAAAGCACGGTAGCTCTTTTCCTGCCTGAGCCAGTTCTGCGCCCGCGCGCCCACCAGCTTCATGCCATGCGGCGCGCCCGCCTTTTCCAACTGATCAAACAAATGGTTCTGCATCTCAATCGGATGATGCAATTCCCAACCGAGCTCCCCGGTATAGGCCACCCGGATCGCCCGCACCGGCACCATCCCCAACTCGATGTTGCGCATGGTCAGCCAGGGGAACCGCTTGTTGCTCAGCACCGTGTCGGGCTCCGCATCGCGCACCAAATCCCGCAACACATCACGCGACTTCGGCCCAGCAATCGCAAAAACTCCCCACTGCGTGGTCACGTCATGACATTCGACATAACCCACCTCGGGCATCTTATCGGCAATCGCCTTGCGCAGGTAATCGCTGTCATAGGCGCTCCACGCCCCCGCAGAGACCAGATAATACTCATCCTGCGCCAGCCGCACGATGGTATATTCCGTCCGCGTCGTCCCTGCCCCGGTCAGCGCATAGGTCAGGTTAATCCGCCCCACCGAGGGCAGCTTGTTGCAGGTGAACCAATCCAAGAAAGCCGTTGCCCCCGGCCCGCGCACCAGATGCTTAGTAAAGGCCGTGGCATCAATCAGCCCCACCCCTTCGCGAATGGCTTTCGCCTCGTCCACCGCGTGTTGCCACCAGCCCCCGCGCCGGAAAGAGCGGCTGTCATGGTCGCTAAACCCCTCCGGCGCAAAATAATTCGGCCGCTCCCAGCCGTTCACCTGCCCGAACTGCGCCCCCCGCGCCGCCTGCCGATCATATGCCGGAGAGGTCCGCAGCGGCCGACAGGCCGGACGTTCCTCATCCGGATGGTGCAAGATATAAACGTGATCGTAGGCTTCCTCGTTCTTCCTCGCGGCATATTCCGTGGTCATCCAATCGCCGTAGCGCTTGGGATCGAGGCTTGCCATATCGATCTCGGCTTCGCCCTCAACCATCATCTGCGCCAGATAATAGCCGGTGCCCCCCGCAGCGGTGATCCCAAAAGAAAACCCTTCCGCCAGCCACATATTCCGCAGCCCCGGCGCTGGTCCCACCAGCGGATTACCATCAGGCGTGTAACAAATCGGCCCGTTGAAATCGTCCTTCAACCCGCAGTTCTCAGCCGAGGGGATGCGGTGGTTCATCGCCATATACTGATCTTCGATCCGCTCCAAATCCAACTGAAACAGATCCGCCCGGAAACTATCCGGCACCCCATATTCAAACCGCGCCGGCGCGTTCTTCTCATAGACCCCTAGAATCCAGCCGCCGCGCTCCTCGCGCACATAGCTTTGCGCATCAGCATCGCGGATCACCGGATGCTCGACATTCCCCGCCGCCCGATAATCGACAAGCGCCGGATCGCGGTCCATGATAATGAACTGATGTTCCACGGGAATCGCAGGCATCTTGATCCCCAGCATTCGCGCGGTGCGCTGCGCATGGTTGCCGCTCGCGGTAACCACATGCTCGGCGGTAATGACGATCTGCTCATCACTGTCGACAAGGTTCCCGCCCTTCTCCACCATCTTGGTGCAGGTCACTTCCCAATGGGTACCATTCCAGTCAAACGCATCCGCCTGCCACTTGCGCTCAATCGAAACGCCACGCTGCCGCGCGCCCTTGGCCATCGCCATCGTCACATCGGCGGGGTTAATATATCCGTCCGTCTGGTGATAAAGCGCACCCTTCAAATCCGATGTCTCGATCAGCGGCCACTTCGCCTTGATCTCATCCGGGGTCAGGAACTCATACGGCACACCGCAGGTCTCAGCGGTCGAGGCATAGAGCATATACTCATCCATCCGCGCATTGGTTTGCGCCATCCGCAGATTGCCCACCACGGCAAATCCAGCGTTCAGCCCGGTCTCAGCCTCCAAGGTCTTATAGAACTCGACCGAATACTGATGAATATGCGTCGTCGCAAAAGACATGTTGAACAACGGCAAAAGCCCCGCCGCATGCCAAGTCGAGCCCGAGGTCAACTCGTCCCGCTCCAACAGCATTACATCATCCCAACCCGCCTTCGCCAGATGATAGGCAATCGACGTGCCAACCGCGCCGCCCCCGACAACCAATGCTTTGACTTGCGTTTTCATCTGCCAATCCCTCTGCCCTAGGCTCACCCCGTTGTACGCAGCAGGGCAAGAGACCGCAGGCACCAGCCGACCCAACATGGCCAAAAACCGACCTTACCCCCTCACCAAACGCGCCAATCCCGCGTCAGAGCACCGCCACCCCAACTTCATCCTTTTACAAATACCGTGCACCACATTTCCCGCCGCACGACATCAGGGCAGACCACCCCATCTCACCCCGGCAAGATCTTCCCCGGGTTCAGAATATTATCCGGATCCAGCGCCGCCTTGAGCGTCGCCATCACATCCACCGCAGCGCCCAATTCCTTGCCCAGATAGGCCCGCTTGCCCTGCCCGATCCCATGTTCGCCGGTGCATGTCCCATCCATAGAGATCGCCAATTCCGCCAACCAACTGACGAACACCTCGCCCCGCGCCACCTCATCGGCGTCGTCCATGTCGATCAACAGCGAGGCATGGAAGTTCCCGTCGCCTGCGTGGCCCACGATGGGCGCGATGAGCTTCAACTCCTCCGCCCGCGCCTGTGCCGCGACCACGGCATCGGCCAACCGGGAGATCGGCACGCAGACATCCGTCGCCACGGCCTTGCACCCCGGTCGCAGCGCCAGAACGGCCCAATAGCCGTCATGCCGCGCCTGCCAGAGTTTGTTGCGCTCTTCTGGGGTTGTAGTCGCCGCATAGCCGGTGCCGCCAAATTCTTCGGCCAACATGCCAAAGGTCTCGGCCTGTTCGACAACCCCGGCGTCAGAGCCGTGGAATTCCAACAACAAAAGCGGCGTTTCGGGCAGGGTCAGCTTGGAATAGGCGTTCACGGCCTTCACCACATCGGCGTCCAAAAGCTCAATCCGGGCCACGGGCAGGCCGTATTGGATCACTGCCATAACGGTCTCACAGGCCGCCTGCACCGTCGGGAAAGAACAGCGCGCCGAGGAGATCGCCTCAGGGATACCCTGCAAGCGCAGCGTGATCTCAGTGATGATCCCCAGTGTCCCTTCCGAACCCACCATCAACCGCGTCAAATCATAGCCCGCCGAAGATTTTCGCGCCCGGCCGCCGGTGCGGATCACCCGGCCATCGGCCATCACCGCCTCAAGGCTCAGCACATTGTCTTTCATGGTGCCATAGCGCACCGCATTGGTGCCACTGGCCCGTGTCGCCGTCATCCCACCCAGTGAGGCATTGGCACCGGGATCGATCGGAAAGAAGAGCCCCTGGTCGCGCAGATGGGTGTTCAGCGCTTCGCGGGTCACGCCGGGCTGCACCCGGCAATCCAGATCGCCTGCGTTCACCTCAAGCACCCGGTCCATCTGCATGACATCAATGCAAATCCCGCCCGCCGGCGCGTTCACATGTCCTTCGAGCGAGGTGCCCGTGCCGAAGGCAATCACCGGCACCCGATGCGCGGCACAGATACGCACTGCCTGTGCCACGTCGTCGGTCGAACGTGCCATGACCACCCCGTCGGGGGCCTGCGTGGCGATCCATGTGGTGGTGTGGCCGTGCTGCTCGCGAATGGCTTGGCCGGTCAGCAGATTGGGCCCAAAGGCTTGTGCCAATTCATCTAACGCTGCGGCAATGCCCGCCTCATTGCGCTGCAGTTCTGCGATCTTCGTCATTTTCCAACTCCAAACAGCGCCTGTGCGCCGCAGGAAGCCCTGCGGGCGCAACTTGCGAAAATACTTTTACCCAATAGCCGCCATACCGCCGCCGCCCGCGGGCTTACAGCATGGAGGGCACAACTTGATCAGGCGGACGGTGACCATCATCAAAGGTCTTAATATTGATCAAGACTTTCTCGCCCATCTCGATCCGGCCCTCCAGCGTGGCCGACCCCATATGCGGCAGCAGCACGACGTTTTTCAGCTCTCGTAGGCGCGGATTGATCTCGCGGCCATGCTCGTAGACGTCCAGCCCCGCGCCTTTGATGTCACCCGCACGGAGCATCCGCGTCAGGGCGTTCTCGTCGATCACCTCCCCGCGGGAGGTGTTCACGATCACCGCGTCGGGCTTCATCAGCCCCAAACGGCGGGCGTTCATCAGATGAAAGGTACTGGGCGTATGGGGGCAGTTGATGCTGATCACGTCCATCCGGCTGACCATCTGATCAAGGCTGTCCCAATAGGTCGCCTCCAAGGCGCTTTCGACCTCTTCACGCAGGCGTTTGCGGTTGTGGTAATGCACCTGCATGCCAAAGGCCCGCGCGCGGCGCGCCACGGCCTGACCGATCCGGCCCATGCCCAGAATGCCCAAACGACGCCCGCCGACCCGACCGCCCATCAGCGCGGTCGGTGCCCAGCCATCCCAATTGCCGGACTGCATCACCGCCATACCCTCGGGCATGCGGCGGGTCACGGCCAAGATCAGCGCCATGGTCATATCGGCGGTATCATCGGTCAGCACACCGGGGGTGTTCGACACCAGTACGCCGCGCTGGCGCGCGGTCGCCACGTCGATATGGTCAACCCCCGCACCGTAATTCGCGATCAATTTCAACCGCTCGCCCGCCTGGGTGATCAGCGGCGCGTCGATCTCATCCGTGATCGTCGGCACCAGCACATCCGCTTGGCGCATCGCCGCGCCCAATTCCTCGCGGGTCATGGGCTTGTCATCTTCGCGTAGGGTCACGTCAAACAGCTCTGACAGCCGTGTTTCCACCGCCTCTGGCAACCGTCGCGTCACTACAACACTCAACCGCTTCTTTGACATGCCTGCTCTCCCGGTCTTGGCGTCGCCTCGTTTCACAGGCATGGTGTCTCATGCAGCGACGAGGCACAAGAACTCGCGCCGGAAAAAGAGCAACAATAACCCGCAGATTTGCACAGCACCGACCCACAGCAGTGAACCGCATAGCAGGCAATTCCATGATAACCGCTTTCCTTCGCAGTGCCCTGATGGTGGGCGCGCTGCTTTTGGCGCAGGCGACCTCCGGCGTCGCACAAGAGGCGCGCGGACAGGTCACCAACCTGCCCCTCCCCCGTTTCGTTTCGATGAAAGCCTCAGAGGGCAACGTCCGCCGCGGCCCGTCGCTGTCGCACCGGATCGACTGGGTCTACAAACGCCGCGACCTGCCGCTTAGGATCACCGCCGAACACGGCCATTGGCGCCGGGTAGAGGACCGCGACGGCATGGGCGGCTGGGTGCATTACTCGCTTTTGTCAGGCACCCGCACCGTGCTGGTTGAGCAAGACATGCTGCAGCTTCACGTCAATCCAGACCCAAAGGCCGCCGTGGTGGCGCGGTTGGAACTGGGCGTGGTGGCGCGCTTGGGCGAATGCACGCTTGAATGGTGCGAGTTGCGTTCGGGCGGCTTTACCGGCTGGGCCCCCAAAGTGCGGCTTTGGGGTGTTGGCCCCAAGGAACTGCGCGAATAACACCGCCTTTCAGGCCAATTGCATGATCCCGGCGCTTGCGCCACTCTGCCGGCAAAATTCAAGCCGGAGAGAGCGCCATGCAAGCCATCACCTATGACCAATTCGGAGCCGCCGCAGATGTGCTGCGTCTGTCAGAAATCGATAGCCCCGCCCCGCAACCCGGCGAGGTCTGCGTGGCGCTGAGCCACTCGGGCGTGAACCCATCGGATGTAAAGGCCCGCGCAGGCACCCGCCCCGGCGTGACCAAACCACCCTTCCCGCAGGTCATCCCCCACAGCGACGGCGCGGGAGAGATCATCGCCGTGGGTGCGGGCGTCGATCCTGCCCGTGTGGGTCAAAAGGTCTGGGTCTGGAACGGCCAATGGCAGCGCGCCTTTGGCACGGCGGCACAGCAGATCACCCTGCCCGCGCATCAGGCCGTGCCGCTGCCCAAAGGCGTCTCTTTTGAGACCGGCGCGCAGCTTGGCATTCCGGGGCTGACGGCCTGCCACGCCGTTTTCGGCGGCGGCGGCGTGGCCGGGGAGACGGTGCTCATTCAAGGCGGTGCCGGAACCGTGGGATATCTCGCCGTGCAATTGGCGAAATGGGGCGGGGCCAAGGTGATCGCCACCTGCAGCCCGCGCGACAATGATCTGGTCCGCGAGGCTGGCGCCGATGCAGTGTTGAACTACGCTGACCCAAACCTCGCCGCCGCCGTTTTGGATGCCAACGGCGGCAAGCCTGTCGAGACCATCGTCGATACAGAGTTCGGCCTGAACCTCACGACCGACACCGAGGTCATCGCCCCCAATGGCCGCATCGCCGCCTATGGCTCGGCGGCGGAAATGTCGCCCACACTGCCCTTCTACCCGCTGCTGTTCAAAGCCGTGACCATCGACATCATCCTGATCTACCTGCTGCCCACCGGCCCGCGCGAACAGGCGATCACACGACTGCATCACGCGCTGGAAGACGGGGCTCTGCGCTGTCCCGTCGATACGGTCCTGCCGCTAGCCGAGACCGCTCGTGCGCATCAATTGGTCGAGGCAGGACATCGCAACGGCGCGGTGCTGCTCGATTGTCAGGGGTAGCGCACTAATTGACCAAGCCACCGCCCTCATGAAGGGGCGGCGGCCTTGTCCGTCGACGGAGACCCCCATGCGCCTGATTGCTGCCCTGCCCCGCCTGATCCTGTGCCTGCTTTTGCTTTTTGCCCTGCCGGCGCCCCCTGCGTCGGCGCAGGACAACGACCAGCCCGAAGGCACCATCGCCGTCGAAGGGGACGCCACGGCAGACGCCGCCATCGCCAACCGCATCCGCGCCATCCTGCGCGAGCTTGAAGGATTTGAGAAGGTCAGCGTCTCGGTTTCTTCCGGCATCGTCACCCTGCGCGGCACCACGCTCGACACCGCCAGCGCCGCACGTCTGAGCGAGCTCGCAGGCCGTGTCGAAGGGGTGGTCGCAATCCGCAACGAGGTCCGCGAGAGCACCGATGTTTCCGAACGGCTCAACCCTGCCGTGGACCGCTTCACGGCGCGGATGGAGCAGGCCGTGGCCCTCCTTCCGTTGGCCCTAGTGGCGCTTGGGGTCTTTGCCCTGATCGTCGTTGCCGGGCTGGCACTAGCGCGGCTGCGCAACCCGTGGAAGCGGCTCGCCCCCAACGCCTTCATCGCTGACATTTACCGCCAGATCATCCGACTGGCCTTTATCATCGCGGCGCTGGTCGTGGCGCTTGATATTCTTGGGGCGACGGCGCTGCTGTCGGGCATCCTTGGAGCGGCGGGGATCGTCGGCCTTGCCATCGGTTTCGCGGTGCGCGACACGGTCGAGAACTTCATTGCCTCCATCATGCTGTCGATCCGCCAGCCGTTCCGCCCCAATGACACGGTCGAGATTGACGGCGACACCGGCAAGGTGATCCGCCTGACCAGCCGCGCCACGATCTTGCTCAGCTACGATGGCAATCATGTGCGCATTCCCAATGCCACGGTCTTTAAAAGCCGCATCATCAACTACTCACGCAACGCCGAGCGGCGGTTCACCTTTACCCTTTCGGTGGCCAGCGATGCCGATCTGGCCCGCGCCCGGGAACTGGCGCTGGAGGTGTTGAATGCCCTTCCCTTTGTCCTGCCCAGCCCCGAAGCCGCCGCTTGGGTGGAGGAGGTCGCTGATCACTGGATCAACATGCAATTCGCCGGTTGGATCAATCAAGAGACCACCGATCTGGTCGCGGCGCGCGGCGAAGCGATTCGCCTGACGCTGGCCGCCTTTGACGCGGCGGGCCTCACCGCAGAGCCTCCCGCCTATCGGCTTATCACCCAAAGCGAATCGTCCTCCGCCGCGCCGCACGATTCGCCCCAAACGCCGGATGCGCCCGCGAATCCCGCCGCTGCACTGCCCGTCGCACCCCAAACCGAGCGTGAGCTGACCCGCATCGTCGCGCAGGAACGTGCCGAATTGCCCAGCAAAGACCTGCTCTCCGTTGATGCCGCCGAAGAATAGGCTAATTTATCAAAAACGGGTCTTGCACCCCGGGCCAGAGAACTCTAATTAGCGCCCTGTGTTGGGATGTAGCCAAGTGGTAAGGCAACTGTTTTTGGTACAGTGTACCGTAGGTTCGAATCCTACCATCCCAGCCAACACAATCCCCCGATAGCCAACACCGACTACCGCACGGAGCCTGCCCTACGACATCACGTCGCAGACCAAAGCGCCCTATAGCGTTGCGGCGTCAGCCGCGGTATCAGCGCGCATGTCCGCCGTTTCGCGCATATCCTCGCTCCGGGTCTACCTGACCGTCTTGCTGGTGCTGGCCCTTGCTAGCTTGCCCTTCGCACATCGTGCGACCGCGCAGGTACAGCAAGACCCGGCCTTTATCGCCTTTATCCAAGCGGGCGGCACGCTGAGCGATCTTTGCGACGGCCCGCTCGAAGGGCAGAACCATGCAGCCTTGGATTGCGAAGCCTGCCGGATCGTCAATGCGTTGATCTTGCCGACCCCGGCAGATGTCTTGCTCCCGGGCGGGAGGCTGCGTTTTGCCACGCCGCGCGTGGCCCGTGCCCTCGGCGCACCGCGCAGCCCTGCAGGGGCGCCCCCGCCTGTCCGGGGGCCGCCATTCGTCTGAGCCATCGCTTCTTTCGCAATACTCAGACAATGGACCACGACAATGAAATCTTTCTATACCGCAGCCTTGGCTGCCCTACTTGCCCTGCCCGCCGCCGCGCATGAGTACACCGCCGGTGCTTTGACCGTCGATCATCCGATGGCCTTTGAAACACCGAAAACCGCCCGCGTCGGCGGCGGCTATCTGACAATCACCAATGGCGGAGACAGCGCAGACCGCCTCGTCAGCATCAGCGCCGAGGGCTTCGACGAAGTCTCCCTCCATCAGACGACCACCGATGATATGGGCGTCGCGCGCATGTCGCATATCGACGGCCTCGATCTGCCCGCAGGTGAGACGGTGACGCTTAAGCCCGGAGGGCTGCATATCATGTTCATGGGCCTCGACGGTGACCCTTTCGAGGAAGGCGAGAAAATCCCCGCCACCCTGACCTTTGAAAAGGCCGGAACCTTGGAGGTGATATTCAACGTCGAAAGCCGCCGTGGGCATGATGCGGGCGCCACGGATCACGGCGCGCACGCGCAAAAACACTAACCCCAAAACAGCAGCAGGATGCGCCGCAAGGCGTTGACCGGCCCGCTTCGGCACCTCTGCCTCTGGGCGGTGGTGGTGTTGTTTGGGGCGTTCTCGGCGCTTGCGCCCGGAACCATGCCAGAGCGCAAACAGGGCGCGCTGACCATGGTGCTGCTGGATTGCGGCTGCTGCGACGTGTGCCGTTGCTGAAACGCATGGTTTCGCAAAATGCCGCCCGCCCCTTCGCGGGGGCGGGCACCGCTTGGCCCTCAGGCCGTGTGCTGTTTGATCAGCTCTTTATAAAGCGCCTGAATGCGTTTGGTGACGGGCCGTTCTCCGCTGCCGATGGTCTTGCCGTCAATCTCTGCCACCGGCGTCTGCGCACCAAAGGTGCCAGTGAGAAAGGCCTCATCCGCGCCATAAGCCTCGTAGAGCGAGAAGTTCTTCTCCCGCATCGGGATGCCGTTTTCATGGCACAGGTCGATCACCTTCTGCCGCGTCACCCCGTTCATGCAGTAATCCCCGGTCGAAGTCCAAACCTCGCCCCGGCGCACGATGAAGAAGTTGCAGGCGTTGGTGGTGTTCACAAAACCATGCGGGTCAAGCATCAGCGCCTCATCCGCGCCCGCTTCCTCGGCCTGAAGGCAGGCGATGATGCAGTTCAGCTTTGAGTGGCTGTTGAGCTTGGGGTCTTGGCTATGTGGCAGCCCGCGCACCTGCGGGACGCTCGCCAGACGAATGCCCGCCGATTGCAGGCGATCCACGGGTTTGGAATGCTCCATGATGATCACCAGCGTCGGCCCGGTGGTGCTGAGCGAGGGGTGCTGGAAGGGTTTATCCTTAATCCCGCGGGTCAGCATTAGGCGGCAGTGCACGTCACTGTGCATATCGTTCGCCTCTGCCGTGCGGCGCAGCGCCTCGGCGATGCCGTCTTTGTCCAGGCCCACGTCGAGCGAGATCGCTTTGCAGGAGTTGAAGAAGCGGTCCATATGCTCATCGAAGAAGGCCCATGTCCCGTTGTACAGGCGCATGCCTTCCCAGATGCCGTCGCCCAGCATGAAGCCCGCGTCGTAGACCGAGACCTTGGCTTCGTCGCGGTGCACGATGTCGCCGTTGACGTAGATCTTGATGTCGCGGTTGCGAACGTCTTCGTCGGCGGCGTGGGTGGTGGTGTGTTCGGTCATGGTGGGGATCCGTTGGTGAGGGCGGTTGCAGCATTGATAGCAAAGCCGTTCAGGACTACCACCCCAGCCCGGAATCAAGCCGCAGGCGCCGGGCCATCGCCTGCCCGCCCGTCACGCCGGAGGCGTGCCAGCCTATATTGGCGCACCTTTGGTGCGACCGGGTAGGCGATTTGGTGAGGCTGGGCGTGCCCTCGCGGACCGCACATTAAAACCGAGAAATAAAGTGGGACCAATTTACGTCAGATCGCCGACCCGCGGGCAGGCGCTGGCCCTCAGACCCGCCAGCTCAGCACGCGCCGTTCCACGAAGGCCACCACCGCAGACACCGCCACGCCCAGCAGCGACAGGATCACCACACCCGCAAACAGACGCTCCAAATCATACAGGCTCCCCGCCTGCAAAATATACGCCCCGATCCCATATTCCGCGCCCAGCATCTCAGCCGCCACCAACAGAATAATCGCAATCGTCAGCGAAATCCGCAGCCCCGAGAGGATCCCCGGCATCGCGCCGGGCACCACGATTTTCGAAACAATCGACCACCAACCGAGGCCGAAACTCTGCCCCATCCGGATCAACACCCGGTCCACATTGTCGACCGCCGCATAGGTGGCGACCACCGTGGGCGTGAAGGTGCCAAAGGCGATGAGCGCGTATTTACTCGCCTCATCAATGCCAAACCAGATCACAAACAGCGGCAGCAGCGCAATCTTGGGGATGGGGAAAATCGCTGCCACCAGCGGCACCAGACCCGCGCGGGCCAGAGAAAACAGCCCGATCAGCACCCCAATCCCGATCCCCAGCGAGGCACCGATCAGCGCGCCTACGGCCAGTCGGGTCAGCGAGGGGCCGAGGTGTTTGAACAACAACCCCGACTGGTAAAGCTCTTGAAACGTTAGCAACACATCGCTGGGCCGAGGCAACGTCAGGGCCGAGATAAAGCCGCTGCGCGTGCCCCATTCCGCCAGCAGGATCAGCACAACGAAGACTGCAAGCCCCACGCCGCGCCGCGTGCCGGGCTGGAAGCCACCGCCGCGAAAGGTTACTTCGCGGGCATTCACATCCGTCGTTTCAGCCATCGATCAACTCCGCATCCGCCGCCGCGGCCTCATCGCGCATCAGCCCCCATAGGTGCTGTTGCTGCGCCTCCAACGCCGGGTCGCCATGGCGACGCTCGGCCAGCGGCATGTCTAGGTTCACCACCTCGCGCAATTCACCCGGACGGCGCGAGAGCACGACGATCTTATGCCCCAACCGCACCGCTTCAGCGAGGTTGTGGGTCACATAGACCGCCGTGAACGGCTGCCGCGTCCAGAGCGCCACAAGGTCGTCCATCAAAAGCTCGCGGGTCTGGCTGTCGAGCGCGCTCAGCGGCTCGTCCATCAGCATCACCGCCGGATTCACCGCCAGCGCACGGGCAATCGCCACGCGCTGTTTCATGCCGCCCGAAAGCTGTTTGGGCAGCGCATCGGCGAAATCGGTCAATTTGGTCCGCGCCAGCACATCGGCGATGATCGCCTCACGCTGCGCCTTACCCAGCCCGTGATCCTCAAGCACCAGCGCCACATTGCCGCGCACCGTGCGCCACGGCAGCAGCGCGAAATCCTGAAAGATATAGGTCAGTGGGTTCAAACAGCCCTCAGGCGCATCGCCCATTTGCAGCACGCGGCCTTCGCTGGGCCGCTCCAACCCACCGAGCATGCGCAGCAGGGTGGATTTGCCACAGCCGGAGGGGCCAACGATGCAAACGATCTGGCCAGAGGGAATATCGAGCGTGATGTCACGCAGCACTTGGGTATCGCCATAATAATGGCAGACGGAGGAAAGCTTGAGGTCCATGCCGCCCTTTTCCGGCAAAAACGCCCCGCGCGCAATGTGCGATCCGCGTCCCGGCGCAACCGCCCTGCGCCGGTGGCGCGCTTAGGGCTGCTCACCCTCTTTACGGCTCAGGCCGTCCACCGCGATCCCGGCGGTAAAACCATGCACCAAGGTCGACACGAGGATCGCAAAACCCACCATCGCCCAAAGCGGCTCTTCGTCCAGAAACTCCACCTTCCCCGCCGCATAGGCAAGGTAGTAGATCGACCCGATCCCCCGGATCCCATAAAGCGCCACAACCCAGCGGGGGCGCGTCTCTAGCGAGGTTCCCAAAAGCGACAGCCACCCGGCCAAGGGGCGCACGACAAAGATCAGCGCCAGCACGATCACCGCACCGGCGAGGGTCAGATCAGCCAGCAAGGCAGGCAGCACCGCGCCAATCGCCACCAGCAGCAGCGCCGTTAGGGCGTGTTCAACAGCAGCGGTGAAATCATGCAAGCGGCGGTGGAATTCGTGGTCCGCCTCAACCCGCCGGATCACCAGACCGGCCACCGCCACGGCGATGAAACCATAGCCTTCGACTAATTCCGTGGTGCCATAGCACAAGAGCACCCCGGCCAAAGCCACCACGCCCGAAGATGTCTCGGCCAGAACCGCCTTGCGCGGCACGGCGAACAACACCTGCCCCAAGGCCCAACCGCCCGCAGCACCCATCGCGGTGCCGACAGCGATGCGCCAAAAGACATCGCGCGCCAGCCATTCCACGCCCCAAGTCGCCGGGGCCAAGCCTTCGGCCGCGACCAGAAGACCAAGGTAGACGAAGGGGAAGGCCAAACCATCGTTCAGCGCCGCCTCTGTGGTCAGGGCGAAACGCACCGGATGTTCGCCCCCTTCCTGCGGCGGGCCGACTTGCACATCGGCGGCCAGAACCGGATCGGTCGGGGCCATCACCGCGCCCAGCAAGATCGCCCCCGCTGCTGTCATCCCGGCAAAGGCCCAGCCCATCACGGCGACCGACAGGATCGTCAGTGGCATGGTCAGCGCCAACAACCGCGCCGTTGGGCCCCAGCGGGACCAATCAGAAAGCCTGTCGATCCGCAGCCCCGTCGCGAAGAGCGCGACGATCACGCAAAGCTCCGACACGATTTCCCATGGAAAGGGGGTGGCGCGCGGGTCGGGGAAACTCGGCATGCCGGGAACAAGGGCGAAAACGCCCATCCCCAAAAGGATCAGCAGCCCCGAGGCCGCAGGCTCTCGCCGACTGAAAAAGCGGGGCAGCCAATGGGCAAGGATCACCACGGCCCCAACGGCCCCCAAGGCGAAATGATAGCCGTTCAGGGCGAAAAAACTGCCGTCGCTCACTGCATATTCCCGTTTTATGGTCAGGGGCTTGGCCCCGCATCAGCACCAAAGGTATCTTGGCGCCGCTGTATTGCCAGTGATGCCTGCCGGAAATCCCAACCTGCGGGAGCAAAAGGTAAAGGCGCGCCGGAGGGGAACGCGCCTTTACAAAGCAATCATATCACACAATCGACACGCTTAGCTGCCCATCGTCTCGACATAAGAGGTGTCGATCAGCGTCTCCAGCGTGATGTCAGCATCGACCAGCCCTTCGGACTGGAACCACTCCAACTGGTCGCGCACAGAGGCGACATTGAGCATCGCACCTTCGTTCAAGCGCATGGTGCCGTTGATGATCGACGGAGCAGCCTTGTCGCGCGGGCGGTCGGTGTAGACATATTTATGGATCAGATCGACCATCTCATCCACGCCCGCATCGCCGCCATCCTTGGCGATCATCGCGGCGTTGTAATCGGCAACACCCTTGGAATAGCCCGCAAGGAAATTCTTGGTCATCTCCTGCTCCTCGCTGGCGTTCTTGGTCGAGGTAAAGACCGTGGTCACCTGATAGTCCGGCAGATAGGTCGCCACATCGCCGATGATATGCACGGCACCCGACCCGGCCAACGGCTTGGCAATATGCGGCACGATCGACCACGCATCGATCTGGCCCGACTTCAGCGCACCGATCACCGCGCCGACCTTTTGCAGCGGCTTGAACTTGAGGCTGATCCCCTCAGCCTCGGCCATTTTGGCGCCCATATAGTGGAAGGACGACCCGGCCTGCGTCATGCCAAAGCTTTTGCCATCCAGCATGCTGGGTTCGGTGATGCCCGCCTGATAGGCCGCATCAGAAACGAGGAACTTCTGCCCGTCGATGCCCTGCTCTTCTTGCAACGCGCCACCGATAACCTTGACCGCGCCCTTTTGCGCCAGCGACACCAAGCCGCCCGAGATCGCGGTGATCGCATAGTCCACATCGCCGCTGGCAATCGCCACGGCCATCGGCTGCGCGGCCTCGAAAAAGCGCAGTTCAACGTCCAGCCCGGCCTCTTTGAAATAGTCCCGCTCAAAGCCGACAAAGCTGCCCGCGTGGCTGGTGAAACGCAGCGCGCCCACGGTGATCTTGCGGTTCTGCGCCAGCGCCGGGGCCGCCAGCCCCACGGCCGTGGCGGCGCCCAAGGTTGCGATGGCCTGACGGCGGTTGAACAGGGTCATGATCTCACTCCTCCAATTTTGCCGCAGCATGGTCGGCGGCCACGCCGAAAGTCAAGCGAGAGCGCCCTCAGCGGCCACAACCAGGACTGGCATCTCATTTCAAAGCGTGGCATCGATTTGCCATGAAGCTCTTTTCATCCAAGTCCCGCCCTATGCACCTCGGCCCCTTCCCGTTGGAGCGGCTGCGCCGGTTGCATGCCCCGCATGACCAACTGCCGGACACGCCCATCCCGGTGTTGCGGTTTGAGCGGCCCGAGACGCCGCAGAGCATCTGCAACGCCATGGCGCCCTTTCAGGCGATGATGGACGTGCTTCGGGATGGGCCGATCAACACCGCAGGCGCGGTGATCCCCGACAGCCCGGTGGAACGCGCCAACCACCTCAAATCCTTCGGTTATTACAACGATGCCTCGATGATGGGCGTCTGCGCCCTTCCGCAAGAGGCTCGGCTGCCCACCCCGCGCCGAAGCGAGGGCACCGCGCAGCTGGCCGATGACCTGCGCAGCCGCCAGACCAAGTCGCTCGCTGCCGGGGTCGATGTCATCATGGCGAACCTGCGCGATGCGGTGGACGCCCCCGAAACCGCGATTGACAGTCACAGCCACGCGCTGGTGATCCTCACCGCCTACCCCCGTGACCCGCGCGCGGGTGAGCCGGGTAGCGATTGGATCATCGACGCCCAAGCCGAGCGCGCCTGCCTACGCGGGACCGAGAACGCCACCGTGCTGGCCGAATACATCCGTCAATTGGGCTTCGCCGCCAAGGTGCATTCCGCCACCACCGCCGATGTGAACCTCGGCCAACTGGCCGTGGCGGCGGGGCTGGCGGTTTGGGAAGACGGTAGGCTGCAAGCGCCGTGGATCGGTCCACGCTTCGGATTGGCCGTGGTGACGACTGACATGGAGCTTGCGCCCGATATGCCGCTCGCTCCGCTCTCCGAACAACCGTGGTCGGTGCTCAAAGGCCCGCATTGGCAGCTGGGCACCCATGGCGGGGTCAGCGCCCGCGATGTCGATCCTTATGCCCGGCGCGACTATGCCGCAGGGCCGCATCCGTTTGAGACGCTGAAACGGGTGGACGAGCCGACCACCTATATCGACGCGCCCAACGTGCCGCGCGTGCCGAAACGCGGCGATCTTTTCGCACGCGGGCAGTTCGGCGACATGGGGCCAAAGGTGCAGAACGCCATGAAAGGCGGGCACCATGTGGTGAAATCCGCCCCCTCCGCCGCGCAGCGCCGCCTGCTGGGCGCGCTGATCTTGCTGCAAGACGGGCCGGTGAACGATGCCGCCCCTGCGATGACAGACAGCGCCCGCAATGCCGCCAACCTCAAGGCGGCAAGCTATTTTCTGGGGTCCGATGCTGCGGGTCTCTCGGCCTGCCCCGATTGGACGTGGTACAGCCATGACGCCACCGGCACCCCGATCACCCCGCCGCATAACCAAGCGCTGAGCCTTATCATCGACCAAGGCTTTGACACGATGGAGGGGTCTTCGGGCGATGATTGGATCGCCGTGTCGCAATCCATGCGGGCCTATCTGCGGTTTTCAATGTTGGGCGGCGTGATGGCGCAGCACCTGCGCAACCTTGGCCATTCCGCCAAAGCGCATACGGTGATGGATGGCGACGTACTGCAACCGCCGCTCTTGCTGCTCGCGGGCTTGGGCGAAGTCTCTCGCATCGGCGAAGTGATCCTCAATCCCTTCCTCGGCCCGCGCCTGAAATCCGGCGTGGTCACCACCACCCTGCCCGTTACCCATGAAAAGCCCATCGACTTTGGCCTGCAAAAGTTCTGCGAAGCCTGCAACAAATGCGCCCGCGAATGCCCCTCGGGGGCGATCACCGCCGGGCCGAAGAAGATGTTCAACGGCTATGAAATCTGGAAATCCGACAGCCAGAAATGCGCCACCTACCGGATCACCAACCAAGGCGGCGCGATGTGCGGACGCTGCATGAAGACCTGCCCGTGGAACCTTGAAGGGCTGTTCGCCGAGGCCCCCTTCCGCTGGGCCGCCTCCAACATCCCCGCCGCCGCACCGCTGCTGGCCAAGCTGGATGACAAGGTCGGCAAGGGCCGTCTGAACCCGGTCAAAAAGTGGTGGTGGGACATCGAGCGCAAACCCTCGGGCCAGTTCGACACGCCTGCCCAGCCGGTGAACGCCCGTGATCTGCAACCCGATCTGGATCTCAAGTTCGAGGACCAAACCCTCTCCGTCTACCCCGCCCCGCTGGCCCCGCACCCATGGCCTTACCCCGATCCGATGAACCGCGAGGCCGGGATTGCCGCCCATGCGGCCCTGCTGAGCGCCGTTGAGCACCGCCGCAAGACTGCAGCGGGCGAGACGGATCATTTGCATCTTTATAAAGTCGGCAGCGGCACCCCCGTGCTTGACCTGCGCATCACCGAAGTTACTCGTCTGAACGCGACCACGGCGCTTTATGACATCGCCCACCCCGAAGGCCACGACCTGCCCGCATGGACCGCGGGCGCGCATCTTGATCTGGTCGTCGCCCCCGAATTCCTGCGCCCCTATTCCCTGCTGGGTGATCCGAGTGACCGCAAACGCTACCGCATCGCCGTGCTCCGCGAGGACGCGGGCCGGGGCGGCTCGGCGCTGCTGCACCGGGTCTTCACCAAAGGGCGGCGCATCTTTGTCGGCAAGCCGGTGAACCATTTTGAACTGGTAGAGGACGCGCCGCATAGCCTGCTCATGGGCGGCGGCATTGGTATCACGCCGATGATCGCCTTTGCCCATCGCCTGCACGCCCTTGGGCGGCCCTTTGACCTGCACTACTCGGCCTCTGACCGCGAAGCCGCCGCCTTTGCCGAAGAACTGGCGCAGGCTCCTTGGGCCGACCGGGTGCACCTGCATATCTCGTCTGAGAGCACCCGCGCCGACCTGCCCGCCATCATGGAACGCAGCGCACCGGGCACCCATGTCTACACCTGCGGAGCCGATGCCTATATGCAATCTGTCATGGCCGCAGCCGAAGCCGCGGGCATCCCCGAAGACGCGCGGCATCTGGAATATTTCTTAACCCCCGAGGTGCCGGACTACGTCAATCACCCCTTCACGCTGAAACTCACCTCAGGCCGCGAGATCGCCGTCTCTGCCGAGGAAACAGCCGCCGACGCGCTGATCGCGGCGGGGGTGCCAGTGGATCTGAAATGCAGCGATGGCATCTGCGGCGTCTGCAAATGCGGCCTGCGCGGCGGCGAAGTCGAACACCGCGACTTCGTGCTCTCCGCTAAACAGCGCGAAGGCGCGATCATCCTCTGCCAATCCCGCGCAGCCCAGCCGGGTGGTGTGCTGGAACTCGACCTCTAACCCCTTTCGCAAAAAGCGCGCAGCCGTTAAGAGGAGCCAACCTGTGCAACAAAGGGCTGCCCCCATGACATTCGACCGTTCGATCAAGATCGCCCCCTCCATCCTCGCCGCCGATTTCGCCAACTTCGGTGCCGAATGCGAAGCCATTGAGGCCCAAGGCGCGGACTGGGTGCATGTGGATGTGATGGACGGGCATTTCGTGCCCAACATCACCTTCGGCCCCGCCATGTGCGCGGCGATCCGGCCCCATATCAAGGGCGTGATGGATGTGCATCTGATGATCGCCCCGGTCGATCCCTATATCGAAGCCTTCGCCAAGGCGGGCGCCGATGTGATCACCGCCCATGTCGAGGCCACGCCCCATATCCACCGCACGCTTCAGGCGATCCGCGGCGCGGGCGCGAAAGCGGGTGTGGCACTCAACCCCGGCACGCCAGCCAGCGCGGTGGCCGAACTGCTCGACATGGTCGACCTCATCTGTGTGATGACCGTGAACCCCGGCTTCGGTGGCCAGAAGTTCATCGACATGACAGCCAAAATCCGCGACCTGCGCGCGATGATCGGTGACCGGCCCGTGCATATCGAGATCGACGGCGGCATCGACCCCAAGACCGCGCCGCTGGTGGCGCAGGCCGGAGCAGATGTGCTGGTGGCGGGCTCCGCCGTCTTCAAGGGCGGCTCGGTCAGCGACCCCGCGCCCTACGGCGAGAACATCCGCGCGATCCGCGCCGCCGCCGAAGGCACCTACGTCTGATCTGGCCGGGCGCGGTTCAAGCCGCGCCTAGCCCTCCAGCCGGTCGGCAAAGGCCGTGAGCAGCCGGTGTTTCAGGATCTTGCCCGTGGGTGCGGCGGGCAGGTCCGTGGCCACGATGATCTGCGCGGGCCGCTTGTAGCCGGTCAGCCGCTCTTTGACGAAACTGCGCAACTCCTCTGCCGTCACCTCGTCGCCGGGGGCGACCTGCACGAAGGCCAGCACCTCTTCGTCGCCTTCGCGCCGCCGTCCGACCACGGCCGATTGCACCACGCGCGGGTGATCGTTCAACGCGGCTTCGACCTCGGGCGGATAAACGTTGAAACCGCCGTGAATGATCAATTCCTTGCTGCGCCCGAGGATGTGCAGCCGCCCATTCTCATCCAACTTGCCCAGATCGCCGGTGTGCAACCAGCCCTCGGCGTCGATGGCTTTGTCGGTCTCGGTCGGGTTGCGGTAGTAGCCTTTCATCACATGCGGTCCGCGCACCAGCACCTCGCCTTCGCCCGCGCCATTGCCGCCGGGGGCTTGGTCGTCGATCTTGCATTCGGTGCCCGGCGTGACCGGTCCGACCGACGTATCGGGCGAGCCAAGCGCGTTGGTGGTGGCCGAGGCGCCCGAGCATGTCTCGGTCATGCCAAAGCCGTTTTGCAGCGGCAGTTCATAAAACGCCTCGGCTTTGCGTTTCCACGCCGGATCAAGCGGTGCACCGCCCGATGAAACATAGCGCAGCTTGGGGCTTTCGAGTTTGGGCATCCCGCGTTCGCGCGAGTACTGCATCACCAGCGCGTGCATCTGCGGCACAGCGGGAAGGATCGTGACATCCTCGTGGGTTGCGGCATGCAGCTTCGCCGCCGAGAAACGGCTCTCCTGCCGGACCTTCGCGCCAGAACTCACCGCGGCCATCAAGACAGACACCAAACCGAAAACATGAGTCATCGGCAGCACGCCGTAAACCACATCACCCGGCACCATCTGTCGCAGGTCCGCCGAGGCACGCGCGCCAAAGCGCAGGTTAGAATGGGTCAGCATCACCCCCTTGGGATCGCCCGTGGTGCCGGTGGTATAGAGCAGCACCGCCACGTCATGCAGATCAGCATCGGGACTGCTGGGGAGCGGTGTGGCAAGGTGCAGGCTGCCGAATGCGCCCGAGACCTCACGTGCGTTCAGCCGCGCCGCATGGGCCGCCGCTTCGGGCGAGACATCGCAGGTCAGCAGCACCGCCGCCGGGGTCGCGTGATCGATGATGCGGGTGACTTCGGCTTCGGTCTGGCGGGCATTGACGGGGATCGCCACCGCGTCCAACTCCCACGCGGCATAGAGCGAGGCCACCGCCGCAACACAGTTTTCCACCATCAAAAGCACGCGGTCGCCCGCCTGCACCCCCGCGCTGCGCAACTCAGCGGCCAAGGCCACACGCGCACGGTCCAGATCGGCATAGCTCCACGCGGCGCCGCTGGCGTCACTCAGCGCCGGCGCCTCTGGTCGGGTCGCCAATTGCTCAGCTAGAAAATCCTGTACCCTGGCATTCATGGGTGTCTCCTCCTGCCTATTCGCGACCCCCTCCTCCGGCGGCCGCTGCCCGGCTAAAACCGGGCCTTTCGTTTTTCCAAAAAGGCCGCGATCCCTTCGGCGGCCTCATCCCCGCCAGCCGCGTGGGCCATGGCGTTGCGTTCGGCATCAAGCTGATCGGCCTCTTCGGCCTCATAGGCCTGCGCCACCAACTGCCGGATCGCGCCTTGGGCGGCACGCGGCCCGGCGGCGAGCGTATCGGCCAGCATCAGCGCCTCGTCCAAGGCTTTGCCATTGGCGCAGATGCGGTTGACCGCGCCGAGTTCAGCAAAGCGCATCGCCATGACGGGACGGCCCAGAAGGCACATCTCCATCGACAAGGGCCGCGGCAAAAGCCGCGCCAAAGAAGCCGTCAGACCGGCATCCGGCACCAACCCGGCCTTCACATAGGCGGCAGTGAACTGCGCCTCTTCGCAGGCCACGATCATGTCGCAGGCCAGCGCCAGCGACAGCCCCGCCCCGGCAGCGCCACCTTCGATGGCGGCGATAACAGGCACCGGGCAAGCACGCATGGCGCGGACCAGATCGTGCAGCCCATCCACCCGCTCGCGGCGCTCAGCCTCAGTCAGTTTGCGCCGTTCGATCAATACGTTGAGATCTCCCCCCGCGCAGAAAAAGCGCCCTTCGGAGGTGAGGATCACCGCGCGGATGCGCGGGTCTTCGGCCATGCGCATTGCCTCTGCAATCGCTTCATAAAGCTCTGGCGTCAGCGCCCCGCGTTTCTCGGCGTTGCCGTTCCAGACGATCAATCGATCGCCGCGGTCTTCGATCCGTGCGCTCATGTTTTCGCCCTTTTGAAAACGCCCGTCGCACGCGACAGCAGCTTGCCATCGACATCATGCAACTGCGCCTCGGCATAGAGTATCTTGAAGCCTCCACCGGTGACACGGCCTGTCGCTACAACCCGCCCCTCGCGCACCGCCAAGATGTAATCGGTGGTTAGCGACAGGGTCAGCATCGGCACGAAGGGCCCGCTCATCGCGCAGTGGCGCGCGCAGGCAAAGCCCGTGGCCACATCCAAGAGCAACGTATGCAACCCCCCGTGCAGCACGCCCGAGACGTTCAGATGCTGCGGGCCAATATCGAGCGTCACGCGGGTGCTGCCATCGGGGTTCGACAGGTCGGGTTGAAACCCGATCAGCTGTTGAACCCCGCTGGTCGGTGCCTCATGCGGCGGATAGTGCAATGAACCGCTCCAGATGATGATCAACGTCGCCAAAGCGGTGGTCCGCCATGGCGATGCGTTTGGCGATATGGGCCAGTTCGTACTCCTGCGTCATGGCGATGCCGCCGTGCATCTGGATCGTATCTTCGGCCACCAGACGGCCCACGCGGCCCATCAGGTTCTTTGCGGCTGAGACGTGACGCTCGCGGCTGGCGCGGTCGTCAGCCAGATGGCCTGCGGCATTGATCACGGCAGAGCGGGCCTGTTCGAGGTCAATCAGCAGGTCCGACATGCGGTGCGCCAGCGCTTGGAAGCTACCAATCGGGCGGCCGAACTGCTTGCGCGTGCCGAGGTATTCGCGGGTCAGATCGCAGGCGGTTTCCATCGCGCCCAGCGTTTCCGCGCAGAGCGCAGTTGTCGCCACGGCCACACGGGCCTCGATAGCGTCAAACGCCTTGCCAGTCTCGCCCAAGCGGGCGCTTTCGGGCAAGGTCACATCATCCAGTGTGACTTCGGCGGCGCGGCCACCGGCCAGCAGGGCGTAGCCCGTGACGGTGAGCCCTTTGGTATCCGCTGGCACAAGGAACAGCGAAATGCCTGCCTGATCGCCAGCCTCTCCGCTTTCGCGGGCAGAGACGACGAGCATATCGGCAGCCTCGGCATTTGCCACCACGGCCTTGCGGCCATTCAACACGATGTCACCGCCGTTTTGCGACGCGGTGGTGGTGACGCGCTCAAGGTCATAGCGGCTGGTCGGCTCGCCATGGGCAAAGGCCAGTTGCAACGTGCCGCCGATCAGTGCCTCGATATGTTCCTGCTGCGCTTCACTGCCCAGATCGGCAATCAAGCCGCCAGCCAGCACGGCGCTGTCGAGCAGTGGCTCGACCACACCGGCGCGGCCCAGTTCTTCGAACACCACTGCGATGTCGAAACCCGCGCCGCCAAAGCCGCCTTGGTCTTCGGTGAACAGCGCGCCGATGACGCCCAATTCGGCCAAGCCGTTCCAGATGTCAGCAGAGAAACCTGCACCGCTTTCCAGAATACCGTTGCGCGTGGCGGTGTCGTATTTATCGCGCAGGAAACGGCGCAGGCTGTCTTGCAGCATCTGGCGCTCTTCGGTTAGGTCGAAATTCATTTTGCACCTCCCAGCGTTGTCTTGGCGATGATCTGCCGCTGGATTTCGTTAGAACCGCCAAAGATCGACAGCTTACGGTTGTTGAAATACTGCGCGGCCACCGGGCCGGCCTCATTCGGGTCAGGCAGCGCATCGTTGCTGCCCGCTACCGCTTCCGAGGCAAAGGGCATCGCATAGACGCCAGCCGCACGGCGCGCCAAATCATTGATCTCTTGCCGAATGATCGTGCCTTTGACCTTAAGCATGGAGCTTTCCACCCCCGGTGCCTGCCCTGCGGCGGCCTTGGAGATGATGCGCAGGTTGGTCGTCGCCATGGCCATCAGATCAATCTCTGCCTGTGCCACACGCGCGGCGAAATGCGGGTTCTCGATCAGCGGGCGGCCCCCGGCCATTTCGGATTCCGCGATGCGTTTCACGGCCTGAAGACCGGCTTGGGAGAAGCCCACACCGGCAATGTTGGTGCGCTCATGGGTCAGCAGGTACTTGGCGTAGGTCCAGCCCTTGTTCTCTTCACCGACGAGGTTCTCGGCGGGCACTTTGACATTGTCAAAGAATACCTCGTTCACCTCGGCGCCGCCATCCAGCAGGATGATCGGGCGCACGGTGATGCCCGGCGTCTCCATG
Organism: Sulfitobacter sp. OXR-159; assembly: GCF_034377145.1. Lineage (NCBI taxonomy): Bacteria > Pseudomonadati > Pseudomonadota > Alphaproteobacteria > Rhodobacterales > Roseobacteraceae > Sulfitobacter > Sulfitobacter sp. OXR-159. Next base: position 2,930,839 of record NZ_CP139707.1, read on the forward strand.
TCGATCAGCAGGAAAGAGATGCCCTCTTGCTGCTTCACGTCCTTGTCGGTGCGCACGAGGCAGAAGATCATGTTGGCGTGCTGACCAAGTGTGGTCCATGTCTTCTGGCCGTTGACGATGTAGTGGTCGCCGTCCTTGACCGCCGTGGTTTTTAGCGAGGCGAGGTCCGACCCCGCGCCCGGCTCGGAATAACCCTGACACCACCAGTCTTCGCCCGAGAGAATGCGCGGCAGCCAGTAGTCCTGCTGCTCTTTCGAGCCGAACTTTTGCAGCACGGGGGCCAGCATCGACAGGCCAAAAGGCACGATGCGCGGCGCGTGATGGGCAGCGGCCTCTTCCTCGAAAATATGGCGCTGCACGGCGTTCCACGCCGCCCCGCCGAACTCCTTGGGCCAGTTGGTGGCCAGCCAGCCTTGATCGTTCAGGATGGCGTGCCAGCATTCGTGATCATCCTTCGAAAGCTCCTGCCCACGGCGCACCTTTTCGGAAAGCTCGCTTGGCAGTTTCTCGGTGAGGAATTGGCGCACCTCCTCGCGGAAGGCGCGTTCTTCGTCTGTATAGCTCAGGTCCATGTCGGCCCCCTTTAGTAGATTTCGAAGAGGCCAGCCGCCCCCATGCCGCCGCCGATGCACATCGTCACCACGCCGAGTTTCGCGCCGCGGCGGTGGCCTTCGCGCAGGATATGGCCGGTCATCCGCGCCCCGGTCATGCCGAAGGGGTGGCCGATAGCGATCGAGCCGCCATTCACGTTGCATTTATCGGGGTCGATGCCGAGTTTATCGCGGCAGTAGAGCGCTTGGCTCGCGAAGGCTTCGTTCAACTCCCATATGTCGATGTCATCGACAGTCAGCCCGTGGCGTTCCAGCAGACGTGGCACTGCAAAGACCGGGCCGATGCCCATTTCGTCAGGCTCGCAGCCGGCGACGGCGAAGCCTTTGAACGCGCCCATGGCTTGCAGGCCCTGCTGCTCGGCCTCTTTGCTGTCCATCAGCACGAGGGCTGCAGCGCCATCCGACAGTTGGCTGGCGTTGCCCGCGGTGATGAAGGCCCCCTCGCCGCGCACGGGCGTCAGGCCCGCAAGCCCTTCGAGCGTGGTGCCGGGCCGGTTGCATTCGTCGTGGTCCACTGTGACCTCGCGGGTGGAGATCTCCTTGGTTTCCTTGTCCTGCACGCCCATGGTGGTCTGCATCGGGACGATTTCGTCATCAAAAAGACCGGCCTCCTGCGCTGCGGCAATCAACTGCTGGCTGCGCAGGCCATAGGCGTCCTGATCCTCGCGGCTGATATTGTAGCGTTTCGCGACGATATCGGCGGTGTCGATCATCGCCATATAGACCTCGGGCTTATGCTCCTTGAGCCAAGCCTCTTTCACCGATTTCACATCCGGCTGGATCAGCGAAATGCTCTCGACCCCGCCTGCAACCATCGGGCCTGCGCCCTCTTGGCAGATTGCGTTGGCGGCCATGGCGACGGTCTGCAGACCGGAAGAACAGAAGCGGTTCACGGTCACGCCTGAGGCGGTGACCGGCAGGCCCGCGCGCAGGGCGATCTGGCGCGCGATGTTCGAGCCGGTGGCCCCTTCGGGGTAGCCGCAGCCGATCATTACGTCTTCGATGGCCGAAGGATCAACGCCCGAGCGTTTGACGGCCTCGGCGACGACATGGCCGCCCATGGTGGCACCGTGGGTCATGTTGAATGACCCGCGGAAGGATTTGGCCAGCCCGGTACGGACGGCAGAGACGATGACAGCCTGTTTCATTTGGCAGCTTCCTTGTTCAGATCATCAAAAGTGCGGTTGGTCTTGACCAGTTCGACCAGCAGCGGCGCTGGTTTCCAGAACCAAGGGTCTTTATCGGCAAAGCCTTCGATCGCGGCGAGGACGTTGGGCAGGCCCTGAATGTCGGCCCATTTCATCGGGCCACCCCAATAGCGCGGGAAGCCGTAGCCAAAGAGCAGCGTCATATCGATGTCGAGCGGGCGTTTCGCGATGCCCTCTTCCAGCACCTTGGCGGCCTCGTTGACCATGGCGCACATGTAGCGGCGCACGATCTCTGCATCGGTGAACTCGCGCGGGGCGATGCCGCGCTCCTTCTGCTCTTCCTCGATCAGGCGGGTGATTTCCGGGTTCGGCGTGCCGCCGCGTTTGCCCTTTTCGTAGATGTAGTAGCCTTGGCCGGTCTTCTGGCCGAAGTGGCCCTGCTCGCAGAGCCGGTCGATATAGGTCGGCACCCGCTCCTCGGGGTGGCGCGTGGCGGCCTTGCGCTTGCGTGTGGCCCAGCCGATGTCGAGCCCGGCCAGATCGGCCACCGCGAAGGGGCCCATGGCGAAGCCGAACTTCTCAAGCGCCGCGTCGATCTTGTAGGGGCTTGCGCCGTCCAGCACCATGTGGTCCGCCGCGGTGCGGTAGGTGGCGAGGATGCGGTTGCCAATGAAGCCATCGCAGACGCCCGCGCGCACGCTGATCTTGCCGAGCGCCTTGCCCAAGGCAAAGCCCGTGGCGACCACATCTTTCGCGGTCTTGTCGGCGACAACGACCTCAAGCAGTTTCATCACATGGGCGGGCGAGAAGAAGTGCAGCCCGATCACGTCCTCGGGGCGCTTGGTGCTGGCGGCGATCTCGTTCACGTCGAGATAGGAGGTGTTGGAGGCCAGCACGCAGCCCGGTTTGCAGACCGCGTCGAGTCTGCCGAAGACCTGCTTTTTGACGTCCATATCCTCGAACACCGCTTCGACCACCAGATCGACGTCCGACAGGCTGGCGTACTCGGTGGAAACGGTGAGGGCGTCGCCGGTCAGGTGATCGAATTTCCCCTGATCGATTTTGCCACGTTTCAGCGCGCCTTGGAGGTTGCCGGAGATACGCTCATGCGCGGCCTTGGCGGCCTCGTCCTTCATCTCGATCAGCACGACCGAGAAGCCGGACAGCAGCGCTGCGGTAGCGATCCCTGCCCCCATGGTGCCGCCGCCGATCACGCCAATGGCTTTCAGTTCGCGCGGCTCGACGCCTTTCAGCTCGGGCAGGTTGCTGACCGCGCGTTCGGAGAAGAAGGCGTGGATCATGCCCTGCCGCTGGTCGGTGTTCATCAGTTCCGAGAAGATGCGACGCTCGGCTTTCATGCCCTCTTCGAAGGGTTTCTCGACACCCGCCTGCACGGCGCGGACAGCCTCAGCGGGGGAAATCTGGCCGCGGCCTTTCTTCAGCGTCGCTTCATAGGCGGCATCCCAGTCGATCGGCGCAGGCGCGGGCATCTCGCAGATCGGGCGGCGTTCGGCGCCGCTGTCGAGCAGCTCGCGAACGTAAGCGAGACCAACCTCCTGCGGATCGCCCTCCTCCACGCGGTCGACGATGCCCATCTCAAGCGCCTGCGGTGCCTTGATGTGGCGGCCCGTGGTGATGGCATCCAGCGCGGGTTCAACGCCAATGAGGCGCGGCAGGCGTTGTGTCCCGCCTGCGCCGGGGATCAGGCCGAGGTGCACTTCGGGCAGACCGACGCGGGCCGAGGGCTGGGCGATGCGGTAATGCGCCGAGAGCGCGACTTCGAGACCGCCACCAAGGCTGACGCCATGCATGGAGGCCACGACCAGAAGCGGCGAGGCTTCGATCCGGTTGCAGAGGCTGGGCAGATGCGGCTCCATCGGCGGCTTGCCGAACTCGGTGATGTCGGCGCCCGCGATAAAGGCGCGGCCCTCGCCCACGATCATCACGGCCCGCACGCCGTCTTCGGCCTCAGCGCGGTCCATGCCGTCGGAAAGCCCCTGCCGCACGGCTTGGCTCAGCGCGTTGACGGGCGGGTTTTCGATGCGCAGCACGACGATGTCGTCATGGCGGGAATAGGCAATCTTGTCGGTCATATCAGTAACTCCTTGATCTATCCGCGCCGGGACAGGGCCGGTGCCCGTCCGGTGCGTTGTTCGATGCCGCTGACCACGTCGCGCAGCGCTGGTCCCACTTGTGACAGAATGCGGCTGTCGGGCAAGTCGCCCGGCAAAGCGCCGCAGGTGAAGGCCACAGGCTCGCCGAATTCCCCTGCGTAATAAGGCACGCTCACAGCGTTGATACTGCGGGCATAGCGGGTTTCAGGCGGGGCGAGGACAAAACCCTGCGCCAGCAATTGCTCATACCCCTCGCGGCGGAAATTGCGCAGCCGCTCATCCGGGTCGAGCGCGTCAAACCGGTCTTCGTTCAGACTGGCCAGCGTGGCGAGGCCCGAGGACGAACCATAGACCGGGATGCGATGGCCTGGCTCCAACCAGATGGTCGAGGCGGTATGCGGACGCCAAGTGCGCACCAGCATCATCCGGTCGCCATCCCTCACCGCGATCAGCGCCAGCGTGCGGGTCTCGTCGGCCAATTGCTGCATCGCATCTGACGCCATATCGACGAAACTGACCGCGACAGAGGCGACCGAGCCGAGCGCAATCGCCGCCGGCCCCAGCCGGAATTTATCGTTCCGCCCGCCATGCGCCAGATAGCCCAACTCGCATAGCGTATAGGTCAGCCGCGAAACGGTCGGTTTCGGCAGGCCCGTCCGCTCGGCGATCTGCGCGTGGCTCAGCCCGCTGTCGCTGGCGCGGAACGCGCGCAAAATGCCAAGACCCCGCGCCAGCGTATTGGCGAACTTACGGTCCGTGACGGTATCAGACGCCGCCTTGTTCATCTTGCCGCCATCGGGATCAAAAGCGAGATCATCGGGAAGGACATGATGAGGATCAGCACGATGAAGTCGACGCTGAGGAACCGTGTGATGCCCGCAAAGATCTTGTCAATCGGCGCTTCGCGGCCCACCACATTGGCGATGACAAAGACGTTGAGGCCCACGGGCGGTGTGATGAGGCCAATCTCCAGCAGTTTGATGACCACGACGCCGAACCAGATGAGGTTAAGGTCATAGCTCTCCACCAGCGGGATCATCAGCGGCAGCGTCAGCACCATGATACCGATGGGATCAAGGAACATGCCCAAGAGCAGATAGATCAGCGCAATGCAGAGCATCAGCACAACCAGCGACATCTGCGCATCCGATACGAACCCGACGATGGTGCCCGCGACCCCTGTCAGCGCGACGAAGGCTACAAAGATCTTGGCACTGGCGGCGATGAGGAAGATCGCGGAGGTCTGCACGCAGGTCTCCTTGACCGCGGCCCAGAGGCCAGCCCAATCCAGCTTGCGCTGCACGAAACCGATCAGCGTGGCGGAGACGACGCAGACGGCGGCGGCCTCGGTCGCGGTGAAGATGCCGCCGTAGATGCCGCCAATGATCAGCACGAAAAGCAGGATCGCGGGCCAGCTATCAAGGGCCGCCTGCCAACGCTCACGCGCACTGTAGCGTTGGTCGGTCGAGGGTGCTACCGCCGGATCGCGCCAGACCCAGACGGCGATGACCAGCACAAAGCCCGCCAACGTCAGCAGCCCCGGCAGAACACCCGCGAGGAATAGCGACGAGATCGAAGTCTCGGTGAAAATGCCGTAGATGATGAACAGAACCGACGGGGGAATGAGCGAGCCCAATGTGCCCCCCGCCGCGACCGAAGCTGTGGCCAGACGCGGGTCATAGCCCATGCGCAGCATCTCGGGCGTGCAGATCTTACCCATGGTCGAGGCGCAGGCGATGGATGAGCCGGTGATCGCGGAAAAGCCCCCGCAGCCCATGACGGAGGCCATGGCCACCCCACCCGGCAGGCGGGTCAGCCAGACCTTGGCCGCATGGTAGATTTTCGTCGTAATATCCGCGCGATACGCGATATGTCCGAGCGCCACGAAAAGCGGGATCATCGACAGGTCGTAAGAGTGAATGAGGTCGAAGGAGTTGGAAAACACCATCGAAGTCGTCGCCTTGATCGCACGTTCGGGCATGAAGGTCCCGGTGCGGAAGGCGAAGATAAAGAAGGTAGCGACGGTTGCCACTGCCGCCAGCGTGAAGGCAATCGGCACGCGCAGGGCGAGCAGGATCAGAACCGCCGCGAAGGCGATCATACCGATGGTTGAGGCATCCATTACAGCACGTCCTTCTCGGCCAGAAGGTCGGCCGCATGTTGTTGTTCGTCAGAGACCACGCCGCCTGCCAGCACGGTGCGCCCATCGCGCCACGTTAGTTCGGCCAGCCGCAGGAAGGTCGCGATCATCCCGATCAGGAACAAAAGCCGCCCGGGCCATTTCGGCAGATTGAGGTCTCCGTAGAAAAAGCTGCCCTTTTCGACCACGGCAAAGAACTCGCGACCGCCGGAATAGATTAGCGGCGCCAGCGCCAGCATCCCGATGGCAGAGCCCGCCACGATCAGCACCGAACGCGCGCGGTCGGGAAATCGGTCGGTCACAAAGGCAACCGAGACATGCGCGCGGGCAGCGGTGGCGGCGGCGAGGGGCAGCAGGATGGCGGCGACCATGAGCTCTCGCACCATGGTCACGCTATCGGGCACCTGACTAGCAAAGAGCGCGCGGGCGATCACATTGGAGGTGATCAACACCCCCAAGGCGATCACCGCCAAAGCGCCCAATCCCAACAGGATTTTCTCCAGATTTACCAACATATGCTGCCCCTCCCTAGGTTAGCGATCAGTTGCTTTTGGCTTCCCAAGGATAGCCATCGGCATCGCGCTGCTCGGTGTATTTGGCGATAAGGCCCTTATACTCTTCCAGCAGTTCGTCGCCCGGCAGACCGGCAGAGCTGGCAGTTTGCACCCATTCGTCGAGGAACTTCTTGCCAGCTTCAACGAGTTGCGTGCGGTCTTCTCCGGGAAGGGTGATGACTTCGACGCCCTGCTCTTTCATCGAAGCGATAGCGTTGTCGTTGGCCTCTGTGATCATTCGGCCAAACTCATCCGCCATGTCGGACCCGACAGAGGCCAGCGTTTCCTGCTGCTCAGGCGTCAGGCTGTCGTGCATGTCCTTGTTCATGAAGATGCCCAGACCGCCGACCTGACCCCAGTCGAGGATCGTGTAGCTGTCCATCACCTCGGCCTGCTTCAGGGCCGCCACGGCATAGCTGTAGCCCTGCGAACAGTCGATCAGCCCGGTGTCGAGCCCTTGGTAGGCGTCATAGATCGACATGTTGACCATGTTCGCGCCCTGCTCGCCGAAAACCTTACCGTAAGCACCCACGCCGCGGACCTTCTTGCCCGAGATATCCGCCACGGATTTGATCGCGCCGCCCTTGCAGCCGATGTTTACCTGGCTGGTGGTCCAAGTGCCGATATAGACGAGGTTCTTGTCGGCCAGATCGTCTTGGATCGCTTGGCTGGAGCGCATCAGCTCATCCGTGGCGCGCATGCCGACCCAAGCGTCGGGGTTGTTCACCGGCAGGTCGGCGATGCCGTAGCCGGCCATCTCTTGCGGGTAGTAGACTGCGATGACCGAACCGGTGTCGGCCACGCCATCGGCGATGGATTGCACAGCGGCGTTGGCTTTGAACAGCGCCCCGCCCCACTGGATGTCGAATCGCATGTCGCCGTCCGAACGCTCGGCGACCTGATCGGCGAACCACTGCAAAGCGTCGGCGCGTGCACCGCGGTTGGGCCCAGCTTCACCGTGAATCAATACAGTTTCAGCGCTTACCGCGCCACCAGCCAGCGCCAGAGCTGCGGCGCAGCTCAGGTTTTTAAAGATTGTCATGTAGGCTCCTCCCAGAGACTTGTTTCGCAATGCAAAACATAGTTTCGCATTTGTCGCAGGTCACGCTAGTCCGCGGACCGAAAGCGATCAAGCGAAACTTCAGCCATCTGAAGAGGGAGCAGTTAGGCTCTTGAATTTGTTAAGCGAAAAATGAGCGCGGGCGGCGGTGTGAGAGACAAACGCCCCGCTTTGCACCCCGGAATCGGCTGATCTGATGGATCGGCCCTGTCCGGTAAAACGGTCACGCCGCTGGGGCGTGACCGAAAGGGTTCGAGATTAATACCAGTCGCCGAATTTGACTTCGACATCGGTGCCGACCCGTTTGGCGAACTCTTCGGGGTCTTGCGTGCCGCCATCTTTGCCCCGGAAGTGATAGGGGTAGACGTAAGTCGGTTTGAACTCAGCCACGGCAGAGGCGGCAGCGTTTGAATCCATAGTGAACGGCAGATTCATGCACACGAATGCCAGCGAGATATCGGTCAGCCCGCGCATCTCGGCGGTGTCTTCGGTGTCGCCCGAAATATAGACGCGGAAGCCGTCGAAGCCGAGGATATAGCCGTTGTCGCGCCCCTCGGGGTGAAACTTCTTGCGCTCTTCGGTGATGTTATAGGCCGGGATCGCGTCGATCGGCAGGCCGTTAAACTCGGTGCTTTCGCCATTGGCGATCTTGCTGGCCTTCGCGGCAAGCGCCTCGGGCAGCATGTCAAAGACGGCGGGGTTGGTGATGATCTGCACCTCATCCCCGGCCAGCGCGGCCAGCGTATCGGCGTTGTAGTGGTCGCCATGCTCATGGGTGATGAGGATCAGATCGGCGGCGGGGAAGTCGCTGTATTGCGCGGGCTCGCCCACTGGATCGACATAGATCACCCCCGCTGGTGTCTCTAGCACGATAGAGGCGTGGTCGACGGGATGCACCGTGATCGGCCCTGCGCTAGTGTCGAATGTGTCACCGCTATGCGCGGCGGCACGGGCGGCGAAGGGCAGCAGGGTTACGATGCCAGCGGCGGCGGCGGAGGTGGCAAGGAAATGGCGGCGGGTCTGGGACATTTCAGGCTCCTGTTGGTTACTGGAACGGGACATAGCTGCCCCGCCCCGCATTTCAACGCAGCGCCCTTCTTGCGGCAAGCCTATGCCGGGCGCAGACCCAGAATCTCACGCGCTTGTGCAGGCGTGGCGATAGGGCGGTCGTATTTCGCACATAAATCAGCCGCCCGCAGGATCAGCGCGGCGTTGGAGGGCGCCAGCGTATCGCGGTCCAGCCGCACGTTATCCTCCAACCCCGCGCGGGTATGGCCGCCCGCGGCGATGGCCCATTCGTTCAACACAATCTGGTTCGGCCCGATCCCGGCGGCACACCACTGCGCATCGGGCGCGAGGCGGTTGAGCGTCTGGATGTAGAAATCAAAGGTCTCACGGTCCACCGGCATGGCGTTTTTCACGCCCATGACGAATTGCACATAAAGCTGGCCGGGAATGCGACCGTCGCGGTTCATTTCGGCGGCTTTGTGGATGTGGCTGAGGTCAAAGGCCTCGATCTCGGGTTTGACCGCGTGGGTTTTCATTTCCGAGGCCAGCCAATCGACCAGTTCCGGCGGGTTCTCATAAACCCGCGTCGGGAAATTGTTGGACCCGACCGACAGCGAGGCCATGTCGGGCCGGAGCGAGAGCATCCCACCCCGCTCCCGCCCCGCGCCCGAGCGCCCGCCGGTGGAGAACTGGATGATCATGCCAGGGCAGTGATTTTGCACGCCTTCCATCAGCCGCGCGAATTTCTCGGGGTCGGAGGATGGGGTTTCATCGTCGTTGCGCACATGGGCGTGGCAAATGGAGGCCCCGGCTTCGAAGGCTGCGTGGGTCGACTCGACCTGCTCGGCGATCGAGATCGGCACGGCGGGGTTGGCGGCTTTGGTGGGAACGGAGCCGGTGATGGCGACGCAGAGGATGCAGGGGGTGGTGGTCATGGGTGGCGGTCCTGTGGCGGCGGTGGTTGGGTGCGGAAGGTCGCATATGGTGGGGGCGGTGTACATTGGTTCGCGACTAAGACAATGCCTGCCACCTACTAATCAGAAAGAAAGATATTGGTCAGCTTAGCTCCGCCACTAGCGAGAAGATTTTAACCTAAAACATCATCAAGGGCCTGGAAAACCATTTTATCACGATCTAAGGAACACGTTCGCTTTCGACTTTCGAAATGGCGGATCCATGTTATCGTGGAGAAAACAGGAGAAAGCAGCAATGACTGTTGAACAACAAAACCAGCTCAATTACCTTTTGAACGAGGCACGCAAAGCTACGATGAGCGACGCAGAAATGATCGAACAGCGGATGAGTTTTGCTTACGGCAATTCAGCCTTCGAAAACCCCATGATCACTAAAGAAATGGTGGAAAACGAGGCACGCAAGCTGGCAGCCAAATGAGTGATGAACTTCGCATTCGGCATAGCGAGGCGGAATCCGCCTCGCTGATCTCGGGTTCGGTCGAAAAGGCTGAGAAAGAAGCAGCCAATGCTCTTCTTCAAGCTGATCGAGTGAGAGACTATATTCTGGAAAGCATTGATCGGGGCGGAAGGTTCAGGCTCAGGCCTTCAATGCTGCTTGATCTGAATCGTTGTGCGATTGAAGGGCTGGACGCTTATGCTGGCAGTTGGCGCCCTGGTGGGGTGATAATCAACGAAAGCAAGCATACCCCGCCGGAGGGCCACTTAGTCGCCGAGTTAGTCGAAGATCTTTGTGACTATGTTAACGACAATTGGGAAACAGCTTCAGGGATCCATCTGGCATCAGTTGTTATGTGGCGATTGAACTGGATACACCCCTTTACAGAAGGCAATGGTAGAACCTCCCGTGCCACCTCATACCTCGTACTGTGCGCGAAGGAACAATTCTTGCTCCCCGGTGGATACTCTATCCCTGAACAAATAGTTGAGAACCGTCAACCTTACTACGAAGCTCTCGAAGATGGAGACAGCCGGTTCGAAGAAAATGGCGGGCAATTGAATGAAGAAGTTGTACCAAAGATGGAATACTTGCTGGCAGGTATGTTAGCAAAACAACTTACTATCAGACATCAAAACGCGACATCTTGATGTAGCCAGCTGCCAGCAAACTGGCACAGGTACATTCGCTCAAAAAAGCGATCAACTGAATTTTGGTTTGAACTTAGAGATGGACAGCCTCAGCTGTCCATCTTTAGCGCCGAAATAAACGCCTCCTGCGGGATATCCACTTTCCCGAACTGGCGCATCTTCTTTTTACCTGCCTTCTGCTTCTCCAGCAGCTTCTTCTTCCGCGTCGCATCGCCGCCGTAACACTTCGCCGTCACGTCCTTGCGCATCGCGGACAGCGTCTCGCGCGCGATCACTTTGCCGCCGATGGCCGCTTGGATCGGGATCTTGAACATGTGACGCGGGATCAGGTCTTTAAGTTTTTCTACCATCGCTCGGCCGCGCATCTCGGCGCGGTCGCGGTGCACCATGGTCGAGAGCGCATCCACCGGCTCGTCGTTCACGAGGATCTGCATCTTGACCAGATTGTCCTGCCGGTAGCCGATCATCTGGTAGTCAAAGCTGGCGTAGCCCTTGGTGACCGACTTCAGCCGGTCGTAGAAATCAAACACCACCTCGTTCAGCGGCAGGTCATAGACGGCCATCGCCCGCGAACCAGCATAGGTCAGGTCTTCTTGAATGCCGCGGCGGTCTTGGCAGAGCTTCAGCACATCGCCAAGGTATTCATCGGGCACGAGAATCGTCGCCTTGATCCGCGGCTCTTGCATGTGGTCCACCAGCGTCATGTCGGGCATGTCGGCGGGGTTGTGCAGCTCCTGCATCTCCCCGTCCTTCATATGGACGTGATAGATCACCGAAGGGGCGGTGGTGATCAGGTCGATGTCATACTCACGCTCAAGCCGGTCGCGGATCACTTCGAGGTGCAGCAGGCCAAGGAAACCGCAGCGGAAGCCAAAGCCAAGCGCGGCAGAGGTTTCCATCTCATAGGTGAAGGAGGCATCGTTCAGGGCGAGCTTTTCGATCGCATCGCGCATGTCTTCGAAGTCATTGGCGTCGACCGGGAAGAGACCGCAGAAAACCACCGGCACCGAGGGCTTAAAGCCCGGCAGCGGGGTTTCACACTTGCGCTTTTCATGGGTGATCGTGTCGCCCACGCGGGTGTCGCGGACCTGTTTGATCGAGGCGTTCAGATAACCGATCTCGCCGGGGCCGAGGCTTTCGACGCCGGTCATCTTGGGCCGGTAAACGCCCACATCGTCCACGTCATAGGTGCCGCCGGTCTTCATCATGCGAATGCGGTCGCCCTTTTTCAGGGTGCCGTCGATGATCCGGACGATACAGATGACGCCAAGGTATTGGTCATATTTACTGTCCACCAGCATCGCCTTGAGTGGCGCATCGGGGTCGCCGCCCTTAGGTGCCGGCAGTTTATTGACGATCGCTTCTAGCACGTCGGGGATGCCGATGCCGGTTTTGGCTGAGATCAGGCAGGCATCGGAGGCGTCGATGCCGATCACATCCTCGATCTGTTCGCGCACGCGGTCGGGGTCAGAGGCGGGCAGGTCGACCTTGTTCAGGACCGGCACGATCTCATGATCCGCATCGATGGCGGTATAGACATTGGCCAACGTCTGCGCCTCGACGCCCTGGGTGGCGTCGACCACCAGCAGCGAGCCTTCGACCGCATGCATGGAGCGCGCGACTTCATAGGCGAAGTCGACGTGTCCGGGCGTGTCGATCAGGTTCAGCACATAGGTCTTGCCGTCCTTGGCAGGGTATTCGATGCGGACGGTGTTGGCCTTGATGGTGATGCCCCGCTCCCGCTCGATATCCATGTTATCCAGAAGCTGGCTTTGCATGTCGCGTTCGGCGACCGTGCCGGTGAGTTGGATCAACCGGTCGGCCAGCGTGGATTTGCCGTGGTCGATATGCGCCACGATGGAGAAATTGCGGATATTTTCAAGCGGTGTCATGCAAGGGGATATGGCGCAGTGCCGCGCCTGCGTCAATTGGCCATGAGCGTGCCAGAGCCCGCTTCGCGCCCTTCGCGGCGCTTTATCGCAGGCCAAGGTGCTTTGCCCCCAAAGGAGAATTGCGCGAAGCCCCATTTTGCGGCATAGTGATGGGCAGAGCAGACCGGGCCACAAGGGGAAAACCCCATGGTCCAAAACAATAGGGCAAATCAATGCGGACAGTTGCAAGTTTGATGGCGCTCGTCGTCTTGGCGGGTTGTGGCGGATCACGTTATTCCAGCGATGCCGCCGTGGGACGTTTCTCCCCGACGCCGGTGCTTTTCGCCACAGGACCCATTCAAAAGGCCTGCTTGGCCGATGGGCGCCGCGGCTCCAGCCACGCGCGTTGTGGCTGCGTACAAGCGGTGGCGGATCAGACGTTGTCGCGCTCGGATCAGCGCCAGGGCGCCAAGATTTTCCGCGACCCGCACCGTTTGCAGGAAATGCGTCAGTCCGACAACAAAAGCGACAACGCCTTCTGGAGCACGTGGAAAGCCTATGGCCAGAGCGCCGCGGCGGCCTGCTCCAACACCTAACTGTTCAGCTTTCGTTTAGCGGCGGTCCGAACCGGTCAATCAGCCGTCCGACGATCTGATCGCGGGCGGCGCGAAACTGGGTGAGTTTGGCCTCGCGGCTCTCGCCCAGTCCCGTGGGATCAAGGATCGGCCAATATTCCACGTCGAGATGGTAAAACCGCGTCAGCTCCAGCGCCCGGCGCTGGCTGGCGGGGCTCAGCGCGATGATCAGATCGAATGACCCCAGATCGTCGCCCCATTCCTCCATCTCATCGAAACTGCGGCTGCGATGCCGGTCCAACTGCACATCCAATTCACTGCACACGGCGATGGAAAAGCCGTCGATCTCCATGTCGTTCTTGACGCCCACGGACTGCACATAGGTGCCGGTGCCGTAGAATTTCTTCATCAAGCCTTCGGCCATGGGCGAACGGACGGCGTTGTGGTCGCAGCAAAAGAGAACGGATTGAGGCAGCAGCTGCTTCATTTATCCGCCGAAATGCAAAACGCAGATCAGGGTAAAGAGCCGCCGCGCGGTGTCGGTGTCGATCTCGGCCTTGCCCGACAGGCGCTCTTGCAGCACGCGGGAGCCTTCGTTGTGGATGCCGCGCCGGGCCATGTCGATCGTCTCGATCTGGCTGGGGGGCAGTTTCTTGACCGCCTCGAAATAGCTTTCGCAGATTTGGAAGTAATCCTTCACCACCTGCCGGAACGGGCCGAGGGAAAGGTGGAATTCCGCTGCCTTTTCAGCCGCTTCGGTCTCCACATCAAAGACCAGCCGCTTGTCGCGGATGGACAGGGACAGATGATAAGGCCCTTCGGGCACCGGGCCCTTCTCCCGTTCGGGCAGGACAAAGCTGTTCTCTTCCAGCAGGTCGAACATGGCCACCTTACGCTCCTGATCGATCTCAGGCGTGGGGGGCGGCATGTTCGCGTCATCAAGCGCGATATGGGTGATGCGGGTCATGGACGCATCCTTTTTGCTGGCGATACCATTTCGTGGATAGCGCAGCGGTGGGAAGGGGGCAATGCGCGAGAGCATGCCCGGTGGCGAATGTCGCGCCCGGGGGCACAGCGGGCAGCGCCCTGCCTCCTGCGCAGGCGGCTTCTGCCCCCCCTGCCCCGCCGCCCTAGTCGTTCAGCTTGCGCAGGCGCGCGGTGACCGACAGGCCATGCGCCTTAAGGCTCTCTGACTGGGCCAACCGCTCTGCCGCCGGGCCGATGGCTTTGAGGGCTTCGGGCGACATCTGAGCCAAGGTGGTGCGCTTCATGAAATCCAACACCGACAGCCCCGAAGAGAAGCGCGCCGACCGCGCCGTGGGCAGAACGTGGTTCGGCCCGCCGACGTAATCGCCAATCGCCTCCGGCGTCCATTGGCCAAGGAAGATCGCGCCCGCATGGGTGATCTTTTCCGACAGCGCCTTTGGGTCCGCCACGCAAAGCTCAAGGTGTTCCGGCGCGATCCGGTTGCTAAGCGCCGCCGCGGCGTCGAGGTCAGCCACCGTGATGATCGCACCATTGTCGCGCCAGCTGGCGCCCGCGATGGCGCGACGCTCAAGGGTAAGCAGGCGTTTCTCGACCGCCTCTTCCACCGCGCGGGCAAAGGCGGGGTCGGTGGTGATCAGAATGCTCTGCGCGCTCTCGTCATGTTCGGCTTGGCTGAGCAGATCAAGGGCGATGAAATCGGGATCATTGTCGCCATCGGCGATGACAAGGATCTCCGACGGGCCGGCGATCATGTCGATGCCGACTTTGCCGAAAACGCGCCGTTTGGCGGCGGCGACAAAGGCGTTGCCGGGGCCGGTGATCTTGTCCACCGGGGGGATCGTATCGGTGCCATAGGCCAGCGCCGCCACGGCCTGCGCGCCGCCGATGCGGTAAATCTCATCCACTCCGGCGATGCGGGCGGCCAGCAACACAAGCGGGTTCAACACGCCATCGGGCGTGGGCACGACCATGGCCAAACGCTCCACCCCCGCCACCTTGGCCGGGACCGCGTTCATCAGGACAGAGGACGGATAGCTCGCCAGCCCGCCCGGCACATAGAGGCCGGCGGCGGAAACCGGCGTCCAGCGCCAACCCAACGTGGCGCCGTCGGGATCCGTCCACTCGGCGTCTTCGGGCAGCTGCCGTGCGTGATAGGCGCGGATGCGGTCGGCGGCCAGTTCCAGCGCCTTGCGGTCCTCGGGGGAGACTTCGGCGACGGCGGCGTCAACCTCGGCAACACTGATGCGCAGGCTGTCGGGGGTGAGGGTCACGCGGTCGAACTTTTGCGACAGGTCGATCACGGCAGCATCGCCCCGCGCACGCACATCGGCGATGATCTCGGCCACCACGGCATCGACATCGGGGCTGTCTTCGCGCTTGGCGTTCAGCAGTTTGTCAAAGGCCGCTTCGAAATCGGGGGCGGAAGCATCAAGGGTGACGGGCATGGGGTCAGGCTTTCGAAAAGGGGGCCACCGCAGCGGGCTGGCCCAAAGGTATCAAGGCGCGGAAGGGCGGCGCAGGCTGGGCTCGGCCCGCAGGCCCGATGTTTTGACAGCGGCACTGGGGGCGGAGCGCTGCGCCAAACGCATGGCGCGGGTGTCTTGGGCGTTGTCGAACACGGCGCGCGCGACATGGGCTGCCAGAATGGCAAACAGCCCGCCCGCAATCGCCGCGGCAGGGGCCAAAAGCCCCGGCAAGGTGACCGTGCCCAACAGATGCCGCACCGCCAGCGCCACACCAAGCAGCAAAAGCGCCCAGCCCGTCGCTTCGGTCATCAGGGCCGCCACGCGCCCCCGCGTAAATCTAGTCTGTTTTAGTTCCGGCATCTTGCGATCCTTGCCACCGTGACGGGATGTCACTCGGGGTGAACGGGCCTTTTCTTTGAAGGGGCCACATAGGGACGTGTCACATCCTTGAGCGTTACCTCCAGAGCCTCGACCTCTAACCGGATCGCGCCGTCTCCGGCCAAGGTCAGCGTGACATGGCCCGAAGGCGCGTCGGTTTGCTCGAACGTGATGTCGAGCAGGGAGAGGATGGTATCGGCATCGCCCTTGGGCACGCCTTGGCTTGCCACACGCTGCACGTTGTTGAACATCAGCACCGATTGCACCCGCTCGGGCGCATGACGTGCGGCCCCCGTATCCTCATGCCGCAGCCGGTTCAGCAGCAGCGCGAAACGCGCGCCCGTGCGGTGCCAGCGCATCTCAGAGGCGGGAAACACCGCATCTTGCGTGAGCGAGGCGATCACCGTGAGATCCTCGGCATCCAATGCGCCGAGGTTCAACGGCGCTTCGCGGCCATCTTCAAAACGTGCATCTTCGGTCATTTGCTGCTGATCCTTTCGATATCCGCACCCACGCCGCGCAGCTTGGACACCACATGCTCATAGCCGCGATCAAGGTGGTAGACCCGGCTGACCGTGGTCTCTCCGGTGGCGGCCAGCCCGGCGAGGATGAGTGAGATCGACGCCCGCAGATCGGTCGCCATAACCGGCGCGCCTTTGAGTTTCTTAACGCCAGTCACCTTGGCCGTGCCGCCGTGCACATCAATCCGCGCGCCCATGCGGATCAATTCCGGGGCGTGCATGAAGCGGTTCTCGAAAATCTTCTCTTCCAGTACAGAGGTCCCTTCGGCAGTGCAGAGCAACGCCATCATCTGTGCCTGAAGGTCGGTCGGGAAGCCGGGGAAAGGCTCTGTCGTCACGTCCACCGCCGAGATCCGCCCATTGCGCCGCGCCACCTTGAGGCCAGCCTGTGTCTCAGTCACCTCGATCCCTGCCGCGTCGAGCTTTTCGCAGAACGCCTGCAACAGGTCGATACGCCCGCCCAGCAGTTCCACTTCGCCGCCGCAAAAGGCTGGCGCCAGCATATAGGTGCCAAGCTCAATACGGTCGGTCACAACTTTATGGGTCGCCCCATGCAGGCTATCGACGCCCTGAATGGTGATGCTCGGTGTGCCGTCACCTTCAATCTGCGCGCCCATGGCCCGCAGACAGTCCGCCAGATCGACGATCTCAGGCTCCCGCGCGGCGTTGTTGATGACGGTCGTGCCCTTGGCCAAAGTCGCGGCCATCAAGATATTCTCGGTCGCCCCGACAGAGGCAAAAGGGAAGTCGATCACGGCGCCCTTGAGCTTGCCGCCCTCGGCCTTGGCATAGAGATAGCCGTCACGCAGATCGATTTCCGCGCCCATCTTGGCCAGCCCATCGGTGTGAATATCCATCGGACGCGCGCCAATCGCGCAGCCGCCGGGCAGCGAGACTTCGGCATGGCCTTCCCGCGCCAGCAACGGACCCAGCACGAGGTTAGAGGCGCGCATCTTGCGCACGATGTCATATTCCGCACGGGTATTGATCGGCCCGTGGCTGGCCATCGTGATGACCTTGCCGTCTTGCATTGACGTGACTTCCGCCCCCAGAGAGCGCAGCAGTTCGGTCATGGTGCGGATGTCGCTCAGCCGCGGCGCGTTGGTCAACGTCAGTGGCTCTTCGCTCAGCAATGTTGCGGGCATCAGCGCCAGACAGGCGTTCTTGGCCCCCGCGATGGGAATTTGCCCGTTCAGCGCACCGCCGCCTTTGACCAGAATGGAATCCATCGTTCAGCTGTCCTTTTCCGACCCGTCGGGGCCATTGCCTGTATCCTGCGCCACATCCTCGGCCCGCGCGCGGGCCTGCGCCTTACGCCGGGCCATATTCGCCTTGAGCGCAGCCTTCAGCCGCGCCTCCCGCGCAGAGGGTGTTTTCGCATTCTTTTCCGGGGCGTTTTGCTTTGCCATGCCGCCTATCTAGCGCAGGGTGCAAGAAGGGTCCAGATCAGGGGTTGCACCCCCTTTCGATTGCGGCTAATCACCCGCCCACGGCGCTGCTGTAGCTCAGAGGTAGAGCACTCCCTTGGTAAGGGAGAGGTCGAGAGTTCAATTCTCTCCAGCAGCACCATTTACCCATCATTCCGCTGGATATGCCCTGCCTCGCATAGGCGTTGGTCTCTCGACTTACGCCCGACGCTATGCGTCAGTCTGAGTGCGAGAGTTCAATTCTCTCCAGCAGCACCATTTAACTCCCACTCCACTAGATATGACACCCCTCGCATGGGCGCTGGTCTCTCGACTTACGCCCGCCGCTGCGCGGCAGTCTGAGTGCGAGAGTCCGGTTCTTTCCAGCACCCCACTGGCATGCCGTCCGCTTCATGTCTTCCCGCGCGGATCAGCGGCAATCACGCCGATTCGACACCCCACCCCCGATTAAATAAGACCGGGGTGCCAAGCCTCAGTTCCCTTTACGAAGCCTCAAAGGCCCCGCAGGCAACGCGCGAACCCGCATCGCCGGAGGGCTGCGATTCGTAGTCGTCCGCACCGCTATGAATAATGAAAGCCGCGCCGTCGTCATCTTGGATCATGGTCTCGATATCGAGCAGATCGAGAAAGACTTCGGCCTGAAGCACGCCATCTTCTCCCACTTCCATATTGGGCATGTCACCCGGATGCGGCCCCCCTTCGACGAGCACACCATGCTGGTGGTCCCCCGCGATATGGCCCCCAGCAGATTTGAAATCATCTGCGGAACAATCGCCGGCTTCATGCAAGTGCACGCCATGCGTGCCCGCGGGCACGCCCGTCACGTCGATCTTGACCAAGGTCCGGCCCGAGGCGGTCGTGTTCAGGCTAACAGTGCCTGAGATATCATCCGAATTGCCCGCCACCTGAGCGGATGCTGTTTGCATATGACCTTCGGCCTGCGCCGCGACGGCGCCGGCTGTGGCCACAGCGGCCCCGAGTAGGATATTGCGCAGATACATGGCTTCCTCCGTTGGGTTATATGTCGATAACGGCTCAACCCACCCGGCCCGCGTCGGGTTCCTCTTGATGCAGGGCAAGGCTTGCCCCTATAAGCGGCCGAGTGCTCCCTTAGCTCAGCTGGATAGAGCAGCCGACTTCTAATCGGCAGGTCGAGGGTTCGAATCCTTCAGGGAGCGCCATCTTTTGTTGATTTCGCTCATTAATTTCCGCTCTCTGCCGTTTGTTCCCCCAGCTGTTCCCCCATGATGAAAGCGCGCACCTCGTTCGGGTCTACGAACGACATCGATCCGCGTTTGTGGATTTTGATGTGCTTTTCTGCGGCCCAGCGGTAGATCGTTGCGCGGTGAACGCCGAAGGCAGCCTTGGCCTGCGAGACGCGGACCATGATCGGGGCTTGCTGTGTTTGGGCATGTGCCATGTGTCGTCTCCGGGGTTAGGTGAGCTGGTCGACGTTGCCGCCTATGAGGTCGTCAAATTGCACCGGATCGATAATGATAACGCGGCTGCGGTCCTCGTAGTAGCAGACGCAGGTCTGCTTCTCGTTCCATGAGGTGATGAAGGCCACCAGTTCGTCTGCGTCCACTATCTGGTCGGGCGCTTCCTCGTGCATGTCGTCAGTCGCGGTTTCCAGCAGGCTGACGGGGTCAAGTCTTAGGCGCTGCTCTTTGCAGGGGTGGCAATAAGCCGGGACCGGCTCCCCAGCGTCGTGACATGCCTCGATCATTGCCCCGATGTCCGAAGAATACCCTTCACCCCATTCGCCGCCGCATTGCGCGCTCACCGGCCCGTTGTATCCCGCTGTGTCGATGACCGTGGCCTTGGTCAGCATTTTGCGCTCACGGCATGGTGCGCAAGCTGTCCATCTTCTGTCGAGTGAAGTGCCGCATTCACAGAAGCGAGGCTTGCAGCATTCTTCGGCCGCCCGTAGAGCGGCGGCATGCACGACTTCCTCTCGCCCTCCGTAGTTTCTTGGGGAGTAAGCGTTGCCGCATTTCCCGCAGGCGTAGAGTTTCGGGGCGCTCTCGCCTTTGAATGTGAGTTCTCGGACTTCCATGATGCCTCCGGGTTACTTGAGCCGACCTGCCGGTTCATCGGCTTGATTGATTGCGTCGGCCCGCAAAGCGTCTGCGGCGTTGACCGCTGCCTGCGCCCAGAGGGCCGCTTCTTCGCCAAGTTCTGCGCGTTCGGCTTTCGCTACCATGCTCTCGATTGCCGTGCGTCCTGCGATGCCGCGTGCTCGGAGAACCTCCTGCGCCACATAGAACATCTCGGAGGCGATCTCTTCGGGGCCGGCATCGTCCGGTCGGCTATAGACCTCGGCGGCTTCCATGAGCTTGTACCGTTCTTCAGCGGTCAGTTCATCCCATGCGGGGCTTGCGAATATCATTTGCTTTCCTTTCGGTTCATGGCTTTGAGGATGGTTTCGGGCGTGGTGTCGGCTTGCATCGCGCGGAGGTAGTGCTTCCCCTTGCGGTTTAGCTGCCCCATGTGGTTCGGGTATCGGATGCTGATCAGGCCGCATTCCACAAGCGCGCGGCGCGTTGCCGGGGGGACCGGCCAGCCGAGGGCATACTTTAGCACCGCCAAGTCGACCGCGCCGCGCTTGTCCGTCCGGCCGTAGGCTTTCTCGAGCTCGGCGTCCGGCACGATGTCCTCGGGCGTGTGGGTGATTTCGTCGGGTGTGGGGGTGTGCATGGTCGGCTCCGGGTTCAGCTGGATTGTTTCTGGGGCGCAACCATCCAAGCGGGCGGGCGCGGGATTTCTATGTCTTGCGGGCGCCATAGGTGGAGGCAGTTCGGGTGGCAGTTGATGTGGTCCTCTGGCGGGACGTGAATCTGCATCGCTGTTTCGTCCTCTTTGAAGAACAGGCGTTTGATGTGCTCCATCTCCCGCCAATTCGGGCAGCGGTTCGGTAGGCTGACACTGACGTGGTCCCAGCCACCTCCGTTACTGGCGATCACTCGTAGCAAGACGCCGGTTGGGTAGTGCGGGACATTGAAGGCGCCGCCATCCTCGCCAAGCATGGCCGCGTACTTCCCGAGGGAGTGTAGCTCTCTCACCGCGCCACCTCCCGCACTCGGGGCTCCGGCGCGCTGCTCACCGGAGCGCAAAGGGAAATGGTTACCCCTCTCGCCCGGCGCGACTTGGTGAGTTTGCCTGCAGCCTGCAGTCGCTTCACCGAGTTGAACGCGGTGTTCTGCGAGACGCCGCACATCCCGGCGATCCGACCGTAGGTGCATTTGATTGGCGCATGCGGTTGGCTGATATCCGCGAGTTTGATTAGGGCGAGTTGGTCGAGTGGCGACAGGCGGTCCTGTTTCAATGCCCACATTACGGCGTTGATGCTCATGGTCGGTTCTCCTGCTTATTCGGGCCGCGCGCGGATCGTCATCCGCGCTTTGCGGACGTTCCGGAAAAATTGCAGGCTGAAACTCAGGCCGGTGCCTGCCGGTGCCTTTGCTGGGGGGAGTGGTACTGGTGTAAACGACATCGATTGGTCCTTTGCTCACTTTAAGAGGGGTCGCCGGGTCGGGGCTGCAGAGAGCCGCCTATCCTTTTGATCGCATCCGTTACGGCTGGGCGGGTGCATCCGATCCGCCGGGCGACTTCGCTTGCGCTCAGGCCCGACCCGAGAAAGGGGCGCACATGTTCCGCCACGTTTTTCTTGGCGAAGCGGCGACCATCGGGCTGCTCCCCCCAAGCGCGGCGAACGGCTTTGTTTTCGCTGGCAGCAAGTTCGGCAGGCCTCATGTTTCGACCGCCATAGGCTGGGACCATGCTGGCGAGGTCAGTTGTCGCACAGCGAGATGGGCAGCCACTGCCGCTGTCCGCCATTTGCAAACAGCGTCGAGCTCCGAGACGCCAATCGCCAAAACGCCATGCAGACGGATCGCCCAAAGCGCGTTCTCTGCATGCCTGTCTGGCGGGAGGAAGTACTCGCCCCCAGCCTCGATCACCTCGTTCATCACAGTCTCTATGAGAGTTTCCGGGTCTCGACCCGAAAGGCTGTCGATGAATCGGGCGAAGTGATCGTGCGGGGAACCCGCCAGAGGAAAGTTCGAAACCCGCGAGTGAACGTGCGAGCACAACTCACCCGCGGGGAGGATGTCTGTGTTGGAAGCACTGACATCCAATTCATCCCGCTCAGGAAAAGGAAAAGCGGAATGAAATCTCTTAAGGAGGTCCGGCGCATGCTGACCACTATCTACAGCAATCCCGAACTGACAGTCTTCCTTGCGGTCGTTCTGCTCGCGGTTTTCGCAATCGCGCGGATAAGCTGAGTTCGGCTCAGGACCAACGCTTCTCTCGACAGTACCTGCCATCAGTACATCGCCGCGATGCGAGTGCGCTCGGCCATGTCCGGCATGGCCGTGGCGGTTTCGAGGGCAGCTCGGGCAAATGCCACGACGATTAAAACCGCGAGTACGGCGGTGATTGCTTTGGTGAGGGTGTTGCGGTTTGTCACTGGCTGTCTCCCGTGGTTAGGAAGACAGTAGTGGGGACTTTTATCCCCGTCAAGTTAAATGGGGACTTTTATCCCCATTTGGTCTGGTTCGCTCAGTCAGCTGCTGAGACAGATTCGAACTGAAAAACGAATTCAGGCTTGGTGAGCTTGCTGTTCAGGGTGATGTTTTGAGTGCTCAAGCACCCCTCGTCAGACGGAAGAAATCGGCCCGAGAATACGATGTCTGTGCCTGAGGAAAGCGAGCTCACATTTTCGAATAGGCGTGTGCCTGTCTCTATGAGGGTGCCATACGAAATGTCAGAGAACGCGTTGTTCCAAGTAGAAGCCCACGCATCTTCACCTATTGTTACCACCAGAACACCTTTGCCATCACCATTGGCGCTTATACTGTAGATCTTCCCCCTCCAGTCAGAAATTGCCTTCGAAGCAGGCAAGCCATTGCAGAGCGTGTCTTCTCTATTTCGTAGAGCGGCGCCCTTTTGCATGTCATTATCTGCTGTCTTAGCAAGCGAACGAGCCTTCTCGATTGCTCTTATGAAATCCTGCTGCTGGGTTGGAATGATGGGGGCTTGGGTTCCGGTGTTTGCCACGTTCGAGGTTGTAGGCTGTGCAGCCACGCTTTGGCCATCAACCTCGGGCTCAGGCAGTAAGGAGCCCACCAACAGCACGAACACCACAGTGGGCACCAACCCCCTGTATATCAGACCCATGATTCCACCTTTTAGCTTTTGTCCGCAATGCGGGCAGACCTTGGCAGACGTTGAAACGCTCCCCTTACAGGTCTTACATTTCTTGATAAGCGCCATTCCAAATTCCTTATTTCTTTCTGAACTCAACGAGATCATCAGAGCAATTGCAAAGCGTCTGCGCAAGCGCAAGAACAGTCGCGCCAACATTGCGCGGCTTAGGTGTTCTTGCTACGTTCCACCTAATTTGAGCCAAATATTCGAGGGGAACGGTGTGGGTGTGCAATCTATTTTGAGGTGTCTTGAGGCTGCTCAGGTTTGTCCCCCTCCGCAGCAAGTTGTGCTTTTGCAGCGTTTACTAGAAAGTTCCGGGCCTCAGGTGATAGGGACGCTAGAAGCCGAACTATGCCAGATGGGCTTGACGCTCGTTGACCCAGAACGAACTCGTCCAACGTCAAGCCGAAGTAATCAGCCACCTTCATTGCATCTTCAACGTTAGTGGAGCGCGTCTCTATCTGCTTGAGCTTCTTGAGCTGCTCGTAGGACACGCCTGATCCTTCGGCGACCTGCCGTAAGGAGGTTCCCGTTTCTGCGAGTCTGTCTAGTAGAGCTTCTCGGAAAGTTCTCATGTCAGTATGAATATCCTTGGCGGGCAATCTGCGTAAGGCGACGAATGTCCCTTGACATTGGGGGACTATAATCCCCTATGCTGGGTGCATGACTTCGAATGAGCTTAAACTTCTGATCGAGAGAGAAGCGCGAAGGCGCGGCTGCTCTACGGCCACGCTTTGTAAGAATGCTGTGGGCAACAATCGTCTGCATCGTACGCTTGATGCCGGAGGGAGTTGCACCTTGGATGTGGCGCAGAGAGTGCTGGAGTACATCCGAGGACCCCATCGCGCTGAGCAGGATAATTCCTGCAAAGCTCTGGGGAAGTCCGTATGAGCGCATGCTTTGCCAAATCCCTTCATGTCCGAGCTTCTGTCTCACGCCATCAGCCTGCGCTGGGCGGTAATTCCATCCAAGAAAACGAGGTTTTTAATGCGTAAGGTCTACGAGGGTGCAGCTATTCGTTCGCTGTACCGTCAGCTGATCGACGACTTCGGTGGCTTTGACGCCGCCGCTGCGTTCTTGGGGTGCTCCAAAGGTACAATCTCGAAACAGTGCTCGGGCGATGCTGCTATTGGCTGTGAAAGCTACGGTCCGCTGGAGGATGCTCTTGGGCGAGCTCCGATCACGCGATTGATGGCTGGTCGCCTCAGTGATGCGGATGGTCCCCGGGCTATTTCAAGCCAAGCGGATCAAGCGCTGCGAGAGGCTGCTGATCTGGCCCCCGCTATATTTGCCCTGCTTGTGAACAATGACCCTGAACCGCTCCGGAAAGAAGGGCCGGAAGCTATCGCCGCCCTAGCCGAATTGATGCGCTCAGTGGAAGCGAGTTGAGATCATGAGTGTTTATGCAGGAGCGCCCTGCCACTCCAAATGGCATTGCGCTAACAATCTCATCGCGACCAGCAAGAACCTGCTATTGAAGGGTTCGCCAAGCCTTTACTTGTTCGGTCGTGCAGTACGCCTGCATAACGTAATCGTCCAGCCAATCAGCTTCGCATTTTCGTTTGATCTCCGACACCACATCCGCTGGGGGGCCGTCCCAGTTCTGCTCAAGAGACTTTTTGGCCTTGATCTGTTCGGAGATACAGTAGGCCTGCATGACGAAGTCGTCAGTCCAGTCCCGTTCGCATTGCTCAACCGCGCCGATCAATTCCGGCATCAAGTTCGATTTCATTTCGAGGACTTGTCCGAAGCCCTTACGCTGCTCAGAAAGGCAGTAGGCCTGCATCGAATAGTCATTGCCCCACTCCGCTTCGCACTTGGCTTTTGCGGCCGCTCCGGGAAACGCTTCTGCGCTTACGGCCGAGGGGAGCAGTGGCAGGAGCAGAATGAAAGCAAGCCGGCTTGCTCGGTAAATACTGGTCATAATCGGTCCTTTAATTCGTCAGCTTCTAATTGCCCGCATCCTGTGGCGCGCTCAGGGCGTGGTCAAGGGCTTGGGGGGCAGCACAAAGCAAGGGCAGCAGCCTGCTTAAGTGCTCATATCCGTGGCGCTACTACCGTGCCGCGCACGAGAAAGGACGGGCATTTCTTAGGCTGGGTATCGTGGCTCCGCCGTTCAAGACCAATCGCGCATGCGGGCCGTGGCCCGTCCGGGGCTTCGGTTTGTCCCTATGTAAACACGGCAATGCGTGAACACAGCGGCTGCTCCGGCCGAGAGCCTTCGGGCGGGGGACTATCATGAAGCGGCGCGGGACACCGGAGGCGGATATCCAGCGGGCAGTCGTCAAAGACCTGCGCCAAGTCTTGCCCCGTGGCTCGATCTTGCACCACTCGGCAAACGAGGTGACCGGGGGCGGCAAAGCCGCGAAGATTAAGCAGGGCATTCTCACCGGGATGGGCGTCTATCCGGGGTTCTCTGATCTGATCCTGATCTCTGAGGGCCGCATCCTGTTCCTTGAGACAAAGTCTCGCACTGGCACGCAATCGTCAGCCCAGCGCGCATTTCAGGCTGCTGTAGAAGCGCAGGGCTTCCCATACGCCATCATCCGCTCCGTTGACGACGCGCTAGCAGCGCTCGCCCGGTACGGCTTTCGAACACTCATTAAGGCCGCGCCAAGCCGGCCGTTGGAGGGGGCATGAGCCACGTTGCCACGAATTGGGCGTTCGCCCAGCGCGGTCTGAAACCCGCGACTAAGCTGATCTTGCTGTGTCTGGCGGATCGGCACAATCCTGACATGGGCTGTTTCCCCTCTCAGGACACACTCGCTCGGGATGCCTGCATCTCGCGTTCGGCTCTTAATGAGCATCTTAAGTCGCTTGAGAGCGCTGGGCTTATCCGGCGTGAAACTCGGTTCAATCCGACCACGCATCGCCAAAAGTCCACGCGCTACATTCTGGGGTTCGAGGATGGCTTCATACCTGATGATGTAGTTCCGTGTCCGGAAACCGGACACGGAACGGAATCGGAACAAATAGAAAAGCCGTGTCCGGAAACCGGACACGGAGCCGTGTCCGGAAAACAGGCAAAGCCGTGTCCGGATTTGGGGCAAAGCCGTGTCCGGAATCCGGACACTAACCCTGTAAGGGAACCTATAAAGATAACCAGTAAGGCGCGGGCGCGCGAAAGCGCCCCCTGGGTGGGTGTGTCTGAGAAATTTGATCAGTTCTGTCGGGCGCACCCCAAGGCGACGGAGCGGGACGCGGTCTACCGGGCGTGGTGTGATGCCGTCGAGGACGGCGCCAACCCGGCGCGGCTGGTGGTTCTGGCGCAACGGTACGGCGCCACACCAGAGGTCCAGCGTGGCTATGCGAAGAAGGCGCAGAATTGGCTGAGAGACGGCGCGTGGCGCGAAGAGACCGCCTACCCTGCTCGCTCTGCGCCGGCGTCGATTGACGACCGGGCGAAGTTTTGGGCCGAACGGATCAACGATGGCAAGTTCGTTGCGGCATCTTCGTTCGGCGCTGATGTGGCTACGCGGATGATGGAGCTCGCGCTGGTGACCGGCGACCAGCTGCGCGCGATTGGGATCAAGCCGTGATGGGCGATGGCAAGGACTTTTTCGAGACCACAGCTGGGCTGGTGACGATGCGTTGTGACGTTCTGCTTGGGAATGTGGATCTGTGGATCGCTGACAGCGGCGAAGTGCTGGCTTGCTATGCTGGCATCGCGGACGTCCGCGCCGGGCGCATACACTGGGGTAACCAACGGGGTGACCGGGCGGCTGACATGCGCGCGCTGCTCGATGCGGCCGTGATCGCCATCGAGGCGGAAAGCGAGGCGGTTTGACGGATGGCGCGCTCGTACCCGCTTTGTCTTCGCCTCCGGAGTTGCCGCTTGTCGGTGTGGCTGGCGAGATCGCCGAGGTGATCGGCCGGGCGAAAACCTGCCGGCTGATCGAGGAAATGCGCGGCAGCACCGGCCGGTCGTGGCGTGTCTGCATCTACGTTCCCAAGCGCTTGCATCTTGATCACGATCTGGTTCGCATTCTGGGCTGGAAAGACGCGCGCCGGCTCTCTGCAGCCTTCGGCGGTGAAATCCTCCAAACCTCAAACCTGAGATATCTGGAGCGGAATTGGCGCGCTTGGGGCATCCACCAGCTGCATCGGGTCAAAGGGCTGGCGCCTGCTGAGATCGCTGACCAGATCGGTCTTTCGGTGTCTAGGGTGCGTGAAATTCTCCGAGGCAACCCGCCAGAGGGAATGCCGGCCCGGGCCGGTCAAAATGGTTCAGGAGAGGTCGCGTAATGCGTGGCAACGGCGGAACCGGAAGCGAGGCCCATGGACACTGGCGCATTCATAGAAATCTACGGGCTGCCGGGGGCTGTGATCCTTGGGCTGTCTTATGCCTGTCTGTATTTGTTCCGAGCCTACGAGAAAGTGCAGAGCGACCGGATCAAAGACAGCCGCGAAAGCGCGCGCGAAATCAGAGAGATCGCCGAGGCGTCAAATTCGAGCATGGATGCGTTGACGCGCGTGCTGGAGCTGGAGGGGCGTCGTGATCCGTAAAATGTGGGCGTGGGTGTCTGGTCAACCGTCAGAGGCTTCCGAGCAAAGGGCCGAGGCAGAAGCACTGCGGCGCGGCAACCGCGCGCACGTCGATGCCGTAAAGCGTCGGGCGGCACGATTGGAGAGTTTAGTGGAAGAGTTGCAGCGAGAGCGTGGGGTCCGTGATGGTTGATTGGGTGGTGGTGTTGCTGTCCGGCGCGGGCTTGGTGCTCGCATACATGGTTGTGCGTGGGTTCACCCCGCACGCTTTCCACCGGGATCAAAGCCCGACATATCGCTTGTCGGTCGGGATTGCGCTGGTCGTGGTGTCTTACGTCGCGCGCTCGATCTATTGGGAGTTTACTCCGTTGGTGATCCGTTCGCTCGATCCGTCTTGGTGGTCGCTCTGGTTCGGCATGACCGGCACTGCGGTCAACATCGTTTTCAGCCTGATCTTCTTACGCGGGCTCTATCACTTGCTGGTGCTGCTCTGGCTGCTGATCCCTGCGCGCGAGCGGCGGAATTGGTCCATCTGGCAGGCACCTTGGTTTCCCGATCACAATGCTTTCACGCGAACGGTGGCGCAGCTGCGGCGGCGTGTAGGCGCAAAACGCGGAGGGCGTAATGACTAAAGAAATGATTGAGGCGGCTCATTGGTCGAAGGTAACGGGCTGGCGGTGGAAGAACTTCTCCCCCAGCGAGATGGCGTCGAAGGGTGACGGCAGCCTGAAGCTCAGTGTCGACGCCATGAACCGGCTTCAGAGGCTGCGTGTCCGGCTCGGCTCTCCTATGCTGGTGACCAGCGCCTACCGTGATCCGGCGCACAATAGACGCGTCGGCGGGGCCAAAAGCAGCTACCACATGCGCGGCATGGCGTTCGATATCCGCATGGATAACCACGATCCCGAGGCATTTGAGCAGGCGGCGCGCGCCGAGGGCTTCACTGGCTTTGGCTATTATCCGCACCTCGGGTTCATGCACATCGACACCGGGCCGGCGCGCAGCTGGGGTACGAAGTTCCCGAAGCGCGAGCGGCGCTTTGCTCCGGAGCCCACGCCTGAGAAGGCGAAGAAGGTGGCGAAGGAAGGCACCGGGGTGGCGGCTGTGGCGGTCGCGGCCGAGCGTGTTGTGAATGAGGCGGCGCCACTGCTTTCTGATCAGCTGGTCACTTGGGGCTTCACCGGCTTGGCCGTGTTTGGCTTGGGCATCGTGGTTTGGCGGGCGTTCCGCTCGGGGGCCGAATGATCGGCAGGCTGCAGGCATGGCTGCTCGCAGCGTTGGGCGGTGCTGTCGCGGTGATTGCCGCGCTCGGCACGGCTTGGCGCCGGGGGCGGCGCACTGGCAAGGAGGACGCGTTGGATGCCGCTGTGGAATTTGACGAGGATCGTGCTGCTCATTTGCGTCGTAGAGTTACTGCTGCTCGCGAGCGGGTGCGCGACCATGAAGAGGACGGGCGCGGTTACCGAGACTGAGCGGGCGGCTTGCGAGGCGTGGCGTGACAGCCTGCCCTCGCGCTCGCGCTTGGACACTGCGCGGACCCGCGTCGAGATCGGCGACGGCTATGATGTGTTCCTCGCGGCGTGTCCTGATCACGCGCTCCCCTTTGAAGAGGGGCGCGCTGCAGATGAAAATGAAGGGGCTGGGCTTTGATGTTCGTTTGTTCAAAGTGTGAGAAATCCCGGTGCTCTGAGTTGTTGCATTCAGGGAAACGCAAAAAGGTATGCTTGGTTTGTAATGGTTGGCGGAACCACCTGCGACGGTCGGATGATCGAGACTTTGAGGGGTTTGAGCGACGTTTCTTCGCCCGATCAAACAAGCGCTGGCTTCATGCTATCGGGCTGTTCGTCTGCTCGACCTGCCAAGAAACACATTCGCGTGTCGATGAGGGCCGCCAGAAATCTCAGTGTCGTGCGTGTGATCGGGCGGCGCGGCGGGACTATAAGCGGCGCGTGCGGGCTACAGCGCGGCGAAACGCGAACCACCACGTAAAAGCATGGCACGCGTATCGGATGCGAAAGCCCGTGCAGGTGCGAGAGCACGTGAAAACATATCGCCGTTGGCTGGTGAGCGCGTCACCGGACGAAAAAGGCGAGCATTTCATCCGCGCTGGTATGCCATGGAGAGACCCAAGGCTATCGCCTAGCGAAAAGTACAGCCTGCGATATCGATTTGATCCTGCGTTCAACGACAAGGAACGGAAGCGAAGAGCCATACGCAAGTATGCGCGTAACGACTGGATTGGAGATCGCATTCGGCAGATTACGTCAACTCGCGGTAGGTCACGTGTGGTAGAGGCGCACCTCGGCTATTCGATAGATGAATTCCGGGAGCACTTCGAAGCGCTGTTCACTGAGGGGATGTCGTGGGATGCATTTGATCGTGGAGAAATACACATCGATCATGTCCTCCCACAGTATGCGTTCGACTTAACTGATCCGACCCAGTGGAGGGCGTGTTGGTCGCTGCCGAATCTGCAGCCACTGTGGGCGGCGGACAACATTGCCAAAGGCAAGAGTATGCCAGAGGGGTCTGGTAACTTTAGGTACTTACTGGAAAATTTCCAATGAGGGTGTGCGTACGCGCGAAAATTTATTTGTGCGAGGCGCCGGGATTTCGACTTTATTATTATATCCCAATGAGGTGAGCGTGTGAGCCGAAAGGGCCGGCGGGGGCAGCTGCTGAACAGAACCGAGATGGCCGACCATCTCGGCATCTCTATGCCCACCCTAGATGACTGGATCAGACGCGGATGTCCCGTCGTAGAGCGCGGCGGGAGAGGCAAAGCGTGGAGCTTCAACTCCGCTGAGGTTCGAGAGTGGCGGGATGACGACATCCGGGCGCAAGCCAGTGGTGCAATCAACTCCTCAATGGAGGAGCTAAAGAAGCGAAAGCTGGCCGCTGAAACGGAGCAAGCCGAGCTCGACCTTTCCCGCGACAGGAATGAGCTCGTGCCTGTGGAGCAGTACCAACGCGCTTTGATTAAAGCATTCGGGGAGGTTCGAGCGGGCCTACGCAATGTGGTGCCGGGCCGTGCAGTGAGGCGCCTTATCGGTGAGGCCGACGAAACGCGGTTCAAAGAGGTGCTGCTTGAGGAAATCGACCACGCGCTCGCGGCTTTGGCCGATATGGACCTGATCCATGAAGAAGACCTTACGGAAACCGAAGAAGATGAAGAGGCAAAGGGTGGGCAGTGAAGGAGCGCGCAGATTTCTCAAACGCGCGCGCGGTAATCCGTGCAACGCGTTCGGCGCGGGAATTCTTACGCCCCCCTCCGAACCTGAAGCCATCAGATTGGGCTGAAGAAAATATCCAGATACCTATAGGGAACGCAGTTCCGGGTCCGATGCGGTTCGATAACGCCCCGTATCAACGGGAGGTGATCGATCTAACTGCCGATCCACGGTGCATGCGGATCACCCTGATGTGGGGTGCGCAGGTCGGAAAAACGCAGACGGCGCTCTGCGCGCAGGCATATCGGATCAGCTTCAACCCGGTCAGCCAAATTATGATGCAGCCCAGCCAGGGCGACCTAACAACTTGGCTTGAAACAAAGTTCAATCCGCTCATTGACGCAAACGAACGCCTGCAGTCACTTCTTGCGAAGCCCAGAGGCCGCGATGGCGTAAATAACCAGCGCATGAAGTCCTACCCCGGCGGGTTCTTGATGTTTAGCTGGTCGGGTTCGCCTAAGACCATGCGGGGCCGATCCGCTCCCTTTATCGTTTGCGACGAAACGGACGGCTACGACCGGACGCATGAGGGGCATCCGGTGTCCCTGCTCTGGCAGCGCGCTGCGACCTTCGGCGATCAGCGGCTCCTGCTGGAAATTTCGACGCCGACGATCAAAGGCGCGTCGTATATCGAGGGGGCGTTCGAAGAAGGCGACCAGCGGCGCTTCCACGTCCTCTGCCCCCACTGTGATCACTCGCAGCATCTCAAATGGTCGCAGGTAACGTGGGACAAGGGCGAGGATGGCGACCACCGGCCGGAAACCGCAGGCTATATCTGCGAGGACTGCGGCGTCGTCTGGTCCGATGCCGAGCGCATCGGCGCGATCCGCATGGCCGAGGCCAAGGGCGCGGGCTGGATCGCCGCGCGGCCGTTCCGGGGCCATGCCTCGTTCCATCTCAACGAGCTCTATTCCTGCTTCCGGCGTCTGCAGGACGTGGTGCAGTCCTTCCTCGACAAGAAGGCGGCGGGGGATATGCAAACCTTCGTGAACGTCTCGCTTGCGGAAACGTGGGAGGAGGAAGGCGACCAAGTAGAAAGCGCCGAGCTCTTGGCGCGCGCGCACCCCTTCCCTGCCCCGGTGCCAATGGACGCGGCCGTCCTTACCGCCGGTATCGATATGCAGGGAGATCGTTTGGAGGTCGAAATCGTCGGCTGGGGGCTCGGCGAGGAGAGTTGGTCTGTCGACTACCGCGTACTTTGGGGCGATCCGCTCCGTGCCGAAGTCTGGGAGGAGCTCGACGCCGTCCTCGGGGAAACCTTCGAACATGAAAGCGGCGCCCAGCTGGCGATCTCCGGCGCCTGTCTCGACACCGGCGGCGGAGGAGGTTTGACGCAGGCGGCATATGAATACGCGCGCGGCAAGACCGGCCGACGGCTTTTCGCGATCAAAGGTGTCCCCGGATGGGGGCGTCCTGTTGTATCTGCGCCAAGCCGGGTGCGCTCACGGCGTGCGCGGGTCGTGCATCTTTTTCCTGTCGGCGTAGATGAGGCCAAGGTGATCGTCTCGCGGCGGTTCGGCATCGCGGAGCCGGGGCCGGGCTTCTGCCATGTGCCGGACACGCGCGAGCCGGAATGGTTCGCTCAGGCCACGGCCGAGGCGCTGCGCACCAAGATGTCGCGCGGTTTCGCGGTGCGCCAATGGCACAAGACGCGGGATCGCAACGAGGCGCTCGATTGCCGCGTCTATGCCTATGCCGCGCTCAAGCTGGTTAACCCGAACATCGCCCGTTTGGTGCGCGGGCTCGCCGCGAAGGCCGATCCGGTCGAGCCGGAGGGCGACGAGGAAGAGGACGCGGCCGTCGCGGAAGTCGAAGCGGGGAACCCGCCAGAGGAACAAGCGCGGCCGCGTGGCGATGCTGGCGCAAAGAGAGTGTGGCGCCCGAAGAAGCGGCGCGGGCGCTGACGTCAAGATGGTGAGGCTGTGGCCGGTTCAATCCCTAATGAAATCGCGGCGGGCATCACGTTCAGTGTGTCGCTGTCCTATCCTGAATATTCGGCGCCCGAGTGGGGTCTGACGCTGATCCTGCGCGGGCCGCAGGCGATCACACTCGATGCGGCGCGCAATGGTGACGAGTTCACCTTCTCGGCGACGGCGGATGCCACGGCCGCGTGGGCTCCCGGCACATATTGGTGGCAGCTGCGGGCCGTCGACACATTCGAGACGCGGCTACTCGAGGACGGGCAGGTCAAAGTCCTGCAGGATTTGTCGGCGGTTGAGGGGCCGTTCGACGGTCGGTCGCATGCGGTCAAGGTGCTGGAAGCCGTCGAGGCTGTGATCGAGGGTCGCGCCACGCTCGACCAGCAGTCCTACTCGATCAATAACCGCAGCCTGACGCGGACGCCGATTGCCGATCTGATCAAGCTGCGCGCGCAGTATCGTGCGCAAGTGCAAGCCGAGAAGGCTGGCAAGAAGGGCGGTCGTCTCGGCCGCGTGATGCGCGTGAGGTTTAGCTGATGCGGTGGTTCGGAAAGCGGGAGCCGCAGCAGCGGCAGGAGCCGCGCGTCGTGGACGCGCCCAGCAACGTGCCGAAGGTCGGCAAGAAGCGCGCGCCGCGTCTCGGCCGCAGTGTCGGCGCCGGGCGGCGTATGTTCGACGCCGGGCAATCCGACCGGCTGACCGGTAATTGGTCGACCACGCCGCTGACGGCCGACGATGTAATCCGGCGGAACCTCCGGGCGCTGGTCGCGCGCTCGCGTGAGCAGGCGGCGAACAACGACCACGGTCGCGCCTTCCTGCGCATGGTCAGGCAAAATATCATCGGGCCGCGCGGCATCCAGATGCAGGCGCAGTCGAAAGACGATGACGGCTCGCTCGACATGGAGGCTAATGCGGCAATCGAAGCGGCGTGGGCCGAATGGTCGAAGGCCGAGAATTGCGACGTGACCGGGCGCCTACCCCTTCGTCAGTTGCAAGGGCTCGCGGTCCAGACCGCGGCGCGCGATGGCGAGTTCTTCGTGCAGATCGTGACCGGCCGTGATGCTGGGCCGTGGGGCTTCGCGCTTAACGTGATTGATCCGCAGCGCTGCCCGGTTGATCTGGACGAGGTCAAGCTGGCCGGCGGTCGGTTCATCCGGCACGGCATCGAGTTCAGCCAGTACGGTCGTCCGGTCGCCTACTACTTCACCACCACCGCGGCCGAAGAGAGCGACTACTCCTATGGCGGTCGGTCCTTCGTCCGCATTCCGGCCGATCAGATCATCCATCCGTTTGTGTCGGACATGATCGGCCAGAAACGCGGCCTGCCGTGGATGGCGACGGCGCTCTGGCGGATGCACCAGCTGGAGCAAGTCGAGAAGGCGGCTCTGGTCAACGCACGCGAGGGCGCGAACAAAGCTGGCTTTATCGAGTGGGATGAAGGCTACGGCGCAGACGCCGTGGACGAGAATGATGAGCCCATCGAGGTGGAAATCGAAAGCGAGGCGGGCGTCTATCATGAGCTCCCTGCCGGCGCGCGGTTCAAGGAATACAACCCGACCTATCCCTCGGGAGAGTTCGCGGTGTTCGCTAAGCACCAGCTGCGCGGCATCTCGGCCGGGCTCGGGGTCGCCTACAACAATCTGGCATCTGATCTTGAGGGCGTGAATTACTCGTCTATCCGGCAGGGGACCATCGACGAGCGCGAACACTGGAAAGACCTGCAGGAGTGGGTAGTGGAGAGCCTGATGGCGCCGATATTCACGCGCTGGCTGAAGCGGTCGCTGGTCGCTGGAAAGATCAAGCGCGGCGGCAAGCCCCTGCCAGCCGAGAAGCTGGGCAAGTTCTCACAGGTCGCATGGCAACCGCGCCGCTGGGATTGGATCGATCCGAACGCGGACGTGAAAGCTGCCGTGACGGCAAAGAATAACCTTCTGATGTCTCCGTCGCAGATCATCCGTGATCGCGGCCAAGACCCACAGACGGTTTGGCGCGATATCGCTCGGGATATCGCTGACATGCGCGCCGCTGGAATTCCCGAGGAAATCATCAGCGCGGTCGTTCTTCAGAAAGCGGAGGGGTCTAATGGCTCAGCAAACTCAGCCGGTCAAAGTGCCGGAAACCAAGGCGACGGGGGCTCGGGTGCTGACGGCAGCTGATCTCGTCGGTCGCTCTCTTACTCGGTCGGTCACGCCGGAGCAGATCAACGCCGCACGCGAGGGCGGGCAGCGTGGTCTGGCTCGGGTCGCATCGGTCGGCAAAATTGACGAAGAAGCGCGGACGGTCGAGCTCGCCTTCTCTTCGGAGATCGAGGTCGAGCGCTGGTTCGGCGTCGAGGTGCTTTCGCATGATCCTGCCTCCGTTCGGATGGATCGGATGCTGGGTGGCGCAGCGCTGCTCGTCAATCACGATTGGGACGACCAGATCGGCGTCGTGACCGAGGCGCGCATCGATGCGGATCGCCGCGGGCGGGCCGTGGTCAAGTTCGGGCGCGGCGCTCGGGCCGATGAAATCTGGCAGGACGTGGTGGACGGCATCCGGCGCCACGTCTCGGTTGGCTACATGGTTCACAAGATCGAGGTCGAGGAGCGCGCCGGGCAGGCCGATATGGTTCGGGTTCTCGATTGGGAGCCCTACGAGGTGTCCATCGTCGCTGTCGCTGCCGATCCCTCGGTCGGCGTCGGTCGCGAAATGGACGCGGGGAACCCGCCAGAGGAAGCCAGCGGGGCGGCTTCCGATACTGAAGCGACAAATGCGGACGAGGGTGCGTCCAATCAATCGCAGGAACGGAGCGAAACTATGGAACGAATTTTGCGGGACAGCGCGGGCAACCTCGTGCGCGCAATGGTGGACAAGGACGGCAAGATCGTTGAAGTCCTCGAAACGATTGAGGAGGCGGGTGAAAACACCCGCCAAGCGCAGCGCACTGGCTCCGAAGCCGAGCGCGCTCGCGTTCGCTCGATCATGGAAATGGGCGAGCAGTATGGTGCCGACGATCTGGCACGTGATGCCGTTCGTGATGGGCAGGATGTTGATCAGTTCCGTCAGGCGCTGCTCGATCATCTGGACGGCGGTCGTCGCAATGCCACGCCGCTGTCGGATCGCCACAATGCGGGCCTGACCGAGCGCGAGCAGGACCAGTTCTCCTTCGTCCGCGCAATCCGCGCGCTGTCCGATCCGACCAACCGTCGCGCACAGGAAGCCGCCGCGTTTGAATTCGAAGCGTCGGAAGCGGCCGCGCAGGCAATGGGCCGTTCGGCCGAGGGCATCATGGTGCCGCCTGAAGTTCTGACCCGCGCGCTCAACTCGGGGACCAGCGGGGCAGCTGACGGCGATACGGGTGGTAACGCCATCGCCACTACGCTGATGTCTCAGTCGTTCATCGACATGCTGCGCAACCGTGCAGTGCTCATGCGTCTAGCCACGCCATTGTCCGGTCTGGTCGGCAACGTGGATATTCCGCTGCAAGCGTCGGGTGCTTCCGGCTACTGGATCGGTGAGGACGAGGACGCGACCGAGGACGGTCTGGAGCTCGGCCAGTTGGCCATGTCGCCGAAGACCGTCGCCGCCTATTCGGAGATCACGCGTAAGCTGTTGAAGCAGTCCAGCATCGACATGGAGGCGCTGGTCCGTCGCGATCTGGCATCGGCTCTCGCGCTTACCATCGATAAGGCTGGTTTCTACGGCACCGGGTCGAACAATCAGCCGCGCGGCATCAAAAACTATGCCGGCGTGAACGCGGTAGACTTCGGCGGTGCTGCCTCCGGTGGTGGTGCGGCTCTGCCGACCTACGCCGAAGTGGTGCAGATGGAGACCAAGATCGCCTCGGACAACGCGGACGTCAATTCGATGGCCTATGCGATGGGCGCCGGCATGCGTGGCCACCTGAAGACTACCGAGAAGTTCGACGGCACCAACGGCTCGCCCATCTGGGAAAGCGGCAACACGGTGAACGGCTATCGCTCCGAAGTCACAAACCAGATCGTCGCGGGCGACCTGTTCTTCGGCAACTGGGCTGACGTGGTCGTCGGTATGTGGGGCGGGCTCGATATCACTGTCGATCCTTACTCCAATTCGAAAAAGGGCCGTCTCCGGATCGTCACCATGCAGGACGTCGATATCCTCCTTCGCCGCGTTGAGAGCTTCTGCTACGGCTCTGACGCCTCCTAACCCCCCTGACTGCTCGGCTGCTTAGGCGGTCGAGGTTTTTTTCTTCAATTATCGGAGCGGCATGATGTCGAAAACTGTTAAACTCAAGGTCACCAGCGCTTTTGTCTATGAGGGCAAAATCCGCACAAAGGGCCAAACCGTCACGATGCCCGAAGCGGACGCAAAGCCTATCTTGGAACGGGAAAAAGCGGTTCTCGCCAAGGACGACGATGATTCCGACGAAGGTGGCCAGCCCGCGAAGGCGCCCGCCAAAACCGATAAGGCTCCGGCTAAACCTGCGAAGGCTCCCGCCGCAGCTGGGGCCAACGCCAAGAAGGGCTGACGGCTATGCCGTCTCCTGATTGGGAAGACTTGGGCGCCTTCCTACAGACCGATGATTTTGCTGTTGAGGCGTCCATCGAGTCTGCGGAGGGCGCTTCGCGTTCCGTCTCCGGTATCTTTGACGAGCCGTTCCTCGACGCGCAGCTGGGTGAGTATTCACTCGACGGCTCGCAGCCGCGTTTCACGGCTCGCGCGGCCGATCTGGCCGGCGTCCAGCGCCGTGACGAGGTGACCATCGGCGGTGTCCTTTACGTCGCGCTCGGCGATCCGCAGGAGGACGGTACCGGCATGGCGCTTCTCCCTCTGGTGAAGCAGGAGGCCGGTGGTGCTGCATTTTGACTTCGATGCTTCAGAATTGCGCCGCATCGCGGACGAGTTTGGAGCGTCTGAAAAGCAGATCGCCCTCGCCTACTCGCGTGCGCTGCGCCGGACGGCTTCGAACATGAAAACCCAAGCCCGGAAGGGGCTACGCGAACGGCTGGGGCTGCGCTCCGCAGCCGAGCTCCGCAAGCGGATGGCGGGATTTCGGTTTAACCGGGGCGGCGGCGATCTGGGTAGTGTTCGCATGTGGTTCGGTCTCAACGATTTGCGCGCTTCGGCTTTTAAGGGACGGCCGAAGGCCGCGCCGGGCGGAGCGTCGATGGCGGGCCGATCCGTGAAGGACGGTTTCGTCGCCAAGAACCGCAAAGGCCAGCGCACTATCATGCGCCGCGTCGGTCGTAGTCGGTATCCAATCGCCGAGGCGAAATTCGATATCGAGGACGAGGGGTCGATTTTCATCGAGGACGAGGTTTTCGATGAAATCGACGCGGTGTTCTTTCGCAATTTCCGCGCCGAAATCCGTGCGCGCACAATCTATGAGGTGGGCGGGTGAACGCAAACACAGAGATTGATCTGGATGCCCTGCATGACGCGGTCGTCTCGAATATTTCGAATGGCATGCCGGCCGTCGCCTCAGTGCAATCGTATCCGAGCGAGCGCGAAGCGCTGCCTCTCCCGGCCGTGGTCGTGGATCTTGAGGACATGGAGGCGGCGCCGGACGCCGATCCGGGTACCGAGCAGCTGGCAGTCCTGACCCGGTGGCGCGCGCGCCTGATCCTCGGGTTTCGGACTGCGGACGTGCAGAGGCAAGTTCGCAAGGGTGCATCAAAGCTGGCGCATTTGGTTCATCTCAACCGCTGGGGCCAGCCGGTCGGGCCGGCGCGCGTTACGCTCGTCGGGCCTGACCCGTTCGATCCCGATTTGGACCAGTACGAGGTATGGGTGGTCGAGTGGGAGCAGCTGGTGCATCTCGGCGCGTCCGTCTGGGAATGCCCACTAGCTGTGCCGGATACTGTCTTTCTCGGCATCGAGCCGGACACCGGGCCGGATCACATCGACGACTATCGGCAAATCGTGCCGGCGCCGGACCTGTGAGCTTTCAAGCGGCAGAAGCGGAGCGCCGTTCGGCGTCGATGGTTCGGGTCGCGCGGGTCGTCTCAGTCGATCCGGGCAAGGCGCGGGCGCGCGTCTCCTTCGGCGCCGAGGCGGAAAGCGCCGAGCTCCCCTTCATGGCCATGCGCGCCGGGGCCGCGAAGGTCTGGGCGCCTCCGGCTGTCGGCGAGCAAGTCTGGGTTCTGGCCGAAAGCGGCGACACCGCGCAGGGCGTTATCCTCGGGGCGGCGTTCCAGAAAGGCATGCCTGCCCCATCCTCCGCCGGTGAAGCCG
Source organism: Sulfitobacter sp. OXR-159 (assembly GCF_034377145.1). Classification (NCBI taxonomy): domain Bacteria; kingdom Pseudomonadati; phylum Pseudomonadota; class Alphaproteobacteria; order Rhodobacterales; family Roseobacteraceae; genus Sulfitobacter; species Sulfitobacter sp. OXR-159. The sequence continues at coordinate 2,969,796 of NZ_CP139707.1, forward strand.
TTGAGGTCCATCTTGGCGATGCTGCTCTGGTGATGCTGCCCGATAGCATTAATCTGTCGGTTGGTGGGGTATCCTTGACGATTTCCGGCGCAGGCGTGGCGGTCGAGGGCGGTTCGGTCACGCATAACGGGCGGAACATCGGCGACGATCACCAGCACTCCGGTGTAACTTCAGGGCCGGGTACTACCGGCGAGCCGGTTTAAGGCCGCTCGGGGGAACCCGCCAGAGGAAACGCGGCGGGTCGCGGCCGATGATCCGGGCATGATTGGCATGAACGCATCGACCGGAGCGCCTCTGGATGGCATTGACCATCTTCGGCAGTCCATCTCCAACATCCTGACTACGCCGGTTGGCAGTCGGGTGATGCGCCGCGACTACGGCAGTGATCTGTACCGCTTGGTGGATGCGCCTCTCAACAGCTCGACCGTGCTGGAAATCTACACCGCGACGGCTGTGGCGATCTCCCGCTGGGAGCCGCGCGTCGAGGTCGAAGAGGTGCGCGCCGTGGATCTCCAACCGGGCCGCATAGAACTGGATGTCGATCTTAGAATGATTGAGGACGGGGCGCCGTTCACGTTGGAGGGGGTTGTTATCCAATGAGCAGATTTGTCGATATTGACCTCGCCCGTCTGCCCGCCATCGATGCCGTCAAGGCTCTCGACTATGAGGGCAATTTGGCCGACCGCATGGCCCGCTTCACCGAGGCAGCACGGGCGGTGGGTATTGAATACGATGCCAGCGCTCTGGAAACAGACCCAGCGGTTATCCTGATGCAGGTCGAGGCGTATTTTGATATCTTGCTGAAGCAGCGGGTCAACGATGCCGCGAAGTCGGTTCGGCTGGCGTATGCATCAGGCCACGACCTCGAGCATATCGCAGCCGAGTTCGGTGTGGCTCGCTTCGATGGCGAGAGCGATGCTAGCCTTCGCCGGCGCAGGCAGCTAGCCGTCGAGGCGTTGTCTACAGCCGGTCCGGAGGGTGCATATCTGTTTTTCGCTCTCGCGGCCCATCCGAACGTGGGTGACGCTGCGATCTATGGCCCGCAATCGGGGCTTTGCGCCCCCGGTCAAGTGCTTGTGGTGACCGCCTCGAAGGATGGAAATGGCGTTCCAGTGCCAGCCGTGCTTGATGCGGTTGCCAATTCTCTGGACGCGCGCACGATCAAGTATGCGGACTACACGTCGCGCACCCGGCAGGTTACGCGCCAGCAAGCGATCCGGCCGCTTACGGATTGGGTCATTATCGAAGCGGCGAATGACTATCCGTTCACGATAGATGCAGTCCTCCAGGTGCCTTATGGCCCCGACATGGAAGTCGTGCGCCGGACCGCACTCACGCGCCTCGGTGCTTATCTCGACAGTCGGCGGAAGGTCGGTATGAAGATATCCGACAGCGCGATAGCAGCCGCGCTTCACGTCACCGATACCTCTGGGGCGGCGATTGTCGATGACGTGAACCTTTACCTTTCCGCGACCGACGCCAACGGCGACATTGACCCCGGCCCAAAGGGGATCGCTCGCGCAGCCGGTATCAACGTTGAAGTGGAGGTTTTGTCTTGAGCAAAGCTGCATCGCTTCTGCCGGTTAATGCGACCGCGTTCGAGCAATCTCTCGCGGCGCCGGCTGATCGCGTTCTAGATATTGACGCGGACATCGTGCGCCGTGTCACCGTCGCTGATGAATGCCCACCGGATCAACTCCCCGCGCTCGCGTGGGAGTATTCCGTTGATGAATGGAGCCCTGCATGGAGCGACGAGCGTAAGCGTGCGGTTATCCGTGCATCGCTTGAAGTCCATCAGAAAAAGGGGACCGCATTCGGCTTGCGCGTCGGCATTGCCGCCGTAGGGCAGGACGTTCAGATTGAGGAATGGTTCGAATACAGCGGTCAGCCGTATCGCTTTCGTCTCGTCATTGATCTCGAGCCTGACGAGATATTCAAGCGCAAGGACACCGAGCTGATCGCCCGCGTAGCGCTGCGGTCGAAGAACGTTCGTTCTCTTCTGGAGTACATCCTGTTCCGCCGAACTCGGACGTGGGCGACGCACGTCGGCGGCGCGATACATTCGCGCCTGACGCGAACTATTGGCCCGTTCGTGGCCGATCTTATCGTTGCGCGGCCCTATGCCCATATCGGCGCAGGGTTGAGCGCCAAAACAGTCACAACCATTTACCCCGGAGCATAAATCATGGGCGCACTTGTTACGCTAGCAGGCCAAGGCAAGATCGCAGGCGCGATTGCCAACGGCACGGACATCGACCTTACAAGAATGGTCGTCGGCGACGGTCTAGGCAACGCTGTTGCCCCCACCGAGACCATGACCGAATTGGTAAATGAGGTTTATGACGTGCAGCTTGCGAGCGTGGCGCGTGATGCTCAAAACGCTAATTGGTTGATCGCTGAAGCGACGATCCCGGAGGCGGCAGGACCGTTTACGGTGCGCGAAGTTGGTCTGGTCGATGGGGACGGTGATCTGTTTGCCGTCGCGGATTATCCGGCGACAGAGAAATTTACAGCAGCGCAGGGCATCGCCACGGCGTTGACGGTTCGGATCATCATCGTGGTCTCCGACACGGCGAACGTGTCTATCCTTTTGAACCCGAGTGACAACGTAATCGCATCGCGCCGGGTTGACACTGGCACCGGCCTGTCCGGGGGCGGCGACTTCACACAGGATCGCACCCACGCGATTGATTGGAGCACGCTTGATACAGCTGACACCATCGACGGCGAGGACACGATTGCTGTCCGTAAGGCGTCGGACGGATCGCACGTCCAGATGGCGCGCGAGGACTTTCTTGCGGGCCTTGGGGCCGGGACCGGCACAATCTCGGGCGGTGCGAATGTCGGAGACGGTGCTGGCGCTGTTTACAAGGGAGCGAGCGGGTCAAACCTGCAATTCCGCAAGATCAAGGCCAGCTCCGGTGTCTCTGTCACGACAACGGGCGACAACGTGGTGGTTGGCCTAACCGATATGGCCGCGCAACTAACCGCCTAATTGGAGAATAACAGATGACCGCATTCAATCCTGATATCCACAAGATCGTCACGGCTTCGGGGCAGAACCTTAACTCTGCGGCCCCGGTCGATGGGCGGGTTGCCCTCGCGCGCCTACTTCAAACGTCCGGTTTTGCGGACATCAAGTTCGGCAACAGCGCGCCGGGCGACACCTCTAAGCTCTGGCACCATGACAGCCAGAATACGTTGAAGCGTTGGAACCCGTTGACCGGCGGTTGGTCGGCGCTGACCGAGGGCCAGTTCGCACTCTGGATGCACTCTAAAATGGTGGGCTCCGCGTCCCCGATGCCGGAGGTCACCCAAGCTGACCGGGTGATGATGCAGGACGTTAGTAGTGGTGAGGCGCGCTATGCGACCGTGCAATCGCTCATGTCCGCAGGCGGCAATCTCGGTTCTGGTCTAATCACCAAAGTCGCGGAGACAAAGGTTACGTCGCCCACATTTAATGTCGACGTTCTCAACGTCACCGGCGCCAAGATTTATCTGGTGCGGACTATTGGCCTGACGCTGCAAAGTCCCCCTACCCACCGCGAAGATTTTTATATGCAACTTGGCAATTCAAGCGGTTGGTTTGATAATTCCGGAGACTATTACGATCCGGCAGTCCCTCATCTACAACTGACCGCGCAGCCGGTTAATTCACCGGCCTTCGATTATATGTATGCGGGGGACATTCTCGACGACCGTATTTTCTCGGGGCTTTTCGTTTTGAAGTTTATGAACGATCCCAACGAGCGAACTGCGATCCACGAGTTGAAAGGCGACATTACGCAACTTCTGGCTATTGAGGAGGAAGTCTCGCAGATCAACGAGGGCGTCGAGGCGGAAATCCGCACGGCAGCTACGGCGGAGGATCGCCTTCGGTTTTCCTGTGAGAGCGATGCTCCCTTTGTCGCGGGCCGTATTCAAGTTTACGCAATCGGAGCCTGACAATGAGCATCCGCGCTGAAATCAACCTTAGCTGCGTGTGCGGCGCGACATGGCAGGAAACCCTTCTGTTTGACGATGTAGAAGGCGAGACTGTAACGGAGATCGACCTGACGGGGTGGGATGCGATATTGTCTATCGACCGTGGCGACCGCATCCTCGAATACACGGTCGCCAGCGGGCACCTGCAGATTGACGGTCCCGCCGGGGCGGTCTCGCTAACCGTTCCGCCTGAAACCACAATCCGTTATCCGAACGGGGGTGCGATGCCCTACGAAATGCGCCTTACTGAGCCAGCAGGCGAGGTGCGTTCATATGTGTCCGGCACGGTGGAAGTCCTCGAAACGGTGCGGCCATGACTTTGCGCGTCACCCGCATTGCGCCGGTACTCGACGGGATCGAAACTGGCGAGGAGCAAGTTGTCGTCACGCAGGCCGTGCGCCTTAAAGGCGACAAGGGCGATACTGGACCACAAGGCGAGACCGGCCCGCGGGGGCCGCAGGGCGTTAAAGGCGAAACCGGATCAGTGGGACCGGAAGGACCGCAAGGCGACACTGGCCCTGTAGGCCCGGAAGGTCCGGCTGGGCCGGAAGGCCCGGAAGGCCCTGCCGGTCCGACCGACTACAATCTGCTGACTAACAAGCCGACATTCGGTGCGCTTGCCGGCAAAGACAAGGTAAACAACGGCGATTGGTCCGGCCAAGATTTGGGGATAAACAATGGCGGAACGGGGGCCAGTTCACCTTCCGGCGCGAGGTCCAATCTTGGGATCGGAAGTATGGCGGAACGAAGCGTAACGATCAGTTCGTCCGACCCTTCGGGCGGCTCGAACGGCGACTTCTGGGCAAAGGTGTAAGGCATGGCCCAGTACGAATACGACATGTCGGCGGGCAACCCGTTCACCCGAGCAAACTATTCCCAAGGTGACACAGTTAGCCTAGTTGCCTCACCGAGCCTTATCGGTGGTCAATCGCTAAAGATAGAACTGGTGGATGGCTTATACCTGGCCAACCTCGACTTGATCCCCGACAACTACCGCGTAGATGGCTTGTCAAACACGGACCTAGAATATTTGATTCTTGTTCGACTGTCCGGGGGGAGTTCCCGAAGCGCGTTCTTGATTCTTGCCTTCGATGACTACTCGGTAAACCTGCGGAATGAAACCAGTGAGACTATCGTTAACCTAAACGTAAACGGAACAGCTGCCTCTGGCATTACGGGCGTAGACCCCGAAGACCAGTGGGTGTGGATGCGCTTCCGAAAGAGGGGTGACAAATGGCATGGTCAGCAGTGGGCGTACGGAACACCCGAGCCTGCGAGCGAAGCCATAACTGCAGACCTCTTTTCGGCATCGAGCAAGTACTTAAACGATGGTTGGACTGTGGTCATAGCGTCCCGGTCCTTCACTCCGATTGATATGACCGCCTTTATCGACTTCATATCGGTCGGCACCTACGGCGACCCGGCCCCACGCGGCAAACTTCAGGAATATTACGTCAAAGACGGCGGCGTCTGGAAGCCGGTTGATACGCTCTACGCGCGCGATGGCGGCGTGTGGAAAGAGGCTGAATATCACGCCCGCGATGGCGGCGTCTGGAAGAAGGTTTACGGCTAGTGGACATGTATGCAGAGGTAAAAGACGGTGTGGTCGTTCGCGTGGGCCAGCGCCCTAAGTGGTTCTACGACGATGGGACGCCAGTCACTGATGAGACACTGGCAGAGCATGGTCGTCTCCCTGTCATAAGTAACCCGCAGCACGATCCTGCAACCGAAGTGGCGCTTGACCGCGATCCTTCTGAATGGACCGTCGAGGCTGACCACGTACTGGTCACTTTCGATGTATCGGCCAAACCCTCGCCCAGCCACAGAGATGTCAATCGTGAGCGGGATCGCAGGCTAGAGCGCGGTGCGCTGGTGGCTATTGATGGCTATGGCTCCATCCCCGTGCAAGGGCGCCCAGCTGATCAAATCAACATGATCGCGCTCGGCGATACGGCGCGGGAGCTACTAGCTGCGGGCCACACGGCAGCGGTGATCCCGTTTCGGGATGCGGATAACGTAATGCATAGCCTTACGCCGGCCCAGGTTCTCGAAATGGTCCGCAAAGGCAAGGAAGCGGCCGCAGAAATCTACGCGGTGTCGTGGGATATGAAGGACGGCACCGGCGAGTTCCCCGATGGCATCCCGTCAGACTATACCGACGATAAGCATTGGTCTGACTGATGCATACCACGCTCGCCTTCTACAAGGCGCCGGGGACTTGGCAGGATGCGGCTGTGCGTTTGATAACGCGCAGCCGTTTTTCGCATTGCGAGCTTGTTGCCATCCAGCCGCAGCCCGGCGGGTCGGCGCGGGCGGTGTCAGCATCGAAGCGCGACGGCAATTGCGTTCGCGAGCGGACGATCCAGTTTCACCGAGGCCATTGGGAGTTCGCGCGGGTCGGCATCGTTATGGGCGAGGCTTGGTCTGCAGCGCTAGACGAAGTCGGTCTGCCCTATGACATTATCGGCGCAGCGCTGTCGGCGCTGCCTGTCGATATCAAGAGCGACCGGGGCTGGTTCTGCTCTGAGCTCTGCGCCTATGCCATCGGGCTGAAGAAGCCGCACACCTACTCGCCGGGTGATCTGGCCGAAGCCTGCGGGCTGGGCCGATAGGCGGCGGGGAACCCGCCAGAGGAAAGGGGCGGCCTTCCTGTCGATGATCGCTGCAACTGGCGGCAATTTTCGAGGCGTATAAAATGGCATTCCTTCACGGCGTTGAAGTGATCGAGGTGGACACCGGCGCGCGGTCGATCCGGACGGTTCGATCTGGTGTAATCGGCATTGTGGGGACCGCGCCTGACGCGGACGCCGCTGCCTTCCCCATAAACACTCCGGTTCTGATTGCGGGTTCGCGTACCGAAGCGGCCAAGCTGGACGCAGTCGGCGATGGTAAAGGCACTCTACCGGCCGCGCTTGATGGCATCTTCGACCAGATCGGCGCGGTCGTGATCGTGGTCCGTGTCGAAGAGGGCGCCGACGAGGACGCTACGCTGGCGAATGTTGCGGGCGGTGTGAACGCAGCTACTGGCAATTATGAGGGCGTCCACGCTCTGGCCGGCGCCGAGTCAGTCGTCGGGCATACCCCCCGCATCCTGATCGCTCCGGGTTGGACGCACCAGCGACCCACCTCGGCCGCGAACCCGGTCGTGTCCGAGCTCGAAGGCATCGCGGCCCGCCTGCGCGCGATCATCGTCGCTGATGGGCCGAACACAACGGACGACGAAGCGCAGACTTACGCGGGCGATTGGGGAACCTCCGGCCGCGTCTACGTGGTCGATCCTTGGGTCAAGGTTTTGGACGGCGATGGCGCTGTCGTGGTCGAGCCGAGCTCGGCGCGGATCGCGGGCGTGATCGCGCGCACCGACAACGACGCCGGCTTCTGGCACTCCCCCTCCAACAAGGGCGTCTTTGGCATCGTCGGGACCGCGCGTCCGGTGGACTTCAAGCTGGGGGATGCGGTTTCCCGCGCCAACCTTTTGAACGAGAATGACGTGGCCACGATCATCCGGCAGGACGGCTTCCGGCTCTGGGGCAACCGAGTGCCGACCGAGGACCCGAAGTGGCAGTTCATCTCGGTGCGCCGGACGGCCGATATTCTCCACGAAAGTCTGCAGCGCGCTCATATGTGGGCCGTGGACCGCAACATCACGAAAACGTATCTGGAGGACGTCGCTGACGGCGTGAACGGGTACATTGCCCAGCTGGTCGAGCTCGGCGCCTTGCTTGGCGGTCGCTGCTTTCCCGACCCGGACCTGAACACTCCCGCGGCCATCGCCGAGGGCAAGGTCTATTTTAACCTCGATTTCACCCCGCCGTATCCGGCCGAGCACATCACGTTCCGCTCGCATCTGGTGGATACCTACATCACGGAGGCTCTTAGCTAATGGCTGCGCGCGATATCCTGAAAAACTTTAACCTGTTCGTGGACGGGCGCGGCTACGCCGGCAACGTCTCCGAATACACCCCGCCCAACCTCGCGGTGCAGACCGAGGATCACCGGGCCGGTGGCATGGACGCGCCGATTGCGCTCGATATGGGGATGGAGGGGCTTGAGGCGTCCTTCGTCCTCACCGCCTATGATTTCGACGTGCTGTCGATCTGGGGCGTCGAGGAAGGCCGGGGCGTCAACTTCACCGCGCGTGGTTCTGTCGAGAGCTACGATGGGACAGTCAAAGCCGCGGTGCATCGCCTGCGCGGCAAGGTGACCCGCATCGAGCGCGGCACCTGGACACCGGGCCAGCCTGCCCGGCTCACCATCACCGTACGCCTCGATGCTTACTCGGAAGAGCTCGGCGGGCGCCAAATTCACGACATCGATGTGCCGAACATGAAGCGCGTGATTAACGGCGTGGATCAGTTGGAAGCGCGGCGCACCGCGCTCGGAATGTAAGGAGGGCGCATGTCCAAAGATCAAAAAGAAAAAAATGGTCTGCCGACCTACATCACCGAAGGGGCCGATGGCTCCTACACAGTCGATCTGGTTCGGGGTCTGGAAATCGCCGGCACGAAGGTGACCAAGCTGAAACTTCGCGAGCCCTCTCTAGAAGATCAGCTGGCATCACAGCAAGCGGGTGGAAGCGCCGACACCGAAATCGCCTTGATCGCCAATCTCGCCGAGATCAGTCCAACCGACCTGCACTCTGCGAAAATGCGGGACTACGCGCGTCTGCAGAAGGCTTTAGATTTTTTTTACGGCTGACCCCGGAGCAGATACGTGCGGGCGCTCTGGCGCTGGCGCGGCACACCGGCTGGGGTCAGTCTGAAATACTTGGGATGCGGGTGTCGCGCTTCCTTTGGTGGATCGAGGGGCTAAGCGATGGCGCAACAAAAACTTAACGCCAGGGTCCAGATCGGCTCGGTGTTGGAGCGTTCGGTTAAGAAGAATATCGGCGTTCTGCGCTCGGGACTTGAGGGCGTAGGCAAAGAGATTAAGGTCGTCACCGACCGACAGAGAGAGCTCTCAAAGCAGCGCAGGATTCTCGAAAAGCAGGGGCGCTCTGTTGAAGCGCTTGATCGCGAGTACGAGGATCTAGGCCGAACGCTCGATAGGCTGCGCGGAAAGCAGGCGCGTTGGACCCGCGCGGCGCAAGCCTCTCAGCGGGTCGGTAATGATTTCCGCACCATGACCAGAGAAGTCGGTCGGGTGGCCAGAAGCACTGCGATCGGCATTGGTGCCGCTGGCGCCGCCGTGGTGGGTATCGCGCGCGGAACGGCAGAAGCTGCACGTGAAGTCGAGCAGATGTCTGCCATGGCGAATGCCAACACAACCGAATTCCAGCGAATGGCTATTGCTGCGGAAAGCGTTGGGATTGAGCAGGACAAGCTCGGCGACATCCTGAAGGATGTGAACGACCGCGTTGGTGATTTTCTCGAAACCGGCGGTGGCCCAATGGCTGACTTCTTCGAGAACATCGCTCCCAAAGTCGGCGTAACGATCGATCAGTTCAAAGAGCTTTCCGGCCCAGAAGCGCTGCAGCTCTACGTCTCAAGCCTTGAAAAGGCGGGCGTCTCTCAGCAGCAAATGACCTTCTACATGGAAGCAATGGCATCGGACTCGACTGCCCTTGTTCCGCTCCTTAAGAACAACGGCGAAGAGCTCAAGCGTCTGGGAGACAATGGTGAGAAAACGGGCCGGGTTCTGGATCGCATCACGATCAAGTCGGCGGCTGAGTTTCGCGCATCTCTCACTGAATTGAAAGGTGGTCTGACGGGCGTTCGCAACACGCTGGGCAAAGAGTTCATGCCGGTCGTCGGTGACGTCATGAGCCGTTTCAATGTCTACCTTCGTGACAACCAAGATGAGGTTAAGAGGTTCGCCGTCGCTGCAGGTGACAAACTTGAGAAGGTCGTACCCATCATTGGCGAAGTTGCGTCGGGCATGGGGAAGGTCGGGGGTAAAGTCGGCGAGGTTATCACCGAGGTGTCCGATATGGTCGGCGGCTGGGAAAACTTCGGCGTAATCATCGGCGGCGCGGTACTGGCAAAAACACTTTCTTCTGTGGGAAAAATGATTGCTTCCGTAGCCCGCTTCGGTGGAGCCATCGTCGGCGTCATTGGCAGTATTGGCGGCATCGGAACGGCAATGAATACTGCGGCGACGACGACGGGCAAAGCTGTTGGCCGAATGAACCGATCTCTTGCTCGCCTGACGATCAGTGGATCTCTGGCGGCCGTGCAAGGCTTCTTAGCGTTGAATGGTGCGCCGGAAAACCCCGAAGAACTTGCAGATTGGCAGAAGAAGAACCGGGAGGGTATGGACAGTTCCTTGCGGGCAACCCCGGGTGTTGGCACGGCTATGAGAGGCTATGATTGGCTCTATGAGAAATGGCACGGCACAACGGCACCCAAAGCTGGCGCGGTCATTGAGACAGGCAAGGTCGGCCTCGGGCCGAGGCTTTCCACACTCGGTTCCTCCGACCGTCCATTCCCTAAAAACCATCCCATGCATCAGGCGCAAAAACGCGCGACCGGCGGGACATTCAGGCCGGGCTGGCGAATGGTTGGGGAGCAAGGGCGGGAACTCGAGTTCGTCAATCGCTCCGGCTTCATCGCCACCAATCGTGCGACCGAGCGCATGGCAGGGTTCGCTAAGAGCGCGCGCGCCGATATGGCTCGGGCTACTCAAAGCATCGCTGATGCGCGGATCGCCAGTGTGGCCGAATCTGCGCGCGCCGATATGGGCAGCGCTCTTGCCGGTGCCTCGGGTGGCTCGGCGGCCGCGTCGATCACGAACCACATTCAGATCAACGCGGCCGGTATGTCTCCGCAGGCGCTCATCGACGAGCTGGAGCGCCGGATGCGCGATGCCTCGGCCGGGGCGCTCTATGACGGGGCGCGCGGCTATGGCCAGTACGGGGGCGTGGCATGAGTGACCCGATGATGCAGCTGGGCGCATTCCAGTTCTCGATCTCCACCGCGGCCTATCAAGAGCTCTCGCGCGGTTCCGAATACCGCTGGTCCTCGCAGGAGCGGATCGGCGCAAACGACGCGCTGCAGTTCACCGGGCGCCCTGCCGAAACGCTGGAGCTACGGGGCGTGATCTATCCGCACTACAAGGGTGGGCTCGATCAAGTGACCCGCATGCGCGCGCAGGCATCCCTCGGGGCGCCTCTGCCGCTGCTGTCCAGCGGGGGGCGCGTCATGGGCGCGTGGGTGATCGAGAGCGTCCGCGAGGGGCAGCGGATATTCGAGCGGGGCGGTGCGCCGCTCCGGCAGGAGTTTGATCTACGATTGAGGCGGTACGATGGCGGGCTCCGATCCCTACTACCAATCTAAAGAAGGCGACACGGTCGACCTGATCGTTTGGAAGCACTACGGCCGGCAGTCCGATGGTCTGGTCGAAGCCGTGCTTGCCGCGAACCGCGGGCTTGCGGCTCTGGGGCCGATACTGCCGCTCGGCACTAAGGTGGTCCTGCCGCCTGCCGAAGAGCCGCGCGCGCAGGAGGCTGTGCGGCTGTGGGGCTGATGGATTTTAAGCCTTCGTTTCGGGTCGAGGTGGACGGGGAGGATATCACCGGCCTGCTGACCGACCGGCTCGTCTCTCTGCAGCTGTCCGACGCCGCCGGGGTCCAATCCGACCGGGTGTCGATCACGCTCTCCGATAGCTCTCTGTTCGCCCGGCTGGAAGAGCCGCCCACCGGGGCCGAGGTGAAGGTCTGGCTCGGCTATGGGCTGCGCCAGAAGTACATGGGGCTGTTCATCGCCGACCGGGTCGAAATCGGCGGTCCTCCCGATCAAATGACGATCACGGCCGTGGCGTCGGTTCATGGCGAGACCACCTCGGGCAAGACCGCGCTGACCGAGCAGCGTTCTCGGTCGTGGCCGGCCGATACGGGGCTGGGCGCCATGGTGCAAAAGATCGCGGGCGAGCATGGTATGCGCGCGGCCGTCTCCGGCTCTCTCGCCGATATCAAGCTGCCCCACATCGACCAAGTGGACGAGAGCGACATCCACCTCCTGTCGCGGGTGGCGCGAGACCTGGACGCAATCGCCAAGCCCGGGGACGGGCAGCTGATCCTCGCCAAGCGTGGCGAAAGCCTGACCGTCTCCGGCCAGCCTATGCCTTCGATCCCGGTCGCGCTGGACGATGTGTCGTCGTGGCGGTCGAGCCGATCTCTGCGGGAGCCTGACGGGCAGGTGATCGCGGTCTGGCATGATTTGGACGCGGGCGAAGCCGTCGAGTGCTTTGCGGGTTCCGGCAAGCCGGTCAAGCGGTTGAAGGAGCGGTATCCCTCCCGCGAAGCGGCGCAGCGCGCTGCCGATGCCGAGTATCGCAGGGCCGCGCGGGCGGGGCGAAGCCTGCAGTTGCAAATGCCCGGCAACCCCGATCTGGTCGCCGAGGGGCGCGTGGTCCTCTCGGGGTTCCGGTCGTACATCGATGGTGCGTGGCTGGTGACGCGCGTCGATCATTCCCTCGACAGCGGCGGCTACCGCTGTTCGGTCGTTTGCGAGCCGCCGGAATAAACAATCCCGGCGAAGCGGCAGCCGACAAACGCCGCTCCTATTTGTCGGTATCGAAGCCGCGCAAGCCGCCAGAGTGAACCCCAAGCTAGGCGAGGCATTCTAGCCTAGCAACATGGAGACTAGCCACATGCCCCGACATACCACTCTTATCATTTCCTCGACGGGTTGGACCGAGATCACGAATGCCGATGTCACCTCCTTAACGTTTCAGAACATCAGCGGTGAGGACCTACTCGTTGCAGGCGCCCCGGATGCGGACCCACCGGCCAACGAAGACGGCGCGCTAATTTATCAACCCATGCAGGGGGAGCTAAATGTCGCGATTGATGATTTGTTCCCCGGCATTTCTGCCGTTCGACTATTTGCAAAAACCCGGAAGTCGGTAACTAAAGTAACGGTCAGCCATGCTTAATAGCCCGTTCACGAAATCTCCACGCTTTTCACCCTTTGGCTCGCGCGCGCGACGGTTCTCCCCCGCATCCCTATTCCGTGACGGCTCTCAGGGCATCTGGTATGATCCGTCTGACCTGTCGACCATGTTCCAAGACGCGGCAGGCACCACACCTGTAACGGCACCGGGGCAACCTGTGGGGCTGATGCTGGATAAGAGCGGCAACGGCCACCACGCCAGCCAAGCCACTGCCTCCAAGCGGCCCACATACCAGACAGACGGAACGCTGCACTACCTCTCCTTCGACGGGGTGGATGATGCTATGCAGACTGCGGATATCGACTTCACTGGCACAGACGAAATGAGCGTGTTTGCTGGGGTGCGGAGGCTGAGTGGTTCAACAGCAGCATTTGTTGAGCTTGGTGCTTCTGGTACGGGTAGTCACCGCTACGCTCTTTATGCGAACAATCCAAGCGGGGTATTTTCTTTCACTGGTCGAGGTAGCGCCGCAGCACACCCGGACCAACTCGCCCAGTCGTCTTTTTCGGCTACCCCTGATAGCGCGGTTGTTTCTGCGTTTGGGAATATATCCGCAGCGGCAAACTCAATTCGTAAGAACGGCGTTGAAGGCAGCGTGGCGAGTTGGGATCAAGGCGTAGGTTCGTATGGTGACGATCTGCTAAACATAGGCGCAAGGAACCAAACCAGCCTATTCTTCAACGGCCACCTCTACGGCCTAACGATTGTGGGCAAGACAACCACAGACGCAGAGATTGCCAACACAGAACGCCACCTCGCTGGCAAGACAGGGGTGACGCTATGAGACTGACAATCATTTGCCCCGAAGCACACCGTGAGGATGCGAACCAACTCGCAATGGTCCTTGGCTATGGTCCTGCCGATGCAGCGACATATGGAGAAGCAAGCTGGCAAGACACGGAGGGTAATCGTTATGCCGCTGCATCGCTGGACGTTGCTCCTGTGCTTGTCTCTGACGCTACGTCTACGCTTGAGCGGCCTGTGTGGGATACCGAAAACAGCGACGAGGATGGTGTAGGCTACCAGATCAACATGGCAGGCGCTGAGAGGGCGCAGGCATTGGTTAGCATATGGGGGCTAGGTGAGGACGAACCCGATCCTGTGGCCGATCCGAACACCATCCTCGCGATGTTCCATGATGAGCCATTGGCGATCTTGGCTCGGGCTGGGGTGGCGCGGGTCGCAGAAGAGCGTGCAATGACGTGACCCAATGCTTCACTGGGATACCTAAGTGCCAGCGATCAGTTCTGCGTCAATAGCCTCAATAGCAGGGCGGTGTAGTTTTCGCAGGTACTGAGTCTTCCAAGGACTGACTGGCGTATAGTCCAATTTCTTACCAGTGGGATCATTATATGTATCGGTTTCTGGATCGTGCACCCAACTTACAGTAATACTGACGCCACTTCCGTTGCCGAAGTAGCCGTGCCAGCCAGGGCGTTCGGTTGGTCGAACGCTATCAATTGATGTTACAATAAAAGTAGGATTTTTGCGTTCGATATGTTTGATCGCGTTGGATGCGCTGCGAATAATTTTGAAGGGTTCACAGTACGCCTCTATCCCATCTTTAAATCCGACGTCTTTGTCCTTCCCGTTGAGCCTGTAGGATACAACTGACGCATAGACATCAATCGCTAGAATGAGAGCGTAAGCATCTGGCCGGGAGTTGTTGTTCTCTTCAAACCTTTGAGCCAATACCTCAAGGATTTCATTTCTGTATTCTTTCGGTCCCATATTCTGCTCTCCAGATGCGGATGCCACCGCTCTTAAAAATGCTTATTGTAAACCAGAAAACAGCATTTTGCTATAATGACGGTGCCACTACTTCTCTAGCTGCATGATGCTGAATAAGTGCCCTGAACACGCGAAGGGCGGTTAAGCTGAAAGATTGGATAATCGACTTTTTCAACCAGGCACCACTCATATCGAGGTGAAATGCTGGTCCTGTGGCCACAGCGTAACGCTCAGGCCCGGAGACGTGCCGGAAGGTATCACCGATTACGATTTCGAGAAGCGGGCCACCTGCCGATGCGGCACCGGGTGGCCCTATGTAGTCAAGTTTCCAAAGAAGAAGTCGCTGACGATGTGACCGGGGTTAGTTGGACGCGGCTTCCGCCGCCTTCCGTGCGTGGTTCTTGATGATGTCGCCGAGGTGGTCGGCTTGCTCTGCGCCGAGCTTCCACCAGCGAAACGTTTCGCCGTCCGCAGCGAGCCATGAGAGGAGGACGTTGCCATCCTCTGTGGCTTCAACTTCGACGCGCCCGCCGCCCTCTGCCGTATCCGCGTTGATCTTCATGGGTTCCTCCGGGGGTTACTGGATTGTGGATTTTGCGGCTTTCACCGGGTCGATGATCGAAGGCGCGCCGATAATCGCATCTTCAAAATCGAAGTCGTCATCGCCCATTTCGATGTGCCAATCACGGAAGCCGCCCTCGGAGATGTAGAGGCCCAATGAGGTGGGCTGCCTGCCATGTGTCTTTGCCATCTCATCCCAGAATGTCCGTGACTTCTTTGCGCTTTTGGGCGGACGTGAAGTGTAGTGAAATATGCAGCGCATCAGGTGGCCACCTCGTAGACGTAGCCGCCCTTTGCGCGGCGAGTGCTGCCCAAGTTTCTGGGGTAAATACGGATGCGTCCCGCCAGCAGTGCCGCGTCGATCTGCGCCTGGACGAACTCGGCGGGCGTTGCGCGAAACCATCTGACGACTTGCGCGGATGTTACCGGCGTCTTGCGTGGGCCGCGGATGCCGCGAACGAAACGTATAATTTCGCTTTGGCAGGCTTTTGCCCCGTCGATCTTGAGGCCGGGGGCGCTGTAGTCGATTGCGTGTGCGGTTTGCATTGCTCGTCTCCAGATTGCGTCTTTCTGTATGATGTAAGATAACATTGCCGCTTGACCCGCGCAACGCCTTTCTTTACTTTGTAAGAAAATTGAAAGAAAGCAGCGCGATCCAATGCCCAGTAAGGAAACCCCGTCCAAATCCAACAAGTTCGCCTTGGTGACGCTGCATCCGTGGCTTCCGAGCGAGGCAACGCAGATCGCGCAGGCCCGCACATGGGGCATCCCCGAGGACTTACTGGGCGAGGCCGATGTGTCGCCGGTATTCGTTGAGGACGTGCGCAAAGCCAAGAGAACGACAAATTGGCCGGGCAAGTTGCCCCTGCGCGCTGACTTCTTCAAGCGCATGGCGGCGCTTAAGCTCAATGGCGGGCAGGTGTTTTTCTCTACGCCACTCGCGGTCGGGTTCTCCGAGAAACACGCGCGGCATACCCTCGATCAGTGCTTCGGCATTGGCATGTCGGTCTATATCCACACGCTGAAAGACAACGGCCCGGCGCTATTCATGCCGGGTGACGATATGGCCGAGTTCATCGCCTCCGTGGGGGCGCTGGCAAACGCAGCAGCGGTGCGGGCAACTCGCGCCCGGAAGTCTTAACAGGAGCGGAGCGATGTCAAAGAAGGAAGATGATCGTATCGATCGGTGCGAAAAATGCGGGGCTGGGCCGCTTGGCAATTGTGGCTACCACGGTTGCGAGACGCCGCGCGGCACATGCCCGCTCGCGTCCAAATAGGAGCGGGCGATGAAGTGGCGAGGCGAAACGCAAGATCAATGGGTGAAACGCATGGCGACGTGGCGGCGCTGGTTTGCTTGGCACCCTGTGCAGATGGATAATGGCGACTGGGTTTGGCTGCAATCGGTCGAACGGATTGTTGATC
Organism: Sulfitobacter sp. OXR-159; assembly: GCF_034377145.1. Classification (NCBI taxonomy): domain Bacteria; kingdom Pseudomonadati; phylum Pseudomonadota; class Alphaproteobacteria; order Rhodobacterales; family Roseobacteraceae; genus Sulfitobacter; species Sulfitobacter sp. OXR-159. Next base: position 2,986,386 of record NZ_CP139707.1, read on the forward strand.
ACTACCGGGGGCCATTCTTGAGGCTTGATTGTGTCTATCGCTACCGCACAACCGTGACCCAATAGGAGAGACTTATGCCCGTTGAGCATGTTCGATTTGACCGTCTTTGGCCTGCTCGCCGCCGTGCTTGGCGCGACCACTACATTGCTAAGGGCGCGAGCGTTCAAAAGGCGGAGCGGCTTGCTACGTTGAAACGAACCAAGGCCAGTTGGCCGCAATCCCAAAAGGAGAACGATCATGGTTGACCTGCATCAACTTGCCAACACGCCGGGATGGGGCAAAGCGCACAGTCAGCTTTGCCGCGATGGACACCCGACTGAACGGCCCAGATCGGAGGGCCTGATCGAGTATCGCGTAAATCTGGAGGGGCCACGTGGGGACAAGGCAACGCTAGAAGTTATGGCCGAAAGTGTTTCGGATGCTGTGACGCAAGCAAAGAATAGCGCGTGGCACTTCGATATTTTGGAGGTCGACCCATACGTGGACGAGGACGACGATATTCAAGTCGTGAGCGTTTCCGCTTTTGACTGAATCGATCCAACAAAGGAGCGCGACATGGCGACGATTGAAGCCCTAAACCGCAGCCTGCGCATCATTCTGCTGGATGATGGCAAAACGTACCCCATCACAAACTGGTTCGACAACTGCGGCAACGACTGTGACCCAGACGAAGCTGAATTTGCAGTCGCCGGACCAGATACAAATGGGAAATGGTACACGATTGAACTTGGTGCTTATTCGCACCTTGGAATACATTGAAGGAGCGAGGCATGGGTGTATGGCCTGATTTCGAAGCGCCGCCACAATACGAGGACGCAGCACCGGGCTGGGAGGATACAGCGCTGCCCGACTTTCGACTGATCTGGGCTGTCGCACGCAAGCTCGGCTATTCTGTTGGCCTCCATGGCTCAATGAAGCGTGATTGCGATCTGATCGCGGCACCTTGGACCGTCACTGCCGGTTCGGATGAGTATTTGGTCGAAGCCCTCTGCACATGCCTCAATGCGTGCGTCATTGGTGAGCCAGAGGAAAAGCCGCATGGGCGGCGCGCGTGGTCACTTCAAGTCGATGGATATGTGAAAACGATTGATCTTTCGGTTATGCCGAGAGTCTGAATAGGAGCAAGGTCTATGTCCTACCTGCGGTATAGAGAGAAATACGGTGATGTGCTGATCGACCTAGAGGGCATTCGGTTCGTCAAAGAGGTCGGCGCAAACCCTGCGGGCGGCTGGCCGCGCCAAGATAATGGCGAGATTACCTATTCAGATGGGTTTGTCCTGCCGGTTTCGCGCGGTTGCGCTCAGGCGGTGCAGGAGGCGTTCAAATCTAGGACCGTTCCCGTAACCACGAAGTCCACATAGGAGGGCGACGTGACCAAAGCAGAGCAAGACGCCCTTGAATGGCTGCGAACAATCGGCAGACCGATGAAGTCTAGCGTTGATGGCATGAATGCGGCGTATCGCTCGCTGTGTCGTCAAGGGCTGGCGCGTTGCCGGTTTATCCGTGGCGAGTTTTACTACGAGGCAAAAGCATGACCCGCTGGCAGCTGCTCGGATGCTTTCTCGGGTTCCATGACTTCAAACTGGCGCCATACCGGAATTGGCCGGTTGGCCGTTACAGGTGCCGCCATTGCGGCAAAGACCCGGCTGCTTGATTACTCGTCACCTCCGCTTCTTCAGCGTAACCTTCGGCGGCGGCTCCCCCGTCCTGACCAGCTGCTGCACCATGCCGTAGGGGCCGAGGCTCCCGTAGCATTCGTCAATCTCGGCTGCGATCTTCTCGCGGAGCTCTTTTTCGGCGTCGGTCATGCCGGCGCCGATCCGGACGCAGATACCTGGACTAAGTTCCGCGCAGCTGTGTGACGGTCGCCGCTCCTTCTCCTGTCACAAACCGCGCCCATGCCTCCATGACCAGCCGTCGCCGATCCAGTAGGTCGGATCGCGCGTAGGCGCGCTGTACCTTGGTATTGATCGCGTGGCCGAGGATCGTCTCCGCTACCTCGAATGAGCAGGCGTCGGTGTCCTGTACCCATGTGCGAAAGCTGGTCCTGAACCCGTGGGGCCGACCCGCCTCGCCGATACTGTCGAGGTGCTTTTCCAGCCCGCGGCTCGTCACCGGGCGCCCTCTTAAGCCGGTGAACATCAAGCCGCTGTGGATCTGTGCCTGCTCGTCTGCAATCCGCTGAAGCTCGTCCGTCACCGGAACGCGGAAATCGTCCGTCTTGTTTCGCAGTCCTTTGACCCGCTCGGCCGGGACGGTCCAGATGCTGTCCTCGATCTCGTCCAGATGCGCGCCGCGGGCCGCATCCGATCTGACCATCGTTAGAATGATCCAGCGCAAGCATTGCGCCACGTCGCTTTTCGTCTCCGAGAGCCGGGCGTAAAGCGCCGGGATTTCCTGCCACGGTGTCGCCGGGATGGGCGTCGGGATGTACTCGACCGCGCCCAGCACTTCCTTGGCGGCGTCGACAGTGAACGGGTCGCAGTCGTGTCCCATGAGTTTCGCCTTGGAAAAGACGAGGCGCGTCCTCTGGTATGCCTTGACCGACACGCTGGGCTTGGTGTGCCAGATCGGTGCCATCGCGCCTTGAACGTCCTGTACCGTGATCTGGGATATCGGCTTGCGGCCGATCTTGGGGATGATGTGGGTGTCGAGGGCGCTGCGCCATTTGCCGCGCTTCCCGTCGCCGCGCAGTGTCGCCTTCCGAGCCTCGAACACCATATCGACCATCTGCGCGAATGTCGGGTCCGCGCGCTGGGCGGCGAGGGCGTCGGCTTCCCTCTGCTGTCTGCGCACCGATATAGGGTCGCGGCCCTCTCGGAGCTCCGCTGCCCATCGGTCGCGGATTTTCCGCGCCTCGGCGAGCGTCACGGCTGGCCAGCTGCCCAGCCCCATCTCTTTGCGCTTGCCCCATATCGAGTAGCGGTAGACCCAGCTGCCCCGCTCCCCCTTCTTGAGCAGCCGCAGTCCGTTCCCGTCCTCGTGCTTTCCGTCCGGCGCCTTCTTGATACCCATCGCAGTGAGCGGCATTCCGTTCCCCCAATTGTTCCCCCAAGCTGGGGCGCGCTTCGGTGATCCCGCAAGCGCCAACATGCGACAGTTTTATCCGCGATGTGCCTGATAAATAAAGGGCAAATGCTCCCGGCTGCGCCGCGCTGCGACAGGGGGTAGGTTCCTTCAGGGAGCGCCAATTTCCGCCACGCCTACCTGCGCCCACTTACCCGCGCGCGAAATCGTCAATCGCTGCTGCGATCAGATGCGGAAATGTGGGCTTGCCGAGCATGGCAATCGGCTCAAGCGCTCTCAGCCGTGTTTGGGTCTGTTCGTCCAGATTGCCGCTCATGAAGATGCAGCGGATACTGTATTGGCTTAGCAACCACTGCGCGAGGTCCTCGCCGGATTCTCCATTCGCCAGTCGCAGGTCCATGAACGCCAAGTCCGGACGAGACTGCGCCACCACCTCCCGGCAAGCCGCGAAATCCTTGACCGGGCCAAGAACGGAATGCTGAAGCTGTTCGATCTGCATCTGAAGATCCAAGGCAATCAGAAATTCATCTTCGACGATCAGGATATTCATCGGGGATTACCCGGCAGGCATGGGGATCTCAATCTCGACGCAATACCCATGCTCTGTTGCCCTCTTCTCCATCGTCGCCCCAAGCTGGCTAACAATGCCCGCCACGATCTTCGAACCGAGACCGACCCTCTCTAGACCTTTCGCGCTACCGATCCCATCGTCTGATACCGTCAAGGTCAAAAGGGTTCCCTCTTGATGCAAACGAACATCTACCCGGCCCTGTTCCCGCTCAACGAAGGCATGTTTATGCGCGTTGGTCACAAGCTCATTGATCAGCAGCGCAAGGTTGATCGCCAGATCCGTCGGAAGAACGACCGCCTGCGCGTAGACAACATTCTCAATCCGCCTGCTGTCGGTCTCTGTGCTGGTTGAAAGAAAGTCGACGAGTTGCGGGATGTATTCACCGACATCCACATGGGTAACGTTCTGCGATTTATAGATAAGTTCATGAACCGAGCTTACGGCATGCACCCGCAAAGAGGCCTGCTGCAGACTGTGTTTGACGTGGTCGTCTTCCACCGATGCGGCTTCAAGGCGTAGGATACTCGACACCAGATGGAGGCTGTTCTTGATCCGGTGGTTTACATCCCCCAGCAGCGTTTCTTTCTGCCCAAGAAGTTTGTCCCTCTCGGTCAGTGTTTTCTGCAAGACCTCTTCGCGCTTTTTGGAATGGGTCAGATCAAGGGACGCACCGATGAACCGCGCGGGTTTGCCGTGCTCAAAAAGCACTTCGCCACGTGTGTTCAGCCATCGAATATCCCCTCGGGGCAAGACGATCCGATAGTCGGCGTTTACCGTTGCATCACTGGCCGTGACCCCTTCCAAGCTCTTCTTCACATGCTCCAGATCATCGGGATGGATACGCTCAAAAAGCTTGGTGATCGGAAAGGTTCCCTCGGTATCTGGATAGCCGAAAAGATCGGCCAACTCATGCGATACATTCGCGGTGCCGGTCTGAAGGTCCAGTTCCCCATAGCCGACACCCGACACCTGTTTTGCCAGATTGAGCCGTATCGCTTGGTCGCGGCGACCAATGAATTCCGAGGTGACATCTTCGACATGGTGAATAAGCGCGATCAGCTGGCCGTCTTGGAAAACAGGCGCGTTGAACGGCTGCCAATACTTCTCTTCAAAGGCCCCGTCGACGCTGTCGCGAATGGGGATATTGTATTTCTGAACGGCCATCCGATGCGGCATGCCAGTGGCGGCGACAATCTCAAGCGACTTGCGCAGATTGTTGGTGCCATCCGCCGTAGCGTCAGAAGGATCATCCGGAAATGCATCGAACAGCAATTTCCCAATGAGATCATCGGCTTTTGACCCGGTAATGCAAAGATACCGGTCATTCACGTCGATGATCATAAGATCAGTATCTAAAACAAGATAGCCATGGGGGGACGCTGCAAAAATTGCAGATCTCGGCACGCGCGCATTCGCCGATTTACCACCGCCCATAGGCCCGCTCTCCCGGTACTTACCATCTTCACTATTGATCGTAGCCCTTTAATTTAGAACATAAAAGCAAAGAGATACTAATTTAAGTTAAGTTGTACCAAACTGCGTTGATGTGGGGGACCGCAAGCAGCTTCAGAAATATGTGGGCAACGCATGCGCGGGGAAAATTGCACCTGACTTCCGTTGTCCCGGCGAACAAAGGGGGCTGCCATTAGCGATTAAGACCTCGACAATGCGATTCAAACCATAGCGCACCCGGAGAGCCTTGGGCTTTTCGCCTATTAAGCAAGCGCAACCACCTCAAATCGCGCCTGCCCCGCCACAGCCCCCGTTACGCCGCGGCGAGCGCATTCGCCACTCTGATCTCCGAAGCGCAATTGGGCAGATCCACGGTGAATTTCGTCCCGACGCCGACAGCACTTTCCACTTGAATATCCCCCTCATGCGCCGCGGCGAGCTTCTTGCTGATCGCAAGGCCAAGCCCCGTGCCGCCATCGGCGCTTTTGGCAGCCGTTTCCGCTTGGATGAAGGCTTGGAAGATCCGCTGCAAATCCTCTTCCGGCATCCCGCAGCCGTTGTCTTCGACCTCAAGTCGGCAGGTATCGCCGACCCTCGTGGCTCGCATGCGAATGTTAGAGGCCGATGAAAACTTCAGCGCGTTGCCTAAAAGGTTGATCAGGATCTGTTTGCAGCGCCCACGGTCGGCGAAAACGTCGAAGTCATTACATTCGATCTCCAGCACCGCCTGCTTTTCCTTGGCCAGCCCCTGAAACTGCTCCTCCAACTCGGCCAGCAGTTCGCCAGCCTGAAAAGAGGTTTTGTTAAGCTTGATCGAGTTAAGCTCGATACTGGTATAGTCGAGGAGTTCATTGATGATGGTTAACAAATGGTCGCCCGCAGATTTGATACGGCCGCCATAACGCTCTGTCTGGTCCCCCAGTTCTTCAAAATGCACCTTCGAGATTTGCTCGTTCGGCTTCAGCTTGGCGATGGTATGGCCCTTGAGCCCCGTCAGAAAGCTGGCGTAGCCGTTGATGATCGTTAGCGGCGTGCGCAACTCGTGGCTCAGAACGCTCATGAACTCTGACTTGGCGCGGCTGGCATCGCGGGCCTCATCCCGGGCTTGGCGCAATTCGACGATGTTCTCCAACCGTGTGCGGTTTTCGATGAAATAGGTGAACAGCCCGCCCATCACGATCATCGCAGCCGTCCCCGCGATAACCAGCGCCAGCAGTCTGTACTCATCAGGGTTGCTATGGCCGCCGATCAAGGTTGTCGGTGTCACATGAAAGGCAGCCATCCCGGTAAAGTGCAGACCGACGATCGCCAAGGCAAAGCTCGCCGTCATTTTCGACCGGGCGTATTTATCGCCCTGCGCGCCAAAGAACAAAGCCACGGTCGACAGCACCATGGCCAGCAGAACCGAGGCGACAAGATAGCTCTTATCCCAGTGAATGATCCCCTCGATCCGATAGGCGATCATCCCGGTGTAATGCATGGCCGAGATCGACAGCCCCAAGATCACCCCACCGATCACGGTCGTGACCCGTCTGCGAAACATCCCCGCAATGAGAATGCCGACCGTAGATCCGGTAATTGCGATCACCAACGAGGCGAAGGTAAGGCCGAAGTCGAAGCTTACCGGCGCATCGGGCTGATAGGCCAACATGGCGATGAAATGCGTGCACCAAATGGCGATGCCAGAGGTCACGGCGGTCAGAAAATACCACAACAACGCCTGACGCGGTGTCTGCTTAAGCCCGTGTCGGTAAAGATTTGCGATCACCCAGCTGCCGAATGCGCACAAAAGCGCGGCAAGCAAGACCAACGTCATATCGTGGTCAGAGTGCATAGAATGAGCCACTGTCAGCATTTTTTAAACCTCAAGATAATGAAGCCAGTGTTGCGCGAGGAATGCGTCGAAACCGTGTTCGAGTGGGTTCTTTTTGGCGGTAATTTCATATAGTAAAACCCTGATACGTGCTGAGCAGCCGGGGAAGGCCTTCCTTGGGCACATGTGACGGTTTCTGCGGCCTGCCGCTGCGCACTTACCCCACCACGTGGCCCATTCTGAACGCCCCTTCGCCCCTGTTGAGAGATGCAATCGCATCGCCCCATGGGTGACCGTGACGCTACTAAATGACGCCCTTCACATCCAAGGGTTGCGCCACCCTGCCTTAATACGCCACTAGAACGCCAAACTTGCGCCGCATTCCAATGCTGATCTGCGCATATTCAATTTGGTTCATAGGTAACTCCGCAATGCTAACGTGTTTTCAAGGGCTAATGCTTGACCCGGTCTATTGGGCTGTGCTTGCCGTCAGCGTGATCGCTGCGGCTGTCGCCCTATGGACGCTCAGGTTTCAAGAGTTCCATGGCAAGGTTTACTATGCGCTAACCTTTGCCGGGATGATCTGGACCCTGATGATGGTCGGAGCCGAAGCCGCAACGCCCGGCTACGCCTGCCAGATGCAACAGGCGCAACTGGCGTGGCTGGGTCATGCTCTGGTTCCCGTCGCGTGGTCGTTCTTTATCTTCGAATATGTCGGCCCCTCGAACCATGCGCGTGGCCGGGCCAGCCTTTTGGCCCTGATCGCTGTGCCGCTGATGGCCTTTATCCTCGCCGCGACGAACGGCTGGCACCACCTGATCTATACCGCCGAGACCGCGATCCAGCCCGGCGAGGATCAAATCACCTTTGAACATGGCGCGGTATATTTTCTTGTCCTTGCGGTGCTCTATTGCTTTGTGATGGCGACGCTCATCTGGCTGGGGCGCGCATTTTTGCGGGCGAAACGGGCCGCTTGGCCGCTGCTGACGATGCTGGTGGTGATCACCCTGATCCCACTGGGCGCGAACGCGGCCTATGCGCTGTTCGGCTTCACGGTCCTTGGCCTTGATCCGACGGCCTTCATGTTCACCTTGGGCATCTTCGCCTTTTCATGGCTGCTGGTGACCAACAAAACGATGGACATGCCCTCTGTCGGGCAATCGACCCTGTTTGACACGATGAGCGAACCACTCATCCTATTGGACGCGCGGCGGCACGTCATTCGCTCGAACGCCGCGGCCAAGCGCAGCGGGCTTTTGACGGATCCGTCCTTGGGGAATGATCTGATCGCGGGGATAAAGGCGCAAACGGCGCAAACCGCCTCTGCCCATATCACCTGCGATGAACGCCTCTATGAGCCGCGCATTCACCCCATCGAAAACCCGCTCTCCCCCGCCGGCCCCGCCATCGGTTGGAGCGTCACCTTCGTCGATGTCACCGACCAGATCGCCACCACCACGGCCCTTGAACAAGCGCTGAAAGAGGCCGATGAGGCCAACCGCGCCAAAGATGAATTCATCTCGGTCGTGAGCCATGAGTTGCGCACGCCGCTGACCTCACTGAAGGGCGGCTTGGCATTGGCGCTCAGCGGCAAACTGGGCGAGGTCAAAGGCCCGCTGCGTTCCTCGCTCGACATTGCCCATCGCAACGGGGTCCGCCTGTCCCGTCTGGTCGATAATATCCTGCTGGTGCAAAAGCTTGAGGTACAGGCGCTGGCACTTGAGTGGCTGCCCGTCGACCTGCCCGCCCTGCTGCGCGAAAGCATCGAGGAAAACCGCATGTACGCGCATGAGCGCGGCATCAGACTGGATATCGGCAAGATCACGCAGCCTGCCGTGGTCTTGGGCGATGCCTTTGCGATCCGGCAGGTGGTCGACAATCTGATCTCGAACGCGGTGAAATTCTCCCATGTTGGCGACACCGTGGAGGGCAGGCTGACGGCGCACCAAGGCCGGGTACGGATCTCTATCCGCGATCATGGGCGCGGCATCCCTGAGGGGATGGAGGAGCGGGTCTTTGGCCGCTTCGGACAACTTGACGACGACGGTCAGAAATCGACCCAAGGCTCTGGCCTTGGCCTGCATATCTCTCGCCAACTGGCGCGGCAGATGGCGGGAGATCTGTTTTACGAAAGCGAGGCAGGTGTCGGATCGACCTTCCATGTCGAATTCGGCATCGGGGCCGAGGCAGAGCCCGCCCCGCAAGCGGCCCAAGGCGCGCTGCAAGGCACCGACTAAGCGCGCCCTTCGCGGTTAAAGTTCGATGCGGATGTCGTGGATCCACAGTTTCGGCGGACGTGAGAGGACAAAGACCACCACATCGGCCAGATCATCCGGTTCGGTGAAAATGTGGTTCGGCACGTCCTCTCCGGCCTTGGCGAACATGCCGGTATTGGTGCCCGACTGATACAGCCCGCCAATCCGCACGCCGGTGTTTTCCTCATCTGCCTTCAGCACCTCGGTAAAGCCGCGCACGCCGTATTTCGTGGCTGTATAAACCGACTGCCCCGCCTGCGCCACGACACCGGATTTCGACACGACATTGAGGATGATCGCCTCGTCATTGTCGCGCAGCGCGGGCAGCGTTGCCTGTGTCATCTGCATCAGACCGGTCAGATTAGTCTGCACCGTCGCCTGCAGCATCTCCGGCGCGATTGTGTCGAGCGGCCCGGCCTTGTGCCAAATCCCGGCGTTGTTGATCAGGATATCGAGCCCGCCAAAACGCGCCAGCACCTGCGCCGCGGCATGGTCGATCGCCGATGGGTCTTGCAGATCGCAGGTCAGCCCCACGGCCTCTGCCGCGCCTGCGGCTGTGCAGGCCTCGGCCACCGCCTGCAACCGCGTCTCATCGCGGCCCAGAATGGCCAGCCGCGCGCCTGTCTCTGCCAGTTTCAGGCAGATGTGCCGCCCGATCCCGTCGCTGCCGCCGGTAACCAAAATACGTTTGTCGCGCAGTTCCATGTCGTTCTCCTATGCTTGACGGTGGCTTACCGCGTGGCGGAGCCTCCGCCAAGCCCTGCCCACGCGGTCGGTCAGATCGTAATGATTTGCGCCCGGATTGCCTTGGCCACCGCATGGGTCTTGTTGGTCACCTGCAGCTTTGCGCAGGCATTATAGAGGTGGTGGTTCACCGTGCTGTTCGAGACGGTCATAATCTGCGCCGTCTCCCATGCCGTCTTGCCCACGGCGGCCCATTTCAGCACTTCCTTCTCGCGGTTGCTGAGCCGCGGCCCCGGCGCGGCGCTGCTGATTTCCGCCACGATATCACTTTGGATCAAACAGCCCAGATAGATCGCATCAGCGAGGATGCCGCGCTTGTATCTGCGCCATTCGTGAATGCGTAGGTCAGAGTTCAGCGTCAGCACCGCCTTTCCATGCAGGTGGTCCCGAATGGGGATCGAGACACCGTTTTGACGCACGCCAAACTCCATCGCCTCCCCGAAAAAATTGCGGGTGGTCCGGTCGACCTTGGGCAATTCGCTCCAATCCACGGGCAAGGTGCCCTCAAGGGATTGGTCGACCACCGGGTCGATCAAATGGTAGCTTTCCTCTTGGTAGCGCGTCAGCCAAGCCGGGTCATAGGTCGTGTGAATGACCGGATCGCTGTTGCCGGGGTTGGTTTTGTGAAACCCCAGATATGACAGGTTGTTCAACCCCATCTCCTGCGCCAAGACCTGCAGCATCTCGGTCGGCTTGATGTCTGGTCGTTGCTCTTTCAGGAGGAGGTAGCGGTCGGAAAGCGGGGTCACCATAGGGCGGCGTTCAAAAGCTCATTTGTTTAAAAACTGAGCACCTTGATAGAACGCCTCAACCCCTGAGGGAACATCGCCGCCGCGAATGATTTCCCGGGATGAGGGAAACAGGCAAAGACGTTGCATTTTTGCCCCTATGACCAAGGGCCAAGCCAAAGGACCGCCCGACCAAAGATCGGAACATTCGCCCCCACGCTCGAGGCCGTGCAGGGCATAAAGCGGCCCCTGCCCGAAAACCTATGCGCCCCCTACAACAACAAAAACGTCCAACTCAGCGGACAAGGGCGCGGCGTCCCGAAGCAGGGGCCGGAACAGAGCCAAATGGCAGGCCCTGTCAAAAGATCGCGTCAACCTGAGCGCGCGTCTCTTATTTGGCTATCATTCTGCGCAGCCGCAAACTCCGATAACAAGATTCGTGCGCTCGATCTCCAAGCATTTGTTATAGTTTGATTAAATTTCCGGCAGTTCTTGACTGATTGAACCTGAGTGCGCCTGTAAACCTAGTAAAATTTATAGTCGCGAGTGAATCGCGAAAGCCAACCATCGCCTTCATACACCTGCAAGATTGCGCTGTTAGAAAATTTTCACTGGCAATCTGACAACTAGTTCCGTAATTCACGAATTATGGAACTAGTAATCCCCAATCGCCTCGCCACCCTCGGCCATCCGCAGCGTCTCGCGCTTTTTCGGCTGCTGATGCGCCGCTACCCGGACCGGGTGCCAGCGACCGAACTGGCGCAGGCGCTTGGTCTCAAGCCCAACACCCTCTCGACCTATATCGGCGCGCTGATGCAGGCCGGGCTGGTGACCCAAGAACGGCGAGGCACCTCCCTGCGCTATGCGATCGATCTTGCGGCCGCCCGTGACACCATCGGCTACCTGCTGAACGACTGCTGCCGCGGACGGCCAGAGATTTGCCTCCCCTTCACCTCTTCAGATGGAAACGCTCCCATGACCGACGACAAGTTCAACGTCCTGTTCATCTGCACCGGCAACTCCGCCCGGTCGATCTTTGCCGAAAGCATCCTGCGTGACCTCGCGGGGGACCGTTTCAACGTCTACTCCGCAGGCACGCGGCCACAATCCGCATTGAACCCCTTCGCGGTAGAGGTCCTCAGGCAGAAGGACCATGACGTGACGCAGCTTCGGTCGAAACATATATCCGAGTTTCAGAGCGAAGACGCGCCCGGTTTTGATTTCGTTTTTACCGTTTGCAATCAAGCGGCTAACGAAGAATGCCCCACATGGCCCGGCCAGCCGATCACCGCGCATTGGGGCCTGCCCGATCCGGTGAAGGTCGAAGGCTCCGACGCCGAAAAGAGCCTCGCCTTCCAGCAGGCCTATGGCACGCTGCGCAACCGAATGTTGGGCTTTACCAGCCTGCCACTGACCTCGCTCGACCGTATTTCGCTGCAAAAAGCGCTCGATGACGCGGGCCAAACCGACAAAGAAGGATTCTCCGCATGACCGTCTATGCCATCAATGGCCTTGGCCGCATCGGCAAGCTCGCCTTGAAACCGCTGCTGGATCAGGGCGCAGAAATCGCATGGATCAACGACGCGGTGGGCGACCCAGAGATGCACGCCCATTTGCTGGAGTTCGACACGGTGCATGGGCGTTGGCAGGCCGATTTCGCGCATGACGCCGACAGCGTGACGATCAACGGCACCCGCCTGCCCTTCATCGGCACCCGCGACCTCAGCGCGCTGCCGCTCGACGGGGTGGATGTGGTGATCGATTGCACCGGCGTTTTCAAGACCGAGGCGAAACTCGCCCCCTATTTCGAGGCGGGGGTGAAGAAAGTGGTGATCTCGGCCCCGGTAAAAGACGGCGATGCGGCGAATATCGTCTACGGCGTCAACGATGATGTCTATGATCCCGCACGGCACCGGATCGTCACGGCGGCAAGCTGCACGACCAATTGCCTCGCCCCGGTGGTGAAGGTGATCCATGAGACGATGAAGATCAAACATGGCTCCATCACCACGATACACGATGTGACCAACACGCAGACCATCGTTGACCGCCCTGCCAAAGATCTGCGCCGCGCACGCTCGGCGCTGAACTCGCTGATCCCGACGACCACTGGCAGCGCCACGGCGATCACGCTGATCTATCCCGAACTCAAAGGCCGCTTGAACGGCCACGCGGTGCGGGTGCCACTGCTGAACGCTTCGCTGACTGACTGCGTCTTTGAGGTGGAGCGCGAGACGACAGTGGAAGAAGTGAACGCCCTGTTCAAAGCCGCAGCCGAAGGGGAATTGAAAGACATCCTAGGCTATGAGGAGCGCCCGCTCGTCTCGGCAGACTACACCAACGATACGCGCTCAAGCATTATCGACGCGCCCTCCACCATGGTGGTGAATGGCACGCAGGTGAAAATCTACGCGTGGTACGACAATGAGATGGGCTATGCGCACCGTTTGGTCGATGTGGCGCTGATGGTCGGGGCAAGCCTGTGAGCCAGAGCGCGACCCGCCCTGAGGGGCTCTCGGCCTATATCGCGGTCACGGCTGCCTATTGGGCCTTCATGCTGACCGATGGCGCGTTGCGCATGTTGGTGTTGCTGCATTTCCACCGGCTCGGTTTTTCGCCGGTGCAACTGGCCTATCTCTTTGTGCTGTATGAGATCGCGGGCGTTGTCACCAACCTCTGCGCGGGCTGGATCGCGGCGCGGTTTGGGCTGGCCTCGACGCTTTATGCGGGGCTGGGCTTGCAGATCGTGGCGCTGCTGGCACTGGCGCAGCTTGATCCGTCTTGGGCGGTGGGTGCCTCGGTGGTGTTCGTCATGCTCGTGCAGGGCGCCAGCGGTGTGGCCAAGGATTTGGCCAAAATGTCGTCGAAATCCGCCGTGAAGCTGCTGGCGCCGGCTGAGGATGGCGGGCTTTTTCGCTGGGTCGCGCTGCTGACGGGCTCCAAGAACATGGTCAAGGGTCTGGGCTTTCTGCTCGGCGCGGCGTTGCTGGCCACGCTCGGCTTTGTCTGGGCGGTGCTGGGCATGGCCGCGATCCTTGCGCTGATCCTGATCGCCGTCCTGACCGCCATGCCGCCCGGCCTGCCGAAGGGCCGCAGGGGCGCGAAGTTCTCCGAAGTCTTCTCCAAATCCCCCAACGTGAATTGGCTGAGCGCGGCGCGGGTGTTTCTGTTCGGCGCGCGGGATGTTTGGTTTGTGGTGGGCATCCCGATCTATTTCTACGCGGTCCTCTCGGACGGCACGGAGGAAAGCAACCGCGCGGCCTTTTTCATGATCGGCACATTCATGGCGGTCTGGGTGATCCTCTACGGCATGGTGCAGATCTACGCCCCGCGCCTGCTCCGCGCGAAATCCCGCCCGGCGGAGGACCTGATCTCAGCCGCGAAAGGATGGGCATGGTCACTTGCCGCCGTGCCTGCGGCGCTGACGCTGGCCGCCCTGTTCAGCGACGGACCGCAAACATGGCTCACCGCGACGTTGGTCATTGGCCTGCTGGCCTTTGGCGCGGTCTTTGCGGTGAACTCGTCCCTGCACTCCTACCTCATCCTGTCTTTCACCAAGGCCGAGCGGGTGACGATGGATGTGGGGTTCTACTACATGGCTAATGCGGCCGGGCGGCTGTTGGGCACGTTGATGTCGGGCCTGAGCTATCAGATCGGTGGGCTGCCCCTGATGCTGGGGGCGGCGGCGATCATGGTGGCCCTGTCGGCGCTGCTGGTCGGGTTTTTGAAACCCGACCAAGGCTGACCGTTAGCCTGCTTTGCTGGCGCGACCGTTGCTTTGACCGTCCTGCGTATAGGCGGTCATCGCCGCGACTGCGCCTGTGTCCCAGATCAGCGTGAGCCAAGCGACAAAAGCATCACGGAAGGCTTCGGCCTGCGCCAGATCACCGTAAAGGCGGTCTTGCTCTAGCCACGCTTCGGGCCGTTCCCGCGCGGCCTGCGCCACGGCTTGCAACTCGTCCCAAATCGGATCATTCGCCACGATCTCGCTGCCATTCTCCCGCGTGCCTGCACACATCCGCGCCCAGAGCGCTTCGACCAAGGCCAAGCCAGAGACTGAACGCCCCGCCGCCAGTTGATCCCGCAAGATCGGCAGGACAAAACCGGTGTGCCGGGCCGACCCGTCGAAAGCGACACGGCGCGTGGTGTCGACGATGCGCGGGTTCGAGAACCGCTGTTCGATCAGCTCTAGATACGCCAGCGGCGTCATGCCGGGCACCGGGGCGACCGTCTGGGTGATCTCTTCGGCCTGCACGCGGTGGAACATCCCGCGGATCGCCGGATGCGCCATGGTGGCGGAAATCGTTTCGATCCCCAGCACCTCACCGACATTGGCCAAAACCTGATGGCCCGCGTTGAGGATGCGGATCTTCATCTTTTCATAGGCATGGACCTCGTCCGAGAAGGTTGCCCCCACCTGATCCCAGTTGGGGCGGCCTGCGCAGAAGTCGTCTTCGATCACCCATTGGCGAAAGGCTTCATGCGTGACGGGTGCCGCGTCGTTCACGCCAAACTCTCGCGCCTGCGCAATCTCGGCGGGGCCGGTGGCCGGGGCGATGCAATCGACCATGGAGTTGGGGAAACTGCCGTTGGCTTCGATCCAATCGGCCAGCGCCGGGTCGGACATGCGCGCCAGCGAAACGACCGCTTGGCGCAGGATATCGCCGTTGCCTTGCAGGTTGTCACAGCTGAGCCCCGTGAACGGCCCCTGCCCCGCATCGCGGCGCAGCCGCAGGGCCGCGACGATGGCCCCGAAGGCCGTGCGCGGGGTGTCAGGGTTCGCCGCGTCATGGACGATATCAGCGTGGGTCGCGTCGAACCCCTTGCTCACCGGGTCGATGTAATAGCCGCTCTCGGTAACGGTCAGCCCGACGATGCGAATGGCCGGATCAGCCATCGCGCGGATCAAGGCGCCGTTACCCTCTTCAATCGGGAGGTAGTCGATCATGGAGCCCACGACCTCAGCCGAGGTTTGCGCGGGGTCGAGTTCAATCAGAGTTGTCAGACAGTCCTGCGCCAAGAGCTTCTCGCGCATGGCCGCATCATAGGGGCGCACGCCTGCGCCTAGGATCGCCCAGTCATGCGCTTGGCCGTTCTGCATCAGACGGTGCAGATACCACGCCTGATGCGCGCGGTGGAAGTTGCCGACGCCGATATGCACAATACCGGGGGTCAGGGCGCTGCGGTCATAGGTGGGCCGCGCGATATCTAGATCGCCAAGCGTCGCGTTCGAGAGGTCTACCAAATTATCCATGATCCACATCCTTGTAGGGCCGCGCACCGGGGAAAGGGTGCGGGGGTCGGCCTGTCGTTCCTGTCGCTTGCATTACTCGACCCGAAGGCCTTGTGCGTCGAACCGGTGCAGCTTGTCCGCCTGCGGGGTGAGGAAAATACGGTCGCCATGTTTGACCGACAATTCCCCATCCACACGCACGGTCATCGGGTCACAGCCCGCAACGCCGTGGATGTGCAAGAAGGTGTCA
This sequence comes from Sulfitobacter sp. OXR-159, assembly GCF_034377145.1. Lineage (NCBI taxonomy): Bacteria > Pseudomonadati > Pseudomonadota > Alphaproteobacteria > Rhodobacterales > Roseobacteraceae > Sulfitobacter > Sulfitobacter sp. OXR-159. Next base: position 3,002,459 of record NZ_CP139707.1, read on the forward strand.
GAACCCAGATGCTCGGCCACACCGATGGTGCCTTCCCAAGCGCCCTCGGTGGTGGAGACGTCGAAATGCTCGGGGCGGATGCCGATCGTCGGCGCGCCGCGTGCTTCGGCTTCGGCGCCTTTGATGAGGTTCATCTTGGGCGACCCGATGAAACCCGCGACGAATTCGTTGCGCGGCTTGTAGTAAAGCTCAAGCGGGGTGCCGACCTGTTCGATATAGCCCGCGCGTAGCACGACGATCTTGTCGGCCATGGTCATCGCTTCGACCTGATCGTGGGTCACGTAGATCATCGTTGTCGCCAGCCGCTTGTGCAGCTCGCTGATTTCCAGACGCATCCCCACCCGCAGCGCGGCGTCGAGGTTCGACAGCGGCTCATCGAACAGGAACGCCGAGGGCTCCCGCACAATGGCACGGCCAATGGCGACCCGCTGGCGCTGACCGCCCGACAGTTGGCCCGGACGACGATCAAGATAGTCGGTCAGGTTCAGCGCTTTGGCAGCCGCTTCAATCCGGCGGTTCTGCTCATCCACGGGCAGCCCGGCCATTTTCATCGGAAAGGCGATGTTTTTGCGCACCGACATATGCGGGTAAAGCGCGTAGGATTGGAATACCATCGCCAGACCGCGTTTCGCGGGCGGCACATGGGTCGCATCCGTGCCGTCGATGTCGATATGGCCCGAGGTGATATCCTCCAACCCCGCGATCAGCCGCAGCAGTGTGGATTTCCCGCAGCCCGAGGGGCCGACGAAGACCGTGAACTCGCCATCTTCGATGGTCAGATCAAGGGGCGGAATGACTTCCACATCGCCGAAGCTTTTGGAAACCTGATTGAGTTTAATTTGTCCCATGTGACTGTCCCTTACTTACTTGACTGCGCCGAAAGTCAGGCCGCTGACGAGTTGTTTCTGGCTGAACCAGCCGAGGATGAGGATTGGCGCGATGGCCATGGTGGAGGCCGCGCTGAGCTTGGCGTAGAAGAGGCCCTCGGGGCTGGAATAGCTCGCGATGAAGGCGGTAAGCGGTGCCGCCTTGGCCGCGGTGAGGTTGAGTGTCCAGAAGGCTTCGTTCCATGCGAGGATGAAGTTCAGCAGCAGCGTGGAGGCAATGCCGGGGATCGCCATGGGCGTGAGGACATAAAGCACCTCTTCACGCAGGCTTGCCCCATCCATCCGTGCCGCTTCCAAGATCTCGCCGGGGATTTCGCGGAAGTAGGTATAAAGCATCCAGACGATGATCGGCAGGTTGATGAGCATCAAGATGATGACCAAAGCGATCTTGCTGTCGAGCACACCGAACTGGATGCAGAGCAGGTAGATCGGATAGAGCACACCCACCGCGGGCAGCATCTTGGTCGAGAGCATCCAGAGCAGGATGTCTTTGGTCCGCTTGCCGGGCACAAAGGCCATCGACCATGCGGCGGGCACCGCGATCAGGATGCCAAGGACGGTCGAGCCCCCGGCGATGATGATCGAGTTCCACAAGAACCGCCCGTAGTTCGACCGCTCCAGAACCGCCTCGTAGTTGGCCAGCGTCCAATCAAAGCCGAGGAAGATCGGCGGATCGGCGATGGCCTGTGCCTCGGTCTTGAAGCTGGTGAGGATGGTCCAAAGGATGGGGAAGAAGATCAGGAAACCGATACCCCATGCGAGGGCCGTGTTGACGATCTTGCGTTGTCTGGTGACTGCGCGTGCCATGATGTCTCCTCCTCAGGCGTCCAGGTTCTTGCCGACGATGCGCATCAGGAAGATGGCAACGATATTGGCGAGAATGATTGCATAGACACCGCCTGCCGATCCAAGGCCGATGTTCTGGCTTTCCAGCACCCGCTGGAAGATGAGATAGGTCAGTGTTTTGGTCCCAAAGGCACCGCCCGTGGTCACGAAAATCTCCGCAAAGATCGACAGCAGAAAGATCGTCTGGATCAAAATCACCACGGTGATCGCGCGTCCCAGGTGCGGCAGGGTGATATAGGCGAAACGTTTGGTAGCGGGCGCGCCGTCCATCTCGGCGGCGTCAAGCTGCTCGCGGTCGAGCGATTGGATCGCGGTCAGAAGGATCAGCGTCGCAAAGGGCAGCCACTGCCATGACACGATGATAATGATCGAGGTCAGCGAGGCTTGGCTCATCCATTGCACCGGGGTCGCCCCGAAGAATTCCCAAAGGTAGGCGAAAAGCCCGTAGTTCGGGTCCATGAACATGTTCTTCCACACCAGCGCCGAAACGGTGGGCATAACAAAGAAGGGCGCGATGACGAGGATGCGGACAAAGCCCTGCCCCCACATCGGCTGGTTCAACAGGATGGCGAGCAAGATGCCCAAGCCTACCGTGATCGCCAGCACACCGCCGACGATAATCAGCGTGGTCATCACCGAGGGCCAGAAGGCGCTCGAGGTGACGAAACGCACGTAGTTGTCAAACCCCACCCAGCCCAGATCACCGCCGCGCATCGGCAGGTATTTCTTGAAGGAAAAATAGAGCGTCATGGTCAGCGGGATGAGCATCCATCCAAGGAGCAAGACCACCGCAGGGGCCATCATCAGGCGTGCCGCTGATCGGGAATGTTGGGTAGCCATCGGGCACATCTCCTCTGCAGGCGGCGGATGCCGCGTTTAGGTGAAGGGTATCATATCAGGTGGTTGGGCGGAAAAGGGCGGCGGTGTTCGCCGCCCTTTGTGCCGGAGGAGCAGCGGCTTAGCGGTAGCCAGCAGCTTCCATTGCGTCGTTGGTCAGGTCCTGTGCCTTCTCAAGTGCCTCTTCGACAGTCTGCTGACCGGCATAGGCGGCAGAGAACTCTTGGCTCACGTCGGTCGCGATGCCTGCAAACTCTGGGATCGCGGCGAACTGAACACCGACGTAAGGCGTCGGATCGACGGTGGAGTTCTCAGGATCAGCCGACAGGATCGAGTCGAGTGTCATCTGTGCGAAGGGCACTTTTTGGTACTCGGGGTTCTCATAGAGCGACTTGCGCGCGCCGGGAGGAACGTTGGCCCAACCTTCGTTCTCTGCAACCATCTCGATGTAGTCTTTCGAGGTGGCCCATTCGATGAACTCTTTCGCGGCATCTTCTTTCTGAGTGCCCGCCGGGATCGCCAGCGCCCAGGCCCAGAGCCAGTTGGAACGTTTGCCAAGGCCTGTGTCCGGTGCCAGCGCAAAACCAACCTTGTCGGCCACGGTGGAATCATCGGCATTGGTCACGAAGGACGCCGCCACTGTGGCGTCGATCCACATGCCACATTTGCCCTGCTGGAACATCGAGAGGTTCTCGTTGAAGCCGTTGGAGGCATAGCCCGCTGGGCCGCTCTCATCCATCAGGTCTTTGTAGAAGTTGATGGTATTGGCCCAAGCCTCGGTGTCGAACTGGGCGTTCCAGTCTTCGTCGAACCAGCGTGCGCCGAAGGAGTTGGACATCGCCGTGATCAGCGCGCCGCCTTCGCCCCAACCGGCCTTGCCGCGCAGGCAGATGCCGTTGATGTCGTTCTCACGATCGGTCATGGCGGCGGCGGCTTCGCGGATGAATTCCCAAGTCGGGTCTTTCGGCATTTCCATGCCGGCCTTTTTCATCAGATCAGTGCGGTACATGATCATGGAGCTTTCGCCATAGAAGGGTGCGGCGTAGAGCGTGCCTTCGTGGCTCAGACCACCGGCCATCGCGGGTAGGATATCGTCCGCGTCGTATTCTTCGCTGAGGTCATCCAGCGGCACCAGCCAGCCGTTCGCGCCCCAGATCGGCGTCTCGTACATGCCGATGGTCATGATGTCGAAAGAACCGCCCTTGGTCGAGATGTCGGTGGTGACGCGCTGGCGCAGCACGTTCTCTTCCAACGTGACCCACTCCACTTCGTGGCCGGTCTCTTCGGTGAATTTGTCGGTGTAGCCTTGCATCCGGATCATGTCGCCGTTGTTCACGGTGGCGATGGTGATCGTCTCAGCAAAAGCGCCGCCGCCCATGATCAGGGACAGGGCCGTCGCAGCGTGCAATGATTTATTCGAGAACATCGATAGTTCCTCCCTCTATAGATGATGGAACGAGACTAACGGTCTACATAACGCGCAGTCAAATTAAATTTTACGCGCGATAACTATTTTCTGAGCAACTTGCGAACTCAATAGCTTAGGCCGAGGCGCGCATCACCAATTTGCCGTCAAACAGCGTCTCTTCGCGCTCGGTCAGGCGGGTTTCGCTTTCGATAATACGGAACAGCGTGCTGGCCGCGCGATTCGCGATGGCGCCGTAATCCTGCGCGATGGTGGTCAACGGCGGGCAGGTATAGCGCGAAAACGGGTGGTCATCCTGCCCCGCGATCCGCATAGCGCAGTCCTTGCCATGGCCCACCCGCAGCCCCAACTCATAGGCCGCTGACAGCACCCCGATGGCCAAACGGTCATTCGAACAGAGCACCGTATCGGTCTCAAACGCCCCTGCCGAAATCAGCCGCCCGCCCTCGATCGCGCCGATCTCTTCAAAGTTCCACCCCTCGCCCGGCACCTGATGGATATGCGGGGCAAAGCCGTGCCGCTCCATCGCCTCAAGATAGGCTTGGCGGCGCTTGTTTGCGTTCGGGTTGCTGGGTGTCTTCATCTCGAAAAAGCAGGGCGGCTCTCCGCTGCGGCACAGATATTCGACAATCAACTCTACACTTTGAAAATTGTCGGTACCCACGAAAGCCTCACAGACCCCTTCGACATTGGCGTCAAAGGTCACGACGGGCACATCCCGGCAAAAGCGCGCGATCGCCTCCCGGTCCGAGGCTTTGCCGAAGGGCGCCAAAAGCACGCCCGCAGGTTTCAGCGCCCGAAGCGAGTCGAGATTGGCCCGCTCCTGCGCCGGGTTGCCGTGCGAGCTGAGCAAGATCGGACTATACCCCGCCGCCAGACAGGCCAGTTCCACCTCGCGGCCAATCTCGGAAAAGAACGGGTCGGAGAGGTTGGGCACGACAACGCCGATGTTGCGGGTTTTGCGGCGGTTTTGGTTCACCGCATAGACATTGGGACGATAGTCATGCTGGCTCAGCGCCGCTTCAATCTTCTCGCGGGTCGAGCGCCGCACGCTGTCGGGATCGTTAAAGTATTTCGACAGCGTGGGCCGGGAAATGCCACTTACAGCGGCAAACTCCTCCATATTGCGGATTTTTTGCTGCCCCATCTTAACCCTCCCTTGACGTAACGCTGCGCGCGTAAACTAAAGTCAATATAGAGATAAGTTCGGCCAGCCAGCAAGGGTCTTCTGTGGTTGCCGCCCGTAGTGCAAGAATTTTTTGACCCTATTGGCGAGTGATCGAGTGCGGTCTTCTGTAAGGCCTCGAGATGCGGCACTTCCAAAAGCCGCGGGCCGGGATGGTGATCAGCGGATCAGGTCCAAATCTGTTGAGCGAGCTCTGAGCTCGTAGGCCCTAACTGGTTTTCCCAATCCAGATCTATTCGATCGTTTTGCCCATTCAGGTCGTCGTCTTCTTACACTCCCCTTGGCACCGTCGCTAGCAGTTCAACAAGAGCATCATGCCGCGACTGCCAGCGCCGGATCCTTGTAATCTTCGTTCTTTGTCAGCATCGCCCAGATTTGCCGGGCCATCTTATTGGCCAGCGCGATAGCGACCAGCATCTTGGGCTTGCGCGCCAACAATCGTGATAGCCAGCTGCCCTCCGTAATTGTGCGCCGTCCGAGCCAGCCCAGCCGCGACATTGCCCCAATGATCAAGAGACGTCTTATATCAGCTTGCCCGGCCTTGGTCATCCGCCCCAAACGTTCTTTGCCTCCCGAAGAATGTTGCTTGGGCACCAGACCCAACCAAGCCGCAAAGTCACGTCCCGTTTTGAACTGCGCCATATCAGGTCCAAACGCTTCTACAGCGATGGCCGTCAGTGGCCCAACACCGGGCATAGTCTGAAGCCTGCGCGCCCTGTCTGACTCAGCGGCCAGCGACTCGAGTTTCGCGGTGCGTTCGTTGATACGCGCCGTTTTCTCTGCAATCTGCGCCAGCAGGTCCAAGCACTCCTCGCGGATCAATGACAGCAAGTCGGCAGTCTTATCCTCTACAAGCGCTGTGATGCGATTAAGACTGCGTATCCCTTGAGGAAACACATGCCCATGCTCATACAACAGCGCCCGCAAGGCGTTCACATCCGCCGTCCGCTGATGCACCAGGCGTTCCCGGCCACGGAAAACTGCCGCGCGCGATTGTTGCTCGACTGTTTTAGGCTCCACGAAGCGCATCTCGGGCTGGCGAGCCGCGATGACAATCGCCTCGGCGTCGGCAGCGTCGTTTTTCTGGCGCTTCACGAACGGGCGAGCATACTGTGGCGCGATGAGTTTTACCTCATGTCCAAGCGCTTCCATCTCGCGCGCCCAATAATGTGCGCTGCCACATGCCTCGAGGATAACCAAGCTTGGCTCCTGCTTAGCCATGAACACGGGAAACTGCGTTCGCGTCAGCTTCTTGCGAAACTGAATCTCCCCCGTGTGCAGCGCCCCATGAACTTGAAAAACATTCTTTGCCAGATCGACCCCGATCATCATATCCTTCATCTCGCCGTCCTCCTCTTTGTGTGGCTTTCAACACCACGACCTTGGCACATTGCGATGCCGTCTGGGGAGGGCGGCAACCACTCCATCTGTTGACGGCAGGCTTTCCATGGCCGACGCCAAAGCCAAACTGCCACCAGTCTTTAGGGGATTAGCCCGCCTTTCCCGATTGCGCTGCTGCACGTGCCAGCGCTTCGATCCCTACCCAATCCTGCGCGTCGATCAGCTTTTTCGGGGCCACCCAACTGCCGCCCGCGCAAAGCACATTGGGCAAGCTCAGGTAGCTTTCCACATTATCGGGGCTGACGCCGCCTGTCGGGCAGAAGGTGATCTGCGGCAGCGGTGCGCCGATGGCTTTGAGTGCGGGTGCCCCGCCAGAAGCTTCGGCGGGGAAGAATTTCAGCATGTCATAGCCACGTTCCAACAGCCGCATCGCCTCGGTCGCCGTGGCGGCACCGGCCAGCAGTGGCAGTTCTTCTTCTTCGCAAGCGGCGATCAGTGCGTCGGTGGCACCGGGCGAGACGCCAAAAGTCGCCCCCGCCCGTTTCGCCGCGCGCACGTCTTCGGGGGTGATCAGCGTTCCCGCGCCCACATGGCCGCCCGCGACCTCAGCCATGACCGCAATCGCATCCAGCGCGGCAGGCGTGCGCAGGGTCACTTCCAACGCGGGCAGCCCCCCGGCGACCAGCGCCTCAGCCAATGGCCGGGCGTGTGCGACGTCTTCGATCACCAGAACAGGCACGATCGGGGCAAGCGCACAGATTTCGCGGGTGCGACGGCTGGCGTCTTTTGCAGTAAGGGTCATGGATCAGCCTCCAAAAATGGTTGCGCCGGTGGTAGCAGAACCGACTGTGTCGCGGAACATAGCGAACAACTCGCGCCCCGTCCCGGCATGGTAAGCAGAAAGATCAGCGGTGACGTTGGGACGGGCATCGAACCCTTCGGCCAGCACGTCAAGCGTCCCTGCAACTGCGTCAACCCGCAGCATATCGCCATCCTGCACCCGCGCAATGGGGCCGCCATCGACCGCTTCGGGGCTGACGTGGATCGCTGCGGGCACCTTGCCCGATGCCCCCGACATGCGCCCATCAGTAACCAAAGCCACTTTCTGCCCGCGCCCTTGAAGGATCGACAGAAGCGGCGTCAGGCTGTGCAACTCAGGCATGCCATTGGCCTTTGGCCCCTGGAAACGGACGACAACGATCACATCGTCGGTCAACTCGCCCGCTTTAAACGCTGCCTTCACCTCATTCTGATCCGCAAAGACCCGCGCGGGGGCTTCGATGATGTGGTGTTCGGGCGCGACGGCAGAGACTTTCATGCAAGCGGTGCCAAGCGATCCGGCCATGCGGCGCAGCCCGCCGGTGGGCTGGAAGGGATCGCTGGCGGGGCGAAGGATCTTCTCGTTCAGGCTTTCGCCCGCGCCCTTTTCCCAAACCAAACCATCGGCCTTTAGCTTCGGCTCGGAGGTGTAATGCTCCAACCCCTGCCCGGCGACGGTATGGGTGTCGGGGTGCAGATGACCGGACTTCAGCAATTCACCGATCATATAGCCAAGGCCGCCCGCCGCATGGAAATGGTTAACATCGGCCAGACCGTTGGGATAGACCCGCGCCAGCAGCGGCGTGATGTCGGAGATGTCCGAAAAATCCTCCCAATCCAGAATGATCCCCCCGGCCCGCGCCATGGCGATAAGGTGGATCAGCAGATTGGTCGACCCGCCCGTGGCATTGAGCCCGACGATCCCATTCACGAACGCTTTTTCATCAAGGATCGAAGCCACGGGCGTGTAGTCATTGCCCAGAGCGCTCAGCGCCAGTGCCCGTTTCGCCCCCTCTTGGGTCAGCGCATCACGCAGCATTCCGTTCGGCGGCACGAAACTCGCCCCCGGCAGGTGCAGCCCCATGAACTCCATCAGCATCTGGTTGGTGTTGGCGGTGCCATAGAAGGTGCAGGTGCCCGGCCCGTGATAGGCGGCCATCTCGGCAGCCATAAGCGCATCGCGCCCCACCTCTCCAGCCGCAAACTGCTGGCGCACCTTGGCTTTTTCGTCATTCGACAGCCCGCTCTCCATCGGCCCGGCGGGCAGGAAGACGGCAGGCAGATGCCCAAAGGCCTGCGCCGCGATCACCAGCCCCGGCACGATCTTGTCGCAGACCCCAAGGTAGACGGCGGCGTCAAAGGTGTTGTGGCTGAGTGCCACCGACGCCGCCAAAGCAATCACATCGCGTGAGAAAAGCGACAGCTCCATCCCCGCCTCGCCTTGGGTTACCCCGTCGCACATGGCCGGCACCCCGCCCGCCACCTGCGCCGTTCCGCCCGCGGCGCGCACGGCCTCACGGATCAGATCAGGGTAACGCTCGAATGGCTGATGCGCCGAGAGCATGTCGTTGTAGGTGGTCACGATCCCCAGATTGCCCGCACTGGTGGTCGCCAGACGGTCCTTGTCTTCGCCCGACGCCGCATAGGCATGGGCCTGCCCGCTACACGACAGATGCGCCCGCGCTGGCCCTTTGGCGCGCGCCGCTTCCATCCGGTCGAGGTAGGGGCGCCGGGTCGCCTCGCTGCGGGCGATGATACGGTCGGTGACGCGGTCAATCGTGGAATGCAGGGTCATTGGTCGTCCTTTCGTGTGATCTCGCGCCAGCGGCGGCCGTCGCGGTGCATCAGCATCAGCGCCTCTTCGGGGCCTGAGCTGCCGGGGTCATAGGGGTACGGGGGTTGCCGGGTCTCTTCCCAGCCGTGAATGATCGGATCGGCCCAAGCCCAGGCGGCTTCGACCTCGTCCCCGCGCATGAACAGGGTCTGATCGCCACGGATCACATCCATGATCAGCCGTTCATAGGCGTCTTGCGGAGTGGCCTGTTCGCCCAAGGCGTCGGCAAAGGTCATATCCAGCGACACTTCGGCCAGACGCATGCCACCGGGGCCGGGGTCTTTGATCGTGTTGCGCAGGGTGATGCCCTCATCCGGCTGCAGGCGGATGATCAGGGCGTTGCCCTTATGCCCCTCCATCGCGGGGAAGATCATATGCGGCGGGTCGCGGAAGATCACCGCGATCTCGGAGCTACGCCCGCGCAGCTTTTTGCCCGTGCGCAGATAGAAGGGCGTGCCCGCCCACCGCCAATTGGCAATTTTGACCTTCATGGCGACGAAGCTTTCGGTGCGGCTGTCGGGGTCGCCCGCATGATCGCGATAGCTGCCCGCCCCATTGGCGGCGCGGTACTGTCCGCGGGCGATATCCTTCTGCGCCACGGGCTCCAACGCCTCGATCACCTTCACCTTCTCATCGCGCACGGCATTGGGGTCAAAACGCGAGGGCGGCTCCATCGCCGTCAGGCACAAAAGCTGCATCAGGTGGTTCTGCACCATGTCGCGCATGGCACCGGATTTATCGTAATACTCCCCCCGCCCTTCGACGCCGAGGCTCTCGGAAACCGTAATCTGCACATGGTCGATATGGGTGGAATTCCACAGCGGCTCCCACAGGGCATTGGCGAAACGCAGCGCCATCAGGTTCTGCACCGTCTCTTTGCCGAGGTAATGGTCGATGCGGTAAATCTGGCTCTCATCGAAATTGGCCCGCAGATCGGCGTTCAGCGCCTGCGCGGTTGCCAGATCATGGCCAAAGGGCTTTTCAACGACGATCCGGCTGTCGCGGGTGGCGATGCCGTGATCATGCAGCTTGCCGCCGATCGTGCCGAATAGCGACGGCGAGACCGAGAGGTAAAAGGCCCGCACGACATCATCGCGCATCAGGTCTTTGAGGTCCGCCCAGCCCGCATCGCCCGAGGCATCCACGCGCACGTAATGCACCATGCCAAGGAACCGCTCCAAGGCGGCGCTTTCTTGCGCGAGCTTGGGGGCAAACTCCAAAAGGCTGTCGCGGATCATCTTGCGAAAGGAATCAGCATCAAGCTCGGAGCGGGCCGCCCCAACGATCCGTGCGCCTTCGGGCATCTGGCCGACGGTGAAACGGTGGAATAGACCGGGCAGGATCTTGCGCCGGGCAAGGTCGCCGGTCGCGCCGAAAATGACGAGGTCGAAAGGGTCAACCGGAATTACGCGCGATACCATGGGGTCAGCCCTCCTGCCTGCGTTGATGCGCGGCGGCACCATGTTTTCGATTGCTCAAAGCCATCGCCATCCCTCCTGCGCCCTCCTCAGGGCGGCCACTGGTAGCGCTAACATATCTGAACGAAAAAGATAGGCGGTTCTTCAACATTTCATATTTCCTCTACCCAAGGCGCGTTCGCCCCGGCGCGCGAGACCGTCACGGCGGCGACGCGCGCGCCATAGGCCAGCGCCTCGGTCAACACCTCGGGCGAAAGGGTGGCGAGCGCGGATTTATGGAGCTGACCCAGCTCGGACATCTTGGCCAGAACGCCTGCATTGAACGTATCGCCCGCGCCGACCGTATCGACGATTTCGGCTTTCACGGCAGGGACTTGCACCTCTTCACCATTGGCCAGATAGCCCGTTGCCCCTTCGCCCCCACGTGTCAGGATGACAACCGACGGCCCCTTGGCCAACAACTCGGCCACCTTATCGCGCAGCGACAGGGGCGCGGGGTTGATCCAGTTCAGATCCTCGTCCGAGACCTTCACGATGTCCGACAGCGCCAGCATCCGGTCGAGCCTTTGACGATAACGCTCGATATCCTTGATGAAACCGGGGCGAATGTTGGGGTCGATCATCACCGCACGGCCTTCGGCGTTGCGCGCCAGCAGGTCTGCATAGGCATCCGCGCCCGGCTCGCAAGCCAAACTGATCCCGCCGAAATACAGCGCCGAGACCTCAGCCGAGAGCGCAGGCATATCCCCCGGCGTGATCATGCGCCCGGCCGAATTTTCGTCATAGAAATCATAGGTTGCATGGCCACCGACCAGCCGAACAAAGGCCAGCGTCGTCGGACGGTCGGACACCACCAGATGCGAGACATCCACATGGCTGGCCTTCAGCCCATCGACCAACTGCCGCCCGAACATGTCAGACGACAGGCCCGACAGCATCCCCACCTGCGCCCCGAGCCGCCCCAAGGCGATGGCCGTGTTAAAGACCGCCCCGCCCGCATGGGGCACAAAGCCATCGGGGCCTGCGGTGGTTGGGGTTGGGATCATATCGATCAGGGCTTCTCCGCAGCAAAGGATCATCTGTCAGCCTTTCAAAAATGCGTCGCGGTCGACGAGGAAACGGTCCGAAAGCGGCAGGCTTGCCGCGCCAAGCGCGCGGGCGTCGCTGCCGACGGTCCCTTCGCGCAGGTCAGGAAGGGTAACGCCCGGCAGGGGCTGGGCGGCGAGATGGTGGCGGGTGCGTGCCACTACATCCGCGCGAATTGTCCCAGGAAATGATCCATCGATCATCACCGTGTCAAAATCAATCAAGCATGTTGCGGCACGGATCGCCTGCGCCAGCGCCTCGGCGGTGCTGTCGAGCCATGGGTCCAGAATGTCGGCTGGAAGTTCCCAAGCTGCCAGATCACTCCATGGGGCGCGGCGGGTCTCTCCGGCCTCCTGCAACGCCGCCTCCAAGACCGCCAAAGATGCCACATCGACCAATTGCCCAGCCGCGCCCCGCGTCAACGGCATGGAGCCGAGCGCCCCCGCATTGCCGCTTTTGCCGGTGTAGAGCTTGCTATCCAGCACCAGCCCACCACCCACGAAATAGCCGATGTAGAAATACAGAAAATCGCGCGGCTTGTCCTGCGCGCCAAAGACCAGTTCCGCCCCACAAGCGGCGGAAGTGTCATTGCAAATGGAGATCGGCAGATCGACCACCTCCGCCAAAGCGGCTTCGATTTCAAAGTCCTGCCACGCGCTCAGATCGCCGCCCGCAACCTCCCATTCCCACATGCCAAACGGCAGGGCGACCCCCAGTCCCGCCACCCGCGCCTGCTGGTCGGCGGTCAAAGAGGCGAGCGTATCTTGCAAAGCGCGCCGCGCGAATTCCATTACCGCAGCGGGGGTGGGATGGGCATAGACCTCGCTGCTGCGGCGCGTCACCTGGCCTTCGAAGTCAGTCAGGATCAACGCGACACTGCGCCGGCCAACCTTTAGCCCCAGAAAGAAGGCCCCCTCCGCGTTCAGGCTGATCGGCACCGAAGGCTGCCCCACCCGGCCCCGCACCCGCGCGCCTTTTTTCAGCAGTCCATCCGCTTCGAGGGCGCGCATAATGACGGATACAGTCTGCGCCGACAGGCCGGTGAGCCGGGCAATCTCAGCCTTGGACGTAGGGCCGCTGCGCCGGATAAGCGACAGGACGAGCCGTTCGTTATAGGCCCGCATCCCGCTCTGGTTCGAGCCGCGCGCGGTCCGGTCGGCGAATGTCTGTAGCTGCTGCAAACTGGCCTCCCCTCCGGTTCATGCGGCGTCTCGAAGGACAAATCCCAAATGGGAGGGGGTGAGTCAACGATTAAATCAATCTAATTTACTTATTGGCAATGAAGAGCCGCCTGCCCCTGTGGCAAGCGGGCCATTCTCGCGCTTAACCGGCCACCGTGATGCCGATCTTTCCCATGTGGGATTTCTCAAGAAAGGCTTCCTGCGCCTGCTTAAGGTCTTGCAGCGCATAGCTTTCCGCGACGACAGGCCGGATTTCGCCGCGTTCGATATACCCCACAAGATCGGCAAAAACGCTCGGTTCCTGCCGCGTGCTGCCCATCAGGGTCAGATCTTTGAGGTAGAGCGTGCGCAGGTCCAACTCGACGATCGGCCCGGCAATTGCGCCCGAGGTCACATAGCGCCCCCGCGTCACCAGCGCATCCAGCAACTTGGGCCAACGCGCCCCGCCAACAAGGTCGAGCACCACATCAAAGGCGTCCTCCGGCAGCGCCGCCTCCCGGTCGAGCGCCTCATCCGCGCCGAGCGTCTTCAGCGCCTCCATCTTGCCGGGGCTGGTCACCGCCGTCACATGCGCCCCGCGCCGTTTGGCCAGTTGCACCGCAGCCGAGCCGACGCCGCCAGAGGCGCCGGTGATCAACACACGCTCCGCCCCCAATGCCGCGCGCTGGATCATCCCTTCGGCAGTCGAAAAAGCGCAGGGAAAAGAAGCGAGCTCAACGTCCGTGAGTGCGCTGTCGATCCGCAGCGCATTGCTGGCCTCGGCGGTGGCATATTCAGCAAAACCGCCATCCCGTTCCGATCCGAAGGTGACCAGATCATCCGGCCCCGCCCCCGCAGGGCTATACATGGGCCGGATCAGAACTCGCTCGCCAATCCGCCCTTGATCGATCCCCTCACCCACGGCCACGATCTCTCCGCAGCAATCGGCGCCTTGGATGCGCGGAAAGCTCAAGGCGCCGGACCAGCCGCCATCGGCGTCCGACGCGCCGTCGTAGCCCTCGCTCGCCGCCGACCCAGTGTCGCCTCGCACCGCTTTGGAATACCAGCCCGTGCGTGTGTTCACATCCGTGTTGTTCACCGCCGCCGCGCCGACGCGGACCAAAACCTCTCCGCCTGCGGGCTTTGGCACCGCAACGTCTTCGCGCCACTCCAGTTTGTCCAAACCGCCGTGGCCGGTCAGCAGCATGGCTTTCATCGTCTCTGGTAGGGTCATCGCTTCGGCTCCTTCGGGTGTAGAATGATTACTCTACTTGCGTAGGTAGAGGGAGCCCTCTACATCGTCAAGCATGACAGATACCCAAAGCAAAATCGCCGCCGGGCTTGAGCGTGCCTTTGCCGCCCGCGGTTTCGCCGAACCCAGCGTCGAAGACCTGCGCGATGCGGCGGGGGTAAGCCTGCGCACCCTTTATAAATACACCCCTTCCCGCGCTGAAATGGTGCTGGCGGCATTGGAAAATCGCCAACAGCGGTACCTCGCGCTGGTCTTCGATGACCTACCGCAGGCACCCACCGACGCGCTGGAGGCGATCTTGGCGCGTGTCGGGCAGTGGATGGAAACCGAAACCTCTCACGGCTGCCTGTTCCATGCCGCCGTCGCCGCCGACCCCGGCAGCGACATCCTGCGCGCCCTGCTAACGCGGCACAAGGCCGAGGTCGCGGCCAAGGCCGCCGCGGCCACCAATCTGGCGGGGGCCGAGACGGCGCTATTGCTCATCATCGAAGGGCTCACGCAGACTTGGCCGCTTCGGGGGGCGGAGGCCGTAACCGCCGCGCAGCGTTTGGCGCGCGCGATGGCCGAAGATATGCTAAGGACGCTTACGTGATACAGGGCCACCGCTGGGGCGTGATCGCCATCCTTTTCGCAGCCGTCGTCTGGGGCACCACCGGCGCCGCCGCCACCTTTGCCCCCGACGTGAGCGCCGCCGCCATTGGTGCTGCGGCCATGGGTCTGGGCGGGATCGCGCAGGCCCTTTGGGCCGGGCGGGGCATCCTGAACCAACGTACGCGGCTCTGGCAGCAGCGCCGCCTGCTGGTCATCGGCGCAGTGGCGGTGGCGGTCTATCCGCTGGCCTTTTACGGCGCGATGCGGCTGGCGGGGGTGACGGTGGGCACGGTCATCACCATCGGCTCTGCGCCGCTGCTCTCGGCGCTGATCGAGTACCTTCTGGATCGCCGCCGCCTGACCCTGCGCTGGTCCCTTGGCGCGGCGGTGGGGCTGATCGGCATGGGGCTGATCTGTTTGGCCGAAAACGCCGCCCATGGGGAGACGCTGCGCGCGCCATCGGTTCCCTTGGGCGTCTTGCTGGGCCTGATCGGGGGCTTCACCTACGCGCTTTATTCGTGGAGCGCGCGCAAGATGATGCTGCAAGGCACCGGCTCTACCGTGGCCATGGGAGCGACCTTCGGGCTGGGTGGGCTGCTGCTGATGCCGGTACTGCTGGTCTCGGGCGGGGCTTTTCTGGCTTCATGGAACAACGCCGCCGTGGGGCTTTATATGGCCGCTGTACCGATGTTTTTGGGCTATATCGCCTTCGGCTACGGCCTTGCCCGGGTGGAGGCAAGCATGGCCACCGTGATCACCCTGTTCGAGCCGGTCGTCGCCGCGGTGCTCGCCGTGGTCATCGTAGGGGAACGCCTTCCCCCGCTTGGCTGGATCGGCGTGGCGCTGGTGATTGGCTGTCTTGCCATCATCACCCTACCCTTGCCATCACGGCTGCGCCGCGGCGTGGCTGCGCAGCCGCCGGGTGTCGCTTGACGGGCCGCCGTCGCTACAACTGATCCGGCGGGGTCTCACCTCGGAAAAAGTGATCAAGGTTATCAAGCGCTTTGGACCCCATCGCATCGCGGGTCGCCACGGTGGCACTGCCGACATGCGGCATCATCATCACGTTGTCATGCGCGGCAAAGGCCGGGTTGCCGCCCGGCTCGGTCACGAAACAATCCAACCCCGCCGCGCCAACGTGGCCCGAGGTAAGCGCGTCGAGCAGCGCCGCCTCATCCACCAAATTGCCCCGCGCGGTGTTGACGATCACGCAGCCCTTGGGCAGACGCGCCAGCCGCGCTGCGTTCAAAAGACCCACGGTTTCGGGTGTGGCCGGGCAGTGCAGCGATAGGAAGTCCGACACCGCCAGCAGGTCATCCAACTCGGCGTGATAGGTCGCGCCCGCCTCCTCCTCCGGGTTCAGAGGGCGGCGGTTGTGGTAATGAATCTCCATATCCAGCCCGCGCGCCTTGCGGGCAAAGGCGCGGCCCACGCCGCCCATACCGATGATCCCGAGCCGCGCACCGGAGAGCTGTTTGCCGACCAGCATCGCGGGCGACCACGACTGCCACTGCCCGCTGCGCACAAGCTGGTCCCCCGCCACCGCATGCCGCGCAGCCCCCAGCATCAGCATCAGCGCCAGTTCCGCCGTGGCATCCGACAGAACGCCGGGCGTGTTCGTCACGACAATTCCCCGCGCCTTGAGGCTGGGCAGGTCGCAGTGATCCACCCCGACGGAGTCGGTTGGCGATGATCTTGAGCCGGGGGTCAAGCTGGGCCACCACATCGGCGCTGAAATGCTCGGAGTGACAGGGGATCATGCCATCGACCCGCGCGCTCATCGCGATGATATCCTCGGCGCTGCCGGGTGCGTCAGCCGGATCCCAGATCACCTCATAGTCACGCCGCGCCCGGTTGAGCGTGGCGTCAGAAAGCTGCCGGGTGATCCAGATGACAGGCTTGCCCATGGGTCAGTCCCGATCCTTCCGACTGGAGGTGAAGAAATCATAGGCCACGAAGGCCAGCGTCACCGCGACAATGATGATCAGATCAATGCTGGGCACCTCAACCGCGAGGATCAGCAGAAAGACCGCAATCGCGGCAAAGGCGAAAAGAGCAAGTAAACGGTTCATGTTTCAATCCTCATTGGGTTGCGCCATTGGCCCAGTCGAAAAGCCATTGCGCGCTGCGCATCAGGCGCCCGTCTTGGCCGTGGCCGCCGACCAGTTGCACGCCCATCGGCAGCCCGTCTTCCGATGTCATCAAAGGCACGTTCACACAGGGGCTGCCGCAGAGCGTCCATAGACCGTTGAAAATCGGATCGCCGGTTGTCTCCAGCCCGCGCGGTGCGGGGCCGGTGGCCGATGGACACAAAAGCACGTCACAGCGGGTCAGCAATTCTTCCAGCGCAGCGGTCAGCACCTTGGGCAGATCGCGGGCCGATTGATAATCGCGGGCCAGTACCTTGTTGCCCGCCTCCATCGCCTCGCGGGTTGCGGATGAGAGCAATTCGGGAGCATCGCGCAAATAGGGGTAATAGTGATAGGCCATTTCGGCAAAGTTGATGCGTTTGCGCGCCTCTGCCGCCCCGCCGAAGACCGACGGAAGCGGCAGCTCAAACGCCTGATCGCCAAGCGCTGCGACCAATTCTTCGAAAGCCGCGTGAAGCTGCGGATCGGCATCCTCCCACCCCGGCGGGCGAACGAAACCAAAGACCGGCGGGATCGGCGGCGCGGTGGTGGTCTGCACCAAAAGCGCGGGCGTGGGGGCAAGTTCGGTGGCGCTGTCTTCGGGGTCATGGCCAAATAGCACCTCGGCCAGCAGCGCCGCACCGGCGGGATCGCTGGCAAAGACGCCGATGGTGTCGAGCGAGGGTGACTGCGTCAGCACCCCCCGGCGCGGGATCGCGCCGAAGGTCGGTTTAAAGCCGGTGACCCCACAATAGGACGCAGGCCGGATCACCGAGCCGCCCGTCTGCGTGCCGATGGCCAGCGGCACCATGCCATCCGCCACAGCCGCCGCCGAACCTTGGGACGAGCCGCCGGGGCTATGCGCCGGATTATGCGGATTGGAGGTCTTGCCCGGATGCATGAAGGCAAGCTCGGTCGTGACCGTCTTGCCCATGATGATCGCGCCCTCGGCCTTGAGCCGCTCCACAATGAAAGCATCGCGCAGCGGCACGCGCCCCTTGTCTTGGGCCGCGCCGTTCTCAGTCGGGATGCTGCGGGTGTCGATCACGTCTTTCAGCCCCACTGGCAGCCCGTGCAACCGCCCAAGCGGTCGGCCCGCCCGACGATAACTGTCGAGCGTGCGGGCCTGCGCGCGGGCGAACTCGGGATCGAACCACGCCCAAGCGCCCACGACTTCCTCGCGCGCTTCGATCCGCGCGATGTAGCTTTCGACCAGCGCCAGCGCGTCCAGCGCGCCGCTCGCCAAGCGGTCCCGCAGTTCGGTCACGCCAAGTGCTGCCGCTGCGGTCATCCTTGGCTCAGCGCCCATAGAACACCTCCGGCAGGTAGAAGACGATCTGCGGGAAGACATACATCAGCACCATCGACAGGATCACGCAGAAGAGGAACGGCATCACGCCCGCGAAAATCTGCGTCAGACGCAACTCGGGCGGGGCGATCCCCTTGAGGTAATAGGCCGACATGGCCATCGGTGGTGTTAAGAAACTGGTCTGTAGGTTCAGCGCCACGAGGATGCCAAAGAACAGCGGATCAATCTCGAACACCGCCAAGAGCGGCAAGAAGATCGGCACGAAGATAATAATGATCTCGGACCATTCCAGCGGCCAGCCGAGCAGGAAGATGATCAGCTGCGCGAGGATCAGGAACATGATTGGCGAGAGGTTCAGCGATTGGACGAACTCCGAAATTACATGCTCGCCGCCGAGGTAGGAAAACACCGCCGAGAAGGTGTAGGAACCGACGAAAAGCCAGCAGACCATCGCCGTGGTGCGCACCGTGAGGTAGACACTCTCGCGCATCCGTTGCCATGTCATCGCGCGGTAGATGAAGGCAAGGAAGATGCCGCCGAGCGCGCCGATCGACGCCGCCTCTGTCGGGGTTGCAAGGCCGAAAAGGATCGACCCCAGCACCGCGAAGATCAGGAAGGCGAGTGGCAGGAAGGACGTGGCGATCATTAACAAGAGCTTGCCCATCGGCATGTCCGGCACTTCATCCGCTGTGGGACGTGGGGCCGAAGACGGCTGCAGCAGCGACCGCCCGATGATGTAGACCAGATAGAGCCCGACCAGCGTCAGCCCCGGCAGCAGCGCCGCCGCGTAAAGCCGCACGATAGAGACGTTCGTCGCCGCCGCATAGACGATAAGCATGATCGAGGGCGGGATCAGAATGCCCAACGTGCCACCCGCACAGATGATGCCCGCCGCAAAGGACGGATCATAGCGCGCCTTGAGCATGGCGGGCAGCGCAAGCAGGCCCATCAGCGTCACCACAGCACCAACGATCCCAGTGGCCGTGGCAAAAAGCGCGCAGGTGATCAGCGCCGCGACCCCCATGGAACCGGGGATGTTCTTCGACGCGATGTTGAGCGTGGTGAAAAGCCGGTCGACGATGTTCGACCGCTCCACGATGTAGCCCATGAACAAGAACAGCGGCACGGCGGTCAGCACTTCGTTCGACATCACCGTAAAGGTCTGGTTCACGAAGAGATCGAATATTCGGTTGTTGAAAAACCCCTCGAACCAGGTCGACCATTGCTCCCACTGGCCGGCCCCCTCATCCAGCCGGTCAAAGCCACGCCACATCCGGCGGGCGTCAAAATAGGCGTAGTAGCCAAAGCCGATGCCCATCGCCATCAGCGTGAAAGCAATCGGAAAGCCCAGGAAAACAAAGACGATGAAGAGTCCGAGCATCATCAGGGCAATTTGCGGATCGGTCATGTGATATGGTCTTTCTCGGCCTTGTTGGCTTCGCGCATCATGAGGTCTTCGGTTTCAAAGACATCTTCCTCTGCTTCGAGCCAGTAATTTGAGCGGATTGCGATAAGGCAGCGGCAAACCTGTGCAATGCCTTGGATAAACAGCAGTATTCCGGCCGCTACGATGACCGCCTTGAATTGGTAGATCGGCACGCCCGCCGGGCTGTTGACCGAAACTTCGCCGTATGACCAAGATCGGGCGGCGTATTTCCACCCCGCAAGGATCAGCGCCGTGACCCCGGGGAAAAAGAAGATGATGTAGAGCACGAGGTCGATCATGCCTTGGGTGCGCGGCTGGAACAGCCGGTAGAGGAAGTCCCCCCGCACATGGCCGCCCCGCGACAGCGTATAGGCCCCGCCCATCATAAAGAGCGTGCCATACATGATGAAGGACACGTCCAGCGCCCAAGCAGTCGGGTTGTTCAGCACATAGCGCACAAAAACTTCGTAGCCCGTGCCGATGGACATCAGCAAGATGAGCCAAGCGAAAGCCTTGCCGAACCATGCGGAAAGGTTATCGGCGAACCGAATGAAAGATATCATGATGTCCCCAATGTCTCGTAGAGCCCCCGGCGCATGGTGGCGCCGGGGGCCTCATTACTTGCGGGTATGCGTGATCACATTTTGATCTTGCCGGGGAAGTAATGCTCGTAAGCAAGACCGTAATCCGGCGAGTTCATCAACTCGTAATAGGCTACGCGGTCGACCCATTCGCGCTGACTGTCGAGGGTCTTTTTCATGAAGGGATCGGATTCCAACTCGGGGATCAGTTCATCCCATGCCTTAAGCTGCGCATCTAAGATATCTTTGGAGGTGCGCCGCACGGTCACGCCAGCCTCGTTCTGCAAGAACTGCAGGTCCGCCGAATAGCGGTCCATCGCCTTGGCCGTGTTCGCGGTCGAAACCGCTTCCACAGCGTATTTGAGGATCGCTTGAAGATCAGGGTCGAGGTCTTCGAGGAACATCTTGGAGAACAGGAATTCAAAGCTCTCAGACGCTTGGTGATAGGACGACAGGTAGTAATTCTTGGCCACGTCCTGTGCGCCGAAGTCCTTGTCCGACGAGGGGTTGTTGAACTCAAAGGCGTCGATCACGCCGCGCTCCATCGCGGGCACGATCTCCCCGCCCGGCAACTGTGCGACCGACATGCCCAGCTTGGCCATCAGATCGGCGGCCAGACCCACGGTGCGGTACTTGAAGCCCTGCAGATCGTCGACGGAGTTCACCTCATCTTTGAACCAGCCAAAGGGCTGCGCAAACATCGGGAAGCCCATGTAGCCAACAACGTCGAGGCCCATGATATCTTGGGTCAGTTCGTTATAAAGCTCCTGACCGCCGCCTTGGTAGAACCACGACAGCATGGTTGTGGCAGAGCCGCCAAAGACCGGCCCCGTGCCAAAGAGCGATGCAGCTTTGTTTTTGCCGTACCAATAGACGGGCACCGAATGCGCCGCATCAATCAAACCGTCGTTCACGGCATCAAGCACCTGAAACGCCGCCACGACCGCGCCCGCAGGCAGCACGTCGACCTTGAGACGCCCTCCCGACATCTCCTCCACCCGTGTCGCGTAGTCGCGGGCAAAGTCTTGCCAGATGTTAGCGTCGTTCCACGACGTCTGCATCTTGATGACGATCGGCGCTTGGGCCAACACCGCCGGTGCGGCCAGCATGCTCCCGGTAGCGGCCCCCCCAGCAAGTGCGGACTTCGTCAGGAACGAACGTCGATTGAACTTTTTAGTCTCAGTCATGTTTCCTCCTCCCAGAGTGGCCGCCCCTTTGCTTACTTGAAATACGCTATTGGTCGGGCGACCCGAGATCAGAGACTAACCGAATGATCTCATTTGGCAAGAATTGTCCGCTGACGGCTCATCAACTGCAACTTTATTGTGCAACTGACACACGAAACGACACTCTGCGCCGGGTCCGAGTGTGCCTGATTTCGCAGGGTTTGGCGGGGCTATTACATGCCCCGCCCCACCTCACACGGCCCAGTGAAAACCGGTTTCTTCCTCGGACCGCTGCCAGAGTTTGACCATCGTGGCTTTGTCGTAGGCATAGGGTTCCAGCGATCCGCGCCCGACCGGGCCGACCATCTCCATTCGGCCTGTGGGCCCGTAAAGCGCGCGCTGCGCCAGCCCGTCTTCGGTGGCGCACATGACCTCTGGATAGGCGCCGCGCTCCGCCGTTTGAACGATCGGCAGTTTCGACATGAGCCACCACGTGAACCGTGTCATCAGGCCACCGCTGGTGCTGATCAAAGAGGTGGCCGAGGCACCGGGGTGGCAGACATAGACCTCAACGTTCTTTCCCGCCTGCGTGACGCGGTCCTGCAATTCATAGGCAAACATCATCTGCGCCAGCTTGCTCTGACTATAGGCGGAGTTGGCGCGGTAGTTCTTGTCCCAGTTCATGTCGTCGAACTGGATGGTGCGCAGGCCCATCTTGTAGCCAAGGCTCGCAACCACCACGATCCGGCCCGCGGTCTCTTCGATCCGGTCGAACAACAACCCGCAGAGCAGGAAGTGTCCGTAGTGATTGGTGCCCAACTGGCTTTCATGTCCCGCCTTGGTCAACTGGCGGCTTGGCACCTGCGCAATGGCGGCGTTGCAGATCAGCGCGTCGATCCGGGGAACATCGCTCAGAACCTCTGCCGCAGCGCTGCGCACCGTGTCCAGATCGGCCAAATCCATTCGAACAAAGCTAACCTGCGCCGCCGCGCCATATTCGTCTTTCAGCTTTGCCACGGCCTCCGCCGACCGCTCTGCACTGCGGTTCAGCATCACGACCGCGGCACCTTTGCTCAGCAAGGTCCGCGCCGCCTGAAAACCGGCCCCCGCATTGGCCCCGGTGATCACAAAGGTCTTCCCCTCCAGCCTGCCAATCCGCTCAGGGGTCCAGCCGTGCGCGCCGAAAGTCTTGTCTGCCATGGTCTTGCTCCTTACCGTTAAAGAGGCATCGCGCCCCGTTGGCCTTGCAAATAAATCTCACCACCCGAGGGAAACAGGCCGGATCGTCGCGATTACTTGCCTTATCCTCTCACTCCTATTGCTTTAATCAAACATGCGGCCCTAGGTTGGCACCATGAGCAAACAGCAAATCCGACATATCATCGAACAGCACAGCCAGCGCGACGGCCTGACCGAGACCGGCATCAAGGGCGTTCAGCTTTTTCAAGCGACCAGCGCGATCCCCTGTGTGCCAGCGGTCTATGAGCCCTGTGCCATCGCCATCGTCAGCGGCGCCAAGGAGGCCGTTTTGGACGGCAAGCGCTATGTCTATGACGACAGCCGCTATATGTGCTGCCCGATGTCGATGCCGGTCAAAGCGGGCACGCCAAGCGCGTCACCCCAAACCCCGCTTTATGGCGTCTTGATCGCCCTTGATGCGCGTTTGATGGCCGAACTATCGCTGGAAATGGAAAGCGCGGGAAACCTCATCCCCCCTGCCCCCGGCGACCTGCGGGCGGAGGGCATCAAGCTTGCCGCATGGGATGATGCCTTCTCTGACGCGCTGCTGCGTCTGTTGCAATTGGGTCAGAGCGAGACCGACCGCGCCGTGCTCTCCGATGCGCGCCTGCGTGAGCTTTACTATGCTATTCTCAAAGGGGAGGCAGGGGTCTTTGCGCGGCGCGCCTTTGGGGCGGGCAATGCCGTTGCACGGGCGATTTCGCATGTCGCTGCCCATTTGGACGCGCCCATCTCTATCGACGATATGGCCCAACGCGCCGGGATGAGCCGCGCGGTATTTCACCGCAAGTTCAAAAAGGTAACGACGATGTCGCCGATTCAATTCGTCAAATCCATGCGGCTGAACAATGCCGCCATGAAAATCGCAGGCGGGAGCACGGTCAGCGAAGCGGCGATGGGTGTGGGCTATGTCAGCGCCTCGCAATTCAGCCGGGAATTCAAGCGCATGTATGGCCAATCCCCCCGCGAATGGAGCGACGCGCAGCAGGTGGCCGCCGGGCTGGCGTAGAGAGAACCGACCGCCCCCTCTGGGGCCTTGATCCCTCTTTAAGGTGTCAGCCGACAGAACAGACCCGCCGCCAGCTTGGCCCGCTCGGTCAGGCTGTCGATATAGATATGCTCCTGCAACGTATGCAGCCCCTTGCCGCGCACGCCGATCGAATCCAACGTTGGCAGGCCCAGAAATCCGGTAAAGTTGCCGTCCGATCCGCCCCCGGCAGAGCTTCCGGTGATCTCGATCCCCAGTTCGCCCCCGATGTCTTGGGCAAGCTTCAGCATCGCCATCGTGCCGAGCTGATCGGGCTCCCAAACCGGGCGGGTGACACCGCGGCGGATTTCCATGATCACGTCGCCCTCGTCCGAATTCAGCGCCATCATCTTTTCCACGCCTGCGTCGAGTTGTTCTTGCGTTTTGGCCATGCTCAGCACCTCGGCATCGCAGACCGAGGACACGCAGTTGACCCATTGGCCCGCGTGAAAGACCCCAAGCGAAAAGGTGCAGTCTTCGGTCGTCATGCCTTCGATCGTGCCCACGGCCTTTGCCATCTCCGCGATGGCCGAGCGGCCTTCGGACAGCGCCCAGCCCGCGTGACTGGGGCGGCCCCGCGTCTGAAGATTGAACCGCGCGATGGCATAGCGCCCGATCACCGCGCCGCCGTCGGGCCGCGCGGGTTCGGGGACGAGGATGTATTTGTGGCGCTTCGCTTCCTCTTCGATCAGCCGGCGGGTGGCGGGGGTGCCGATTTCCTCATCAGGGGTGAACAGCACCGTCACCGGCAGCGGCGTATCAATCCCGGCGGCCAGCAGTTTGCGCAGCGCATCAAGATAGACGTAATTGCCGCCCTTCATGTCCATCAGGCCGGGCCCATAACAAATCTCGCCTTCGCGTTTGTAGGGCAGTTTGCTCAGGGTACCGATGGGGTGGACCGTGTCCATGTGACCCAAGAGCAGGATGCCCCCCTCGCCCGCCTTCGGATGAGGCATCTCCACCCGCAGGCTGTCGCCCAGCCCCATCGGGCTTGGGATACGCTCGGTCCGCGCGCCCAAGATCGCCAGTTCGTGCTGCACCACATCCATCATGCGGTTCACCGCCGCCCCGTCGAATGTGGGGCTTTCGGTTTCGATCCAAGGGCGCAGCCCGGTGAGCATCTCGTCGGTATCAAAGGGCAAATCGAGCGGGTTTGTCATATTCAAACTCCTTTTCTCCGCCGCGCGACAGCAGGGCGAATGGCTTAAATTAAGCGGGCGAGTGCAATGGCTTAGCTGCCGACCTTCGGCAGGCGCGTCTCAACGATCCGCGCATAGATCGAGGCACCGATGGGCAGAATGGCGTCATCCAGTACGAAACCGGGGTTGTGCAACGGCACGCTGCCCGCATGACCCACCCGGCAATAGGCGCCCGGCACGACTTTCAGCATATCGGCAAAATCCTCCGACCCGCTGGCCTGCTCGGTCGAGACATGAGCACTCTCGCCCCCCACCACACTGGCCGCCGCTTCGACATAGGCGGTGGTGAGTTCCGGATCGTTCATCAACACGTCAAAGACGTTGCGGATATCAACTGCGATCTCGATCCCATAAGCACTGGCCATGCCTGCGCAAAGTTCGCGCATCCGCGCCTCGGCCATTTCGATCACGTCTTCATGGAAATAACGGATCGTGCCCGCGATGGTGGCGGTGTCGGGCACCACGTTATAGGCCGAACCTGCGTTGAATTTAGTAACCGACAGCACGATCGGCTTGGTCGGCGGGGTGTTGCGGCTGACCACGGATTGCAATTGCTGCACCAGCGCTGTGCCGATAACGATGGGGTCACGCGATTGATGCGGCATCGCCGCGTGGCTGCCGGTGCCTTTGACGGTGATGTCAAAGAAGGCCGCCCCGGCCATCGCCGCGCCGGGGGTGACATTGACCACCCCCGGCTCTGAGTTTGGATCGTTGTGCATCCCATAGATCTCGTCACAGGGGAACTTCTCGAACAGCCCTTCCTCCAGCATCCGGCGCGCGCCGCCCAAGCCCTCTTCGGCGGGTTGAAAGATCAGCACCACGGTGCCGTCGAAATCCCGTGTCTCCGCCAAATAGCGCGCGGCCCCCAAGAGCATGGTGGTATGGCCATCGTGGCCGCAGGCATGCATCCGCCCGGGGTTGGTCGAAGTGTAGGGCACGCCGGAATCCTCCACAATCGGGAGGGCGTCCATATCCGCACGCAACCCCACACGGCGGTTGCCGCCGCCCGCGCCCTTGATGATGCCGACAACACCCGTGCCGCCCAGCCCTTCGTGCACCTCGTCCACGCCGTAGGCGTGTAGCTTTTCGGCCACGATGCCCGCGGTGCGGACCTCTTCGAACCCCAGTTCGGGATGGGCGTGGAAATCTTGACGGATGGCGGTGAGATCGGCGGCAAAGGCTTCGATCTTGGGAAGGACGGTCATGCGGTGGCTCCTGTCGTCATGGTGGCGCTGCCGAGCGCGCGATAGTTGGCAAAATCCCAATGGCGGCCCGGTGCCGCTTCGATCAGGTTGCGGGTGTAGTTGTGGTGCGGATTGGCCAGCACATCGCCCGCGGGGCCATATTCAACGACTTGCCCGCGCTGCATGACCAACACCTCATCACAAATCTGCGCCGCGACGCGCAGATCGTGGGTGATGAACAGCATAGCCACGCCGAACTTCTCTCGAATGTCATCCAAAAGGTCGAGCACCTGTGCCTGAACGCTCACATCAAGCGCCGAGACGGCCTCATCCGCGACCAGCAGATCGGGTTTCATCGCCACCGCGCGCGCAATGGCGATACGCTGGCGCTGCCCGCCCGAGAACTGATGTGG
Source organism: Sulfitobacter sp. OXR-159 (assembly GCF_034377145.1). Lineage (NCBI taxonomy): Bacteria > Pseudomonadati > Pseudomonadota > Alphaproteobacteria > Rhodobacterales > Roseobacteraceae > Sulfitobacter > Sulfitobacter sp. OXR-159. Next base: position 3,028,815 of record NZ_CP139707.1, read on the forward strand.
ATAGCGGTCCAGCGCGTCGCGCGGCAGGTCCACCAGCTCCATCAATTCGGCGGCATGGCGCATCGCTTCGGCACGCGGGGTGCCGAAGTTGATCGGCCCTTCGCAAAGGCTGCGCGCCACGGTCCAGCGCGGGTTGAGCGAGCGGTAGGGATCCTGAAACACGATTTGCAGATGCTTGCGGTGGTCGCGCAGCTGACGGCGGGAGAGTTTGGCGATCTCGGTCCCCGCGACATTCACGCTGCCCGCGGTCGGGTCGATCAGCCGCATAATGGCCCGTGCCACGGTGGATTTGCCAGAGCCGGATTCCCCCACGATGCCCAGCGTCCGCCCCGGCTTGATGGTAAAGCTGACATCCTGCGCGGCTTTCACGCCCTCGCTGCGGCGCAGGAAACCGCCGCCGCCATAGGTCATATCGAGCCCGGCGACACGCACCACCTCGCTCTGCGCTGCCGCCGCCCTTGCGGGGCGCGGGGTGAGGTTTGGCACCGCCGTCAAAAGCGTGCGGGTATAGTCCTTTTGCGGATCGGTCAGGAGCTTTTCAATCGGCGCGCGTTCGACGATCTTGCCCTGCTGCATGACCGTCACGGTATCCGCGATCTCGGCCACCACGCCCATGTCGTGGGTGATGAAGAGAACGGCGGTGCCGTGTCGCTCTTGCATCTCGGCAATCAGTTTGAGGATCTGCAATTGCGTGGTCACATCCAGCGCCGTTGTCGGCTCATCCGCGATCAGCAGATCAGGGTCGAGGATCAGCGCCATGGCGATCATGATGCGCTGGCGCTGCCCCCCGGAGAGCTGGTGCGGGAAGGCCGAGAAAATGTGGTTCACATCCGGCAAATGCACCTGATCCATCATGTCGAGCGTGCGTTTCTTGGCCTCGGACTGGCTGAGATCACTGTGCATGTTGAGCACTTCCATGATCTGCTCGCCCACCCGCAGCACCGGGTTCAGCGCGGTCATCGGCTCTTGGAAAATCATCGCGATGCGCCGCGCACGCAACTGGCGCATCTGGGCGTGGCTGGCGCTGGTGATCTCGAAATCATCCAGCGTGATGCTGCCGCCCTGTACCTCTAGGGCCGATTTCGGCAGCAGCCCCATGGCCGCGAGCGAGGTCACGGATTTGCCCGAACCGGATTCACCCACCAAGCAATGCGTTTCGCCCGCCCGGATCGTCAGGTCGATGCCGTCAATCACCGGTTTGGCCTGTGGACGCCCGCTCAACCCGATGCGCAGATCGCGCACTTTGAGCACCTCACGCGCCTCCGAGAAGTCTTTGTTCTTGAACTGCATCTCTCAGCCCTCCCGTTTCTTCATGCGCGGATCGAGCAGATCGCGCGCGGTGTCGCCCAACAGGTTGATCGACAGGATGCACAGTGACAGCAGCAGACCCGGCCAAAAGATCAGTCCCGGCTTGATCTGAAAATAGGTCCGTCCTTCGGCCATGATGTTGCCCCATGTGGGGATCTCGGTGCTGACGCCCGCGCCAAGGAAGCTCAGGATCGCCTCGATCAGGATCGCCGAAGCGCAGATATAGGTGCCCTGCACGATCAGCGGTGCCATCGTGTTGGGCATCAGGTGCTGGATCAGGATTTTGGGCATGGAGGAGCCAAGCGCGATCGCGGCCTCGACATAGGGTTCCTCGCGCGCTGAGAGCACGACAGAGCGGACCAGCCGCACCACGCGCGGCACCTCTGGCACGGTGATCGCGATGATCACCGACCCAAGGCTCGGCCCATTCAGCGCCACCAAGGCAATTGCCAGCAGGATCGCAGGGATCGCCATCAGGCTGTCCATGATCCGCATGATGATGCTGTCGGCCATCCGAAAGAACCCAGCCACAAGGCCGATGGCCAAGCCGATGGCGACGCTGACCAGCGCCGCGCCGACGCCAATGAGCAGCGATACGCGCCCGCCCACCATCACGCGGGAGAATGTGTCCCGCCCGTAAGGGTCGGTGCCCAGCAGAAACTCCTCGGACGGTGGTTTGAGCCGCGCGGCTGAGTTCATCGCCAGCGGATCATAGGGCACGTAGAGCGGTGCCAAAATGGAAGCCAGCACGATGGTTACAAGGGTCAGTGCCGCCAGCATGGGGCCGATACCGACCCTTGCGCCCGCAGGCAGGGAAAGCAGTCCGGTCAGCACCTGAAAGGCGCTGTGACGGGATTGGGGTTGCTCGATCATGTCAGTACCGGATCCTTGGGTCGAAGAATGAATAGGAGACGTCAACCAAGAGGTTTACGAAGACATAGATGCCCGCGGTAAGCAGGATCATCGCCTGAATGACGGGGTAGTCGCGCGCGAGGATCGCATCGACCGTCAGACGCCCGATGCCGGGGATGTTAAAGACGCTTTCCGTTACCACCACGCCCGAGATCAGCAGCGCAAACCCGGTGCCGATGATGGTCAGGATCGGCACCGCGGCATTGCGCAGCGCATGGCGGAAAAGCACGACATTCTCGCGCACGCCCTTGGCCCGCGCGGTGCGGATGTAGTCCTCACCCAGCACTTCAAGCATGGAGGCGCGGGTCATCCGGGCAATGAGGGCGACATAGATCGTGGCCAGCGTCAGCGACGGCAGAATGGCCCGCGAGAAGAACGGCCCAATGCCGTCCGACGGGGCCTTGTAGCCCTGCACCGGCACCCAACGCAGTTCAATCGCGAAGATTTGGATCAGGATATAGCCGATCACGAAGACCGGCACCGAAAAGCCCAGCACCGAGAAGGACATCACCAGAAAATCGACCCATGTCCGGTGACGCCATGCGGCGATCACACCCATCGGCACCGCCAGCAGGACAGAGATCGTGATGGTCATCAGCGCAATGTTGATGGTCGGCCCCAGCCGGTCGCCCAACATGCCCGCCACAGAGGTATTCGACAAAAGCGAGACGCCCAGATCACCGCGCAGCAATTGGCCGATCCATGTGAAAAACTGTGTCAGCAGCGGATCATTCAGACCCAGACGGTCACGGATCCGTTCGAGCTGTGCGGGGGTGGCGGCATCGCCGGCAAGAATGGCTGCCGGATCACCGGGGGTGAGACGCAGCAGGAGGAAGACGAAGATGGCGACGATCAGCATGACCGGGATCGTGGCCAAGACGCGCTTCAGGATATAGACGAGCATTTTCCGGAAGGTCCCTTTCGGCGGAAAGAAGGCAGTCCCGAAGTCGGTTCGGGGCGCTGCCTGCGTGCAGAGGTGACGGTGGAGAGCGCGGCGGGCGCGCTCTCCGAGGGTTGGATTACTCCGCCTCTTTGGTCATGTTCCAAAACACCGGCACGGGCGATGGCAGCATGTTCTGGATCGTTTTGCGGCGCGCCTGCGGGATCAGATATTCCCCCATCATGATGTAGTTGACGTTATCCATGACGTGTTTCTGGATCTCGACAGCCACTTCCTTTTGCGCCTCGGGCCCTTCGGCCTTCATGAACTTGGCGCGCAGCTCTTCGATCTCGGGGTCATCGGGCCAGCCGAACCATGCCTCGTCACCACGGCCACTGACCATCACGTTGGTCAGCGGGTCCGAAATCTCGGGCACCATCCAGTTGGTGAAGAACATGTTCCAGCCGCCTTCAGAGACTGGGCTTTGCTGGGCACGGCGCTGCACGACCGATTGCCAGTCCATCGACTGCATGTCGACTTCGAAACCGGCTTCGCGCAGGGCTTGGGCGGCCACGACAGGTTGGTTAATCAGGCTGATCACATCCGTCGGCGCCATCAACACGATCGGCGTGCCGTCATAGCCCGCTTCTTCGAGCAGCGCCTTGGCCTTTTCAGGGTCCGCGCCACCGGTCACGATCTCTGCATCCGCTTCGTCACCCAAGGGTGTCGAGCAACCAAAGATCGCGCCGCAGACGTTGTAATAGGCCGGGTCGCCCTGCATCGTTTGCAGCATGGATTCTTGATCCAGTGCCGCCATGGCCGCCTGACGAACCAGCTTGTTGTCAAAGGGTGGGTGCAGGTGGTTGGGCCGACCGATGGTGACATACCCAAGATCATCGCGTGTCTCGACCGTGACCTCGGGGCTGCTTTCGAGGATCGGCAGCAGGTCGATCTGCACCTGTTCGAGATAGTCGATCTCCCCCGCCGAGAGCGCGTTGATCGCGGTCAGCGCGTCGGGCATCGTGGTCCAGACCACACGGTCGACATTGACGACCTTGCCGCCCGCCATCCACGAGGCTTCCTCGTCCCGTGGGACGTAGTCGTCGAACTTCTCATAGGTGACATTCACGCCGGGCTCGTATTCATCTTGGTTAAAGACGAAGGGGCCGGAGCCGATGTATTCCGTGATAGTCTCATCCGCCGAGGTTTCGGCCACGCGCTTGGGCATGATGAAAGGCGGCACCGCGGATTGCTTGGAGATCACCGACAAGAGCGGTCCGAAAGGCTCTGTCAGGGTCCAAACGACGGTCTTCTCGTCGCTGGCCTCAAGGCTTTCGGTCACGTCAAAGATCAGCTGGCCACCGCCATCACGTTTGCCCCAGCGTTTGAGAGAGGCCACGACATCTTCGCCGGTGACCGGCGCATCGTCATGGAACATCAGCCCATCGCGCAGGGTGAAAGTATAGACCAACCCGTCTTCGGAGACTTCCCAGCTGGCCATCTGCGGCTGCGGCTCAAAGTTCTCGTCCACGGCGGTCAGCACGTCATAGATCATATAGCCGTGGTTGCGGGTGATATGCGCGGTGGTGATGACCGGATCAAGAACCCGCAGGCCCGAGTGCATGACCGCCGTGATGGTCGTTTCGCCATCCTGCGCCGCCAGAGAGCCGGGCGCCAAAAGCGCCGTGGTGGCGGCGAAGGCGGCGGCAAGTCCGCGCGACTGTTTCAGTGCGGATCGTAGAGGTATCATGTGGTTTTCCCTTGTTGAGTGATCTTTTGATTTTTTATTGGGCCATGGCAGTCTTGCCGCCATGGTCAGGTGGTGCAGAAGGTGCACCGTCGGCCCCGAACCGGGGACCATCTGGGGACAGCCGAAGCCCAGCGCGCAGACGCGTGAAGGGCAAGTCGGCCGGATTGAGGGGCATCGGCCCCGGCGCGCAGGCGACAAGGATGTCGCGCGCGATGGGGGCAAAGTCTGCCCGGAAATGGGTGGAGCTTTTGACCACCAGCAGGCGCATCTCTTCGGGCGGGATGCCGACAAAACGAAACATTTCGCGGTCGGCCATCTGGGCAATGCGGCTGGTTACGACGACATGAACACCACCGATGCGCAGACAGGCAGAAGGGCCGAGGTTCAGCGCCGTGCCGCCATAATAGGGCCCCGTCGCGCGCAGCGTGCCGTCAGACAGATGCATCACGGTGGCCGCCGTCTGAAACGGCACGTCGTCCGTCACGCTGGCATGGCCGCCAAGGGCGACGTTAACTTTGGCCCCGACCCCCGCCTGATGGGCCGCTTCGGCGGCGGCGGGGTCGACGATCAAACCGATGGCTGCATTCTGCGCCTCTGCCTTGATTAAGGCGCGCAACATGCCGGTGGTTGCTGAAACGCCCCCCGCGCCGGGATTGTCTTGTGTGTCGGCGATGACGACAGGCCCCCGGCCCGGCCCGGCGGCGCGTGAGAGCGCCTCTGCCACCGCTGTGTCGGGGTCATAGGCTTCGTTCTTTAGAAAAGCGGGCGCTGCCGCCTCATAGGACGCCGCAAGCTTGTCGGCGGCGGCATCTGCGTCGGCCTGAGTTTCGCCATAGGCCACGGCCACTGGGCCACAGTCCGGTATATCCGCGGCTGGAAAGCCCATGAACAGGCTGGCCGATAGCGCCCCGGCAGCCTCGCAGGCAGCAACACCCTCATAGATCTCGCGCCCCGGCGACATTTCGGTCGATTGGAACGGGATCGGCACCAGATATGACATCTGGCGAAAGGCCTTGGCCGGGCGCAGGCCTGTGGTCATGATCCGGTCAAGATGGCGTGCCGCGGCGGCGCCGGTTTCGGCCATATCCACATGCGGATAGGTGCGAAAACCGACCAGCACATCGACATTCGAAACAAAATCTTCAGAGATATTGCCATGAAGATCAAGTGCCGTGGCGATGGGCAAATCCGGCCCCACGACCTCGCGCAGACGCCGGATTAGTTCCCCTTCCCCGTCGTCGAGATGTTCAGCCACCATGGCGCCGTGCAGGTCCAAAAAGACCCCGTTAAGCGGCCCGGCATTTCGGATGCCTTCGATGATCTCACCGGCGATCATTTCATAGGCGTCGCGGATCACATGGGCCGAGGGGATCGCCCCTGCCCAAAGGATCGGAACGATATCCCAGGCTTGAGCCCGCCCAACCCGCAGCGCGCCCGCCATGCCCAGATTGACCTCTTGGAAAGCGGGCAACATCGCCGCGCCGCGCACCATGGGGACATAGCCGCCGCCGCGTTGGAAAGCCTCCATATCCGCTGGATTGGGGGCGAATGTGTTCGTCTCGTGCAGAAAGCCCGCAACAGCGACGCGCATTCCAGAACCACTTCCCAAATCTGTCTCCTTCGCCTTACCAGCCCCTTTATTTGCGGGACTGCACCTCTTGAGTATCGCACTGCAATACAACTATAGTGCACAGCAAGCGTAAGCGGCGCATTAACGATTCGTCAACTACAGGCCATTCATGAGCAGATTTTTCCGAGAAGACGCCCCGCAGGCGGCGCAGAATCAGGCAGATGACGACCGATTGTTCGTCCGGGCAGCAGATCGCGCAATGCAGGTGCTGGGGGCCTTCCACCACGCGACCGGGCCGATGACGCTTTCCGACATCGCCAAGACCGCCGGGATCGACCGATCCGCGGCCCAACGGCTGGTGCATACGCTCACGAAGAGTGGCTATATCCGGCGCAGCGGGGACGACCGTGGATATCTACCGGGCATCCGCCTGCTGGATCACACGCTTGATCTGCTGCGGCTCGACCCCGTGGTGCAAAAAGCCACCCCGGTCTTGTTGGAGCTGCGCAAATCCCTGCGCGAGCGGGTCGACCTGAGCCTCTATGACGAGACGCGCCTGATCTATGCCCTGCGGATGCAAAGCAAACGCGAGACCTTTTTCGCGACCCTTGTGGGCCACAGCGTGCCAACCTTTTGCACCGCAGGCGGGCGGGCGGCGCTTTCGCAGCTTCCCGAAGACGAGGCGCGCGAAATTCTTACCCGCGCACCGCTGCATCCCTTCACCTCCAGCACCAAGACCGACCCCGAAGCGATCATGGCCGAACTCAGCCTCGCCCGCGAAAATCGCTTTGCCGTGGTATGCGATGAATATGCACTGGGCGAAGTGGCGGTGGGCGTTGCCATCACCGACCGCAACGGCGCCCCTCTCAGTGCGATCCACCTTGCCGGTTCCCTCTCGGAATACACGCCGGAAGAGTTTGTCGCCAAAGCAGCGCCCTTGGCCATCGAAGCCGCCAACGCCATCATGGCCGGATGATCGTGTTTTTGGCCGCCCTTGCGGGATCGCTCTGCCCCCAAACATTGGCCAGCCGCGCGAGGGCCACGAAAAGCCTGCTATATAACCAACCCCATCAACGCCCGCGCATTTCGCCCCGAATTTACTTGCGTTGCTAAATTCTTTCTCCGAAGTTCGCGACATCGGGGCGCGGATGCCGCTTTGAAAAATGACTGAACGAAAGGAACCGGAATGACCGACAGTAAACCGCTTTGGCAATGGGACGCGCAGGAAATCGCAAGCGCGACCCGCGCAGGCAAACTCTCGGCGGTTGAAGCGACCGAGGCGGCGATTGCGCGCATGGAAGAGGTCAATCCGGCGTTGAACGCGGTGGTCGAAAACCTCGCCACCGAGGCCCGCGCCGAAGCGGCAGCGCTCGATAAAAACAGCGCGCCCAAGGGGCCGCTGCACGGTGTTCCGGTGACCATCAAAATCAACGTAGATCAAAAGGACCACGCCACCAGCAACGGCGTCCCTGCCTTTAAAGATGTCATTGCGCCCGAAGACGCGCCGGTGGTGCGCAACCTCAAACAAGCGGGCGCCATCGTGATCGGGCGCACCAACACGCCGGAATTCTCCTTTCGCGCCGATACCGACAACCCGCTTTATGGGCGCACCTACAACCCTTGGGGGCGACACCTGTCGGCGGGCGGCTCCTCCGGCGGCGCGGGGGCGGCTGTCATGGCGGGGATCGGCGCGCTGGCGCATGGCAACGACATCGGCGGCTCCCTGCGCTTCCCGGCCTCGGCCAATGGGGCGGTGACGGTAAAGCCGGGTCTGGGCCGGGTGGCCGCATTCAACCCCAGCCAGAGGGCCGAGCGGGGCTTTTTGGCGCAATCTATGTCGGTGCAGGGCCTGATTGCGCGCAGGGCAGCGGACCTGCATCTGTCGATGCCCAGCCTGATCGCCGCAGATGCGCGTGATCCGTTTCACGTGCCCCTGCCATGGCGCGGCGAAGCGATCGAAGGCCCGATCCGCGTCGCCTTCACCCGCGATGATTTCGGCTTTGGCCTGCACCCGGACGTGGCCACCGCCCTCGACAAGGCGGCATCTGCGCTCGACAACGCGGGCTATGCCGTCGAAGAGGTGGAGCCGCCGCTCGCCTATGAAACCGGGAAGAATGGGTATCGCGCCCTCATGGGCGAAGTCGAGGCCCTGATGGGCGAGGATATCCGGGCCCATGGGTCTGACGATCTAAAGGCGATCTTTGAAAATTACTACACCGAATACCCGCCCTTTAAAGGCACCGAGCAGCTTGCCATGGTCGCCAAACGCACCCATTACGCGCGCGAATGGTCGATATTCCTAGAGGATTACCCCCTCGTGCTGACCCCCTTCATGTTTGCCCCGTTCTTCACAGCCGGGCGCGACACCGAAGGTCTGGAAGGCGTTCGTGAGGTTTTGGGCAAGGGGCTTTGGTCTTTCGTCATGAACTTTACCGGCCTGCCCGCGGGCAACATCCCCACGCATATCGCAGAGCTGCCCAGCGGACCGCAGCCCATCGGCGTGCAAATCGCAGGCCGCCGCTGGCGCGAGGATCTTATCGTCGATGCCATGGCGGCGATCGAAGGCGAGATTCCTCCGGTCTGCACCAGATTGTGGGGCAATTGAGGCGATCATCGGGGTTGTAACGTTCCGCAGAAACGGAGCGGCAGCAGCCCCGGTCGGGACCTGATTTAGCGGAACGAAATGAATGTCGCTGGCGCTTAAACGGCGCCAGTTTTCGCCATTGTGACAGTTGTCAGCGGCATCGGTTCATATTCACGCAAGCCCTCCGCAAGCGGGGCCAGCAGCGATGTTGATCAGGTGAAGTGCAGAGCCGTCTGACTGTAAATCGGGATAGGGTCATCTCGGACAAGCTCGAAAAAATGAACGAATACTAAGCGCTATTTCAGCGCCTCATGAAGTCGGAGCCAAGATGCCTCGGAAATCGGGGTAAGATCCCGCGAACCCCAAAACAATAGCTATAAACAAGCCCGCCGAGGCGGGCTTGTTGAACGCAGATTTCTTTAAAGGTCAGGCGGATTTCTTCATCAACACCACGGAGTGGACGTCAACGTAGATCGCGCCGATACCAATCTTCCCAGTATGGCGTAAGGCCGGAATCCGATTCTTAAGAATGCCGGAAAGGGCTTCCTCGAAGTGCCCAGCGCCACGCTGGCAAGCATAGGAAATTGGGTGAAATTCCCCAGCCACCCTCTCTCTAAATTCGGGTAATTCAGAGATCCGCTGTAGGAGGCTGTCGAGGTGTTCCTGGGCAAAAACGACCTGGCGAACCGATCCGCGACCGTTTCTGGGGGAATAGAGGACGAATGATCCCCTTGCGGTAAAGGGATTCTACCTGACGCTTACTGGCGCCAATGTACTCCGCGACATCATGTAGGGAGACGGCAGTTTTGACTGCCCGAACTAATGGAACAGTCTTTTCAGCCTCGAACACCATGTTCCCGCTTTCGATTTCGCTTGCGCCCGCTGGGATCTCGCCAAGTTTTTTCAAAAGGCGAGACAGGCGCGGGCGCGCGATACCCACAATGGCAGAGAGACTGTGAAAGGTAACGCTCGCGACGGATTGCACCCACCTGCCTAATACCAATTGGACTTTCCCGATAGATAACGTGAGACGGAAGAAAGGTTCTACCATTACGATTTTGACCGATTGATACGCTTTCTTCTCGATATGCGTTGCCGTCACCGCATGATGTACGGTGACGGCGAATATCCATACCTCTTACTCATGAATGACCCATTGTTTGAAGCTCGCCTTCAATGCACCACATGGCGCAAGGATCAGGTCGCGGGACTGGTATGGGCCCGCATCGTCGATTGTTTCCGTAACGGTGACGCATTGCGCGGGATCAGAGGCCAGACGCATCTCCATACTCGCGTCGTCATAGACAAACTGCTGTGCGGGATCGGCCTTGTCGCAGGAGATCAGACCAAATGGGTTTTCGGCATTCTCCGGATCACTATACGCCATGCACAGACCATCATAGGTCGCCGACGCGATCATGCCCGTCTCTGCCGCATAGGTGAACAACACGTCGTCCCCTTCCGGTTTGCATGAATGGGCGTGAAGCTGATCGCTCTTACCGCGCCCTTCAGTATCGATGCACCAGCCGAGCGACGCTTCCTCGTCAAGGTTATCGGCAAGATGAATGACGGGCCCGTCGCTCTGGAGGCTTGGTGCCTCCGCATGGGCTGAGAATGGGATGCTCTGGCCCAATACGATCAGCGCGGCAGAGGCAAAGTTTGAGTTCGGAAACCTCATTGCTCACTCCCTATGGAACTGTTGTTGAAAGGTACGAATGCGCGCTGCATTGACGCCTTGGTCACTGCGCCCCACCCGTGAAACGCCGCGCATGTCCACGCGGCTCCCATTCTCGGCAGGGGTAACTGCAACGACAATATCGTCGGCGAAATAGAAAACAGAGGTGCGCGCCGTGGCCTCGAACCGATGGCGGGTTGGATCGGTCGCAACGATCTCCCACCCCATTTCGCCTGCCACCTGTAATGCCCGCTCAAAGGCTGCATCCGTACTCAGGCGGGTCTCAAGTGGCGCAATATCGGGGTAGGCCGTCGCTTGCTGATCTGCCACTTCTGCACCGCCGTATTTCAGCGTGTTGCTCGCACCCGCGCGGGTGTCATCCAGCACCTCAAAGGCCGGGGGATTGGCGGTATCAGTCGTGATGTCATGAATTGGCGCGGAACGCGGTTGGGGGTTCACGGTGCTTGAAATGAGGGGAAACAGGACCCCCAGCCCAAGCAACGCGACCACGCCGCCGATCGCAGCCCAACCCTTTTCGCCCCGCCCAAGGTGGATGGCCAAAGCGATCAAACCCGCGCTGAAGATGCCCGCCCCTATTGCGTTGAAGTAGCTCCGGTAAAGCCCGAACCCTATGATCGGCTCCCAAAGCCCCAAGCGTGCTCCGAACAAGATCAGTGTAACGCAAATTAACCCAGCAACGGCGATCAGGGCAGCAATTTTTCCAGTATGTTTCATGTGTTCGGCCTTTCACGACCAGCGTTAATATGTGCTCAATTATTCGGCTGACCAGTCACAGCCGCCCCCGCTCCTGTCGCGATCTTCAGCGTGGCCCAAGCCTGCGCCGCTTCATTCGTGGCCGAAGCCGCAGAGATCCTTGCGGCATTGGTGTTTCGGTCGGTTTCCAGCAGGTTCAACAGCGTGATGGCACCGTTTCGATAATTCTCCTGTGCCAAAGATAGCGCCCGGCTGTAGTCACTGGCAGCAGTTCTCAACAGCTGCGCCCTCTGCCGCGCCCGCGACAGGTTGGACTGTGCCACCTGAACATCCTCGACCGCTTCGTTGATCGAGGCCCGCCATGCGATCTCGGCCTGCCGAGCGACAGAGAGTTGCGCGTCACGGCTGGCTTTCAAGAGGCCCTGATTAAATACTGGAAGGGACAATTGCGGCCCGAAGCTCCACGCATCTGTGGCGTCCGTACGGCCCACCGTTCCGGACAGGGACAAGGCCGGGTAAAGCGCGGCTTCGGCGACGCCCACATTGGCCACGGCAGCGGCCAAATCGGCTTCGGCGCTGCGCACATCGGGTCGGTTGCGAAGCAGGTCCGCCGGTACGCCGGTGCGCGCATCCCCGGGACTGGAGAGTTGGGGGGCACCTTTTTGCATCTGTGCCTTGATCGGTCCCGCAGGTTCGTTCAGCAGTGTCGCGATGGCGTAGACATTTGCGTCAAACAAGGCGGCGAACTGCGGCAGATCGGCCCGCGCCGTCGACAGCAAGGCCCGCGCTTCGGCCACTTCGTATTCCGTCGCCGCGCCCGCATTGAACTGGCTTTGGGTGATGCTCACCGTCTCTTCGCGCGTGGCGATGGCGGTGCGCGTCAAGGCCATCGCCTCTTGATAATAACGCGCGTCGGAATAGGCGGCGATCAGTTCGGCCAGCCATGCAAGACGAACGGTCTCTTCCTCCGCGCGGGCGGCGGTGAGAGAGGCGACAGCGGCCTCGCGCTCACGCCGGATACCACCGAAGAGATCAATCACCAGCGAGGCACCTAATGTCCCGCTTTCGACGGTGCTTGTACCGTTGGTGCCGTCGCCACCGGATGTGGTCACTGATCCGGTCAGCGATCCGTCCGCTGCGGCGTTTACGCCGGTTGTGCGCAACTCCGCTTGCGCTTGGCGTATGCGCTCACCCGCAGCGATCACATCAAGGTTCTGGGCAAGGCCACGCGTAACAAGACTTGTGAGGTTCGAATCTTTGTAGTTCAGCCACCACTGCTGAGTGGCTACCGCGCCGATCTGCTCTGCATTGCCTCCGACAAACCGGGTCTCCATGGCCACTTCGGGGCGCTGGTAATCAGTGCCGACAGCACAGCCCGCAACGAGCAGACCCAGTACGAGATAGTAAGGTTTCACTGAGCTTTCTCCACTCGCTTACGGAAAATTTCTGTTGTTCGGATTACGGCGACGTAGAAGACCGGCACCATCACGATCCCGATGACCGCTGAAAAGATGATCCCGCCGAGCATCCCCGTCCCGATTGATTTTTGCGCATTGGCCCCTGCCCCGGAGGCGAGCACCAGCGGCATGATGCCAAAACCAAAGGCAAGAGAGGTCATCAGGATGGGGCGCAGACGCTGGCGTGCTGCCATGACGGTGGCTTCCAGCAATGCTTTGCCTTCCGCCCGTAGGGATTCCGCGAATTCAACGATCAGAATGGCGTTTCGCGCCGCAAGGCCGATCGTGGTAAGCAAGCCTACCTTGAAATAGACGTCGTTCGACTGTCCGAAATACCACGTCGTTACAAGCGCCCCCAGAATGCCCATGGGCACCGAAAGCATCACCGCGAAGGGCACGGCCCAGCTTTCGTAAAGGGCGGCGAGACAGAGGAAAACGACCAGCGCCGAGATCGTATAGAGAATAGCTTCCTGATCGCCGGACAACCGTTCTTGATAGCTTAGCCCCGTCCAAGCCGAGGCGTAAGAGCCGTCCAAATCAGCGGTAAGCTGTTCCATCACCTCCATCGCATCGCCCGAGCTGATGCCCGCTGCCGCTTCGCCGGAAAGTTCCAGTGCGCGGGTGCCGCCATAGCGCGACAGTTTGGGCGTGATGGTTTCCCATTCACGGCTGACAAAGGCCGACAGTGGCACCATCTCCGAACTTTCGTTACGCACATACCAGTGGTCGATATCATCAGGCTGCATGCGCCAGTCTGCACCGCCCTGTACAATGACCTCACGCAGGTTGTTGCCCAGAGGGAAGTCGTTGACATAGGTGCCAGAGAACACGGTCGCGAGCATGGTGTTCACGCTCGACAATGACACGCCCAGAGCCTCGGCCTTCTGCTGGTCGATACGCAGTTTCAACGAAGGTTCTGTCGCCGCGTCGTTGCCGCGCAGGTTGGTCACGCGACCGTCAGCAAGCCCTGCCGCGACCAGTTGATCGGCGGCATCGCTCAATGCCTCCTGCCCAGCGCCCGACTGATCGACGAGGTACATCGCAAAGCCCGAAGACGTGCCCAGCCCCGGAATGGCAGGTGGTTGAAGCACAAAGATGCTGCCCAAACGAGATTGAAAGAACTTGCCATTGGCCCGCATCATCAGATCAGCCGCATCAAGCCCGGGACGCTCTTCGTAGTCTTTGAGTCTGATGAACATCATCCCGTAGTTCTGACCGGATCCCCCGAAACTGTATCCGACATTGGCAAAGACGCCATCGACCATTTCGGTCTCTTCGGTCAGCAAATATTGCTCGATCTGTTCAATCGTGTTGGCCGTTTGCTGGACTGTCGAGCCCTGTGGCAGTTCGATCATGGTCATGAGGACGCCCTGATCTTCGGTCGGCAGGAACGATGACGGCAGACGGTCGTAGACCCAATAGGCGCCAAATCCGACAAGGACCAAGACCACCACCATACGGAAAGGCCGCATGGACAACCGCCCGACAACCGAACCATAGCCGCCCGTCAGACGGTCAAGTCCGCCATTGAACCAGCGCAGCGGAAGCAGAGGCTTCTTGTCATGGTTCGGTTTGAGAAGCTGCGCACACATCGCAGGCGTGAGGATCAAAGCGACGAAAAGCGACAGAACCATCGCCGAAATGATCGTGACCGAGAACTGTTTGTAGATGACCCCCGTCGACCCATCCATGAAGGCCATCGGCAGGAACACAGCAGAAAGCACCATCACGATGCCGATCAGCGCCGAGGAGATCTCCCCCATACTCTTTTCCGTGGCGGTGACGGCGTCCAGCCCTTCTTCTTCCATCACCCGTTCGACGTTCTCGACGACAACAATCGCGTCATCGACCAACAGACCAATGGCCAAAACCAATGCGAACATGGAAAGGGTGTTGATTGACATGCCGAAGGCAGACAGCACGCCAAAGGTGCCCAACAACACCACCGGCACGGCGATGGTCGGGATGATCGTCGCCCGCCAGCTTTGCAAGAAAAGGAAGATGACAAGAAAGACGAGGACAATCGCCTCGAGCAACGTTTCATAGACTTGGTCGATCGATTCCTCGACGAAGGGCGAGGTGTCATAGGGATATTCGACCGCAACGCCCTCGGGCAACGCGGAAGAAAGATTGCCCACCACTTCGCGCACCGCTTCGGCGGTATCCACCGCATTGGCACCGGTGGAAAGGTTCACCGCAAAGCCCGCCGCCGGATGACCGTTGAAGCGGCTGATGCTGCCGTAGTCCTCTTCGGCGAGTTCGATCGTGGCGACATCGGCAAGGTAAATGGCCGACCCGTCCGTATTGGTTTTCAGCAAGATGTTCCGGAAATCCTCAACCGATTCAAGCTGGGACTGCGCCGATAGGGAAACCGTGAACTGCTGGCCCTTTACCACCGGCTGCTCACCCAGACTGCCGACCGTCACGTTTGTGTTCTGTTCGGATACGGCTGAGGTCACGTCAGCGGAGGTCAGTTGATATTGAAACAGCTTTTCGGGGTTCAACCAAATGCGCATTGCGTATTCGGTGCCGAAAACATTGATCGACCCCACGCCCGCCGTGCGCTGCACCGCGTCTTCAATCGTGCTGCTCAGCAGGTCGCCCAGCTCAAGCGAGGTATAGCTGCCGTCTTCACTGACCAGCGCTCCGACCATCAGGATCGAGCTGGTCGAGCGGGTGACCGAAACACCCCGGCTTGTCACGGCGTCAGGCAGTTGGGATTCGACCAGTTGCAGTTTGTTCTGGACCTGCACCTGTGCCATGTCAGGATCAATACTATCATCAAAGGTCAGCGAAACACTGGCGGCCCCTTCGCTGGAGGATGAGGTCATATAGGTGAGCCCGTCCAACCCCGTCAGCCCGTCCTCGATGACAGTGGTGACAGAATTCTCCACCGTCGCGGCTGAGGCCCCGGTATAGGTGGCAGAAATTCGAACCGTGGTGGGCGCGATATCAGGATACTGCGAGATCGGCAGACCCGTCATACTGAAAGCGCCCAGCAACATGGTGGCAATCGCCAGAACCCAAGCAAAAACGGGGCGATGGATGAAGAAACGCGCCATCAATCAATCCTCCGCCGAGGGGGCAGCGATATCGCGAGAAACGCCATCCTCGTCGATCGTCACGGCCACGGGGCTGACCTCTTGCCCTGCGCGGACGGATGAAAGGCCATCCACGACAAGCCGGTCCCCATCGTTCAGCCCCTCACGCACGATCCATGCGTTCTGATAGGTACCGTCATCATCGAGCGTCACCTGTTCGGCCTTGCCGTCTTCACCGATAACATAAGCAGTCAGTTTACCTGAGTTCCCACGCATCGCTGCACGCTGCGGAACAAGGTAGGCTTGCATCGTGCCCAGCACGATTTCCCCCCGCACGAACATGCCGGGAAGGATGATGTGGTCAGGGTTGTCAAAGGTGAAACGGATGGTCACGGTTCCGGTGGAGGTCGAGACATTGTTGCCCGGTGTGACCAACTGCCCGGTACCACGATAGATGTCGCCGTTCTCTAACGTCAATGTCGCTTGAAGGGTGTCGTTTTGTTGTAGATCACCCTCGGCAATGGCGCTGCGCACCGACAGGATACGCGCGCTGGCCTCCATCATATCCACATAGATCGGATCGGAGGTAACGATGCTCGTCAAAGCGTCGGCCTGCCCAGCCGTAACCAAATCCCCAACCGAAACGGTTGATACATCTGCACGCCCGGCGATCGGGCTGGTCATCGTCGTCCACGACAGTTCGGTCTCTGCATATTCAACCGCCGCTTTGTTTGCATCAAGCGTGGCCTTTGCTTCGGCCAGACTGGCACGCGCCGCTTCGACCTCTGCCTCGGTGTAGCCGCGACCGGAGAGTTGTTCGGCGCGGTCATAGGCCGCCTGCTTCACGGGCAGGTTGGCTTCGGCAGTGGCCAGATTGGCACGGGCTGTCGCGACAGCCGCAAGATAAGAGGCATCGTCGATCCGGAAAAGCGGATCCCCGACCTCAAGCAATTGTCCGGGCGTGTAGAGGATTTCTTCGACCACACCGCCGACACGCGGGCGCACTTCAACGTCTTGAAACGCAACGGCCCGGCCCGGCGTGGTCACAATGCGTGGGATTTCCTGCATCTGCATGTCGATCACACCCACCTCAAGCGGCCCCGCGGGGGGCATGCCACCGGGAGGGCCGCTCTGCGCGCTCGCCATCGTGGCAGCCCCCGCCAACGCAAGCGCTGCGCCAAACATCTTCCAAACGCCGATCTTCATGTGCTTCTCGATCCTTGACTATCCAGCTGGTTTGGTGCCTTGTAGGCATAAATTGCACAGTACGCAAGGATTTCAGACATGACAGTTTCGTTACGAGAGCGAAGACGACAGCAGACGGCGCGGGACATTCAGCTGGCGACGCTGGATCTGGCCGTTCAAAAAGGGTTAGAGAATGTGACGACCGAGGAGATCGCTGCTGCAACTGGCATCAGCACGCGTACTTTCTTTAACTACTATACCAACAAGGAAACGGCTGCGGTTGGGGCTCCGCCCCCCTTTTCGGAGGCTGCGAAAGAAGCGTTACGCAGCGGAAACGGACCGCTCGCGGACGATCTCAAGATGTTCTTGGATCAACACTTCGCAGCGCTGACCAATGATGAACCTATTCTCAAGATGATCGGCACGGTTCTGCGTTCAAACGAAAGAGCGAGAGGCATCCTGCAGGGGTTTCTGGTTATGGAGCGCAAAGAGCTTACGGAATGCCTGAGCCACCGCATCGAGCACTCCCAAGCCGCCGCCGCGCTCGCAAGCCACACTACCGACGCAGTGGGAAGGGCGATTTTCCTCTGGGAGCACGGAGAGGGACTGTCACTGAATGCCGCGTTGGACACGGTTTGGGAAGGAACAATCGCCGCGGCGGCCCTCTTGACGCAGCCGTCTTGATTTTTCCGAGCGTTACGTTCGGGCACTTCGGGCAAAGGGTTTAACGTTTGCGGCAACCCTTTGCCGAAGCCATTCCGGGTGCAGAATGCCGAACGATCAGGCGAAGGTTTCCGCCACTATATCCTTTGCGAACCCAGCGTCCAACACCCCGCGGTTCAGCAAGCGATACCAGAATGCGCCATGTATCAAGGTCGACAGTATCTCCACGTTCCGCCCCGGCGAAAGCTCTCCGCGATCCTGCGCCCGGCGGAGCAAAGCGGTGATCATCTGCTCTCGAGGTAGAACGAAATTTGCATGAAACGAGTTGTGGAACTTTGCATCCTGCTGAGAGGCCGCGATTAACGCGCGCAGGGTGTCCCCGTCGATGCGCAAGTGTTCGAAAATACGGATCAGGAAACCTTCGAGCAAGGTCCGACAATCCTCTGCCCCGTCCCAAGAAGGTTCGGCGGCATAGGTGTTGGTCTGCTCAAAAACGGCTTCGAGGACAAGGTCAGCCTTCGTATTCCAGCGGTTGTAGAGCGTTTGACGCGCCACGCCAGCCTGCTCAATGATTGCCGAAACCGAGACTTTCTCATAGCCCAGTTCCCGAACCAGACGTAGAGCCACAGCCTTCAATGCCGTGCTGGCTTCTTGATTTGCGGGCCGTCCGATTGGCTTTTTTCCTGACATGCACAGTTCCTGTTCACAGATGCAGAATAGTCCGTGATTGATCATTAGACTGCCGTCCACTAACTGCAAATAGACCGCAGTCTAATATCATCGCCGGAGCCGAGATGTCACAGATTTCCCTTACCCCGAAACGGGCCTTTGCCGTTACCGCCACCTTGGGCCTCTTGTCCCTCTTCCCCCCGTTGGCCACGGATATGTACCTCGCCGCACTTGGTGATCTCGCGGCCTCGATGAACGCCACCCATACGGCGGCTGAACTTTCGCTTTCGATTTTTTTTCTCGGCCTCTGTTTCGGGCAGATTCTCATTGGCCCATTGACCGATACCTACGGACGCAGGCGCCCGCTTCTTGTAGGGACCGTTCTGTTCACCGTCACTTCGGTTGCACTGCCGCTGATGAATGACATTGCATGGTTCAATGCCCTACGGTTCCTACAGGCAATCGGCGCGAGTGCGGGCATGGTCGTCGGGCGCGCCATGGTGAAAGATCTTTATGAGGGGCAAAAGGCCGCGAAGGTCATGACCGTGCTGGTCATGTTACTGACGCTCGGGCCGATCACGTCACCGACGATGGGCAGCCTGCTTCTCGAAGCGTTTGGCTGGCGGTCGATCTTTGCAACGATGGCGCTTATCAGCCTCGTGGCCTTGACCCTTTCCGTGGCTACCTTGCCCGAAACCCTACCCGCTCAGGAACGACAGCCCGCGCCCATTCACAATGGCTTAAAAGCCGCGAAACGCCTCCTTTCGCAACGCGGGTTTGTCACGATGGCCATGGTGGCAGGCCTTATCCAAAGCGGTATGTTTGCCTTTATCACAGGCTCATCGGGGGTATTCCAAGGGATTTTTGGGCTAAGCTCCATTGGCTTTGGCATCATGTTCGCGATCATCGCGACCGCGTTAATTATCTTTGGCCGGATCAATGGGATATTGCTCAATCGTTTCAGACCAGAACAAATACTCAAGACCGTGTTGCCGCTCTTTGCCGCATCTACCATCCTACTCACCTTTCTGTCTCAGACAGACTCCTTGTTGGTTTTTGTCGTGCCCCTGTGGGTATCGATCGGCTTGGTGGGCCTGCTTTCGGCAAATGCGATGTCCCTTGCGATGGAATCGACCAAGGCCGCGGCAGGGATGGGATCGGCGCTTCTGGGTGCCATCCAGTTCGCCCTCGCCTTCACCGTTTCCAGCTTCGTAGCCGTAGGCGGGGCGTCTTCCGCCTTGCCAATGGCTCTTGGGCTCGCAATTCCAGCCAGCGCGGCATCCGTGCTGTATTTCGTTACGAGACGCTCCAGTGAGTCTGAGAATTCAATTGTGGAGCTATAGGGGCTTTGCTTGTTGGAAAAAGCAGTTCGGAGACATCCTTCGCACCTAACTTAACTCCCGTTTCAGCCGCGCACAGGAAGATGCCGGATGCGGAAGGAACGGTAGAAAAATATTTGTTAAGCTCGGATCGTTCCGTCCTATAGCGGACCTTGGCCCCGACCGCAGCGAAGGTCCGCTCGCCGCCGTCATGAAGGCTTCCGTATTCGGCCAACAGTCGCCGTCCAACGGCGATCTGAACGCTACGTCGCAGCTTTCGCATTCCGGTCATTCGTGCATTGCGCAGCATTGCTTTTGAGTGAGCGGCAGCAGCGCGGACGAAGCCGTCGTTCGGCGCGGCAACGCGAGTGTCCCCTTTGCGAAGTCAGTTTTGCGGCTCGTTCTTCATCTCGATGATCTGGATCAAATTTCCGCAGGTATCATCGAATACGGCCATGCGAACTGATCCGGCATCCACTGGTTCCTGTGCAAATTTGACGTCAAGGTCGCGAAGCCTTTTGCACTCCGCATCGAGATCGTCGACTTTGAATGAGTGGGCAGGAAGCCCGTCAGCAACGAGAGCGTTCTTATAAGGCGGTATTGCTGCGTGGGAACTGGGTCCAGCAAGAGCTCAGGCCCGTCTGGCTGCTTGCTCGATACGACCGTCAGCCAACGATCCTCCCCCAGAGGAATATCATTCCGCACCTTGAAGCCAAGAACATCGACGTAGAATTTCTCTGCCTTGTCCTGGTCGTCCACAACGACGCTTGTTACGTAGATTTTCATCGGCTGATCCAGATTTTATCAGTTCGGCATGATTATAGCAGACATTCATGTACGGCCCAGCATCGGGGAACAC
The DNA here is from genome assembly GCF_034377145.1 of Sulfitobacter sp. OXR-159. Classification (NCBI taxonomy): domain Bacteria; kingdom Pseudomonadati; phylum Pseudomonadota; class Alphaproteobacteria; order Rhodobacterales; family Roseobacteraceae; genus Sulfitobacter; species Sulfitobacter sp. OXR-159. Next base: position 3,049,401 of record NZ_CP139707.1, read on the forward strand.
GGGCTTAAACCGGACTACTACTGCGCGCGCGAGCATCGTCATTAGTGAAGGATGTGTTGGTGTCCGATGTGCGGACAAAGCCGGCATTCTTCTTCTAAAATTTTCCCAACGACCGCTCTTACCATTACAGGCACCTCCCTCTTAACGCTCTAAGGGTTCTTCTGTCTCGCAAACAGGTTCCGACAAGTGGTCGCGAAGCGTTCAGCGAGCAGGTTTTCCGGAGCTTTAAGATGTGAAGCGATGACGATTTGCATCGGCGGCGTTGCGTCGTTGAGCTTGATCGACACAGTCCGGCCGCCATCGTATGTCATGTCGTCTGCAGGTTTCATTGACAAAAGCGAAACACCAAGCCCGTTTGCTACGTAGCATCGCACCGTTTCAATCGACGATGACCGGTACGCAATCTGCGGTTTGATATCGAACTTGCTAAACAGATTTAGAAAATAGTCCCGGCTTTGTGGGGCATCAAAAAGAACAAATTCCTCATCGTCGATTTCGCAGATCGACACGGACTCTCTTGTGGCCAGCCGGTGATCAGGGGGGACGATCAGATAGAGGGGTGCCGCGGCAAGGGGGCGTAATTTAAACCGGGTTTCATCAAGACCAAGATCATAAAGGATCGCCAGGTCAATCTCATTTCGGCCCAAAGACAGGGTCAATTCTTCTTGCAACAGTTCCTGCACATCCAGAACAACGCCCGGCATATACTGCGACATACCGCAGACAATCTTTGCCAGGTAAAACGGGGCAATCGACTGAAAACACCCGATACGCAAGCGTCCAACTCTGTGCGCCGCAATGTCTGCTGCGGCGACATTCATTTGCTCTGCATAGACCAGCATCTGCTCCGCGTAGCGAAGGAATTCAACACCTTGCGCGGTTAATTCCATTCCGCGCGCATGCAGGCGCCGAAACAGCACAAGACCTGTTTGATCTTCCAGTTTCGTAACGGCCTGGGCAACAGCGGGTTGCGAGACGCCAACAACTTGCGCCGCAGATGCGATTCCGCCTGTCTGAGCCACGGCCCGGAAGTAACGGCATTGTTTGAGTGTAATATCTGCCATGACGCTTGATGAAGTTTTTCCATTCTAAAGGCAATAAAAAACAGTTTTATTTGTTCTTTGCGTCCCTGTACCAAACACGCAATAGCAGTTGAATCGCGGGAGATACGCATGGAACTGAATGAAATTATCGACCTGGAAGCCTTTCCGATAGACGATGCGGAATTCCGTGCCGCCTGTAAGAAACAGTTCGAGGACGCGGGTGTCTTTGTGATGCGGGGGTTTGTCCGGAAGAACGCAATCGACACGGTTCGTGACGAGGGCATTGCCAACAAAGACAAGGTCTTCAAATCGACAAAGCAGCACAATGTCTACCTGACCCCGAAAGACGACAGATTCGCCGATGACCATGCGCGCAACCGCCTTGTGACCTCATCCAAGGGATGCATCACCGACGATCTGATGCCGCAGCTATCGCCTTTGCGCCAACTCTATGACGCCCCGGTTTTCCGGAGCTTCCTGTGTGATGTTCTTGGCGAGAAGGAAATACACGAATATGCAGACCCGCTATCTTCCATCAATCTGCATTTTGCCGAAAAGGGAGAAGAGCTTGGCTGGCACTTTGACAACTCGTCATTTGCCATCACCCTGATGGTGCAAGCCCCTGAAAAGGGCGGAACATTCGAATATGTCAACGATGTGCGCGATGCCGATTCAGGCGAGATGGGTTTCACACAAGTTGATGAAATTCTGGATGGAAAAGCACCTGTTGAAGTTGTCGAGGCTGAAGCTGGTACACTGGTTTTTTTCCGGGGTCGCAACTCTATTCACCGTGTGTCACCGAACGAAGGCGACCTAACGCGTATTCTGGCTGTTCTTGCGTACAATTCCGAACCCGACGTCGAGCTTTCTGAAGCCGCCAGAATGACATTTTATGGGCGGCTGAACTAAGAAAATCTGAAGCGGTCACTTGGCAATGAATAAGCTGCGCGCGACTCTAAAGCCGACATTCGCGTGGCGCGCAGCATCATGGCCTGGGCTCGCTCCAGATCTTCGCTGCGCGGCGGACCAAGCGCCTGGTCGCCTCAGGTGCGGCGCCGCTCACGGCCCAAAGCCGCCGTTCCTGCTTTGCACAGCGAAGGTCAGCTTATGGATGATCGCCTGACTGGTATCCACCACGTCGGGTTCTCGATCTGTTTCCGCAGACAGATCTATTAACAAAATTGAAGTGTGGGGGAGCGGGGCGCGCGCCCTTGAGCGGTCAACATAGGCAGGGTGACAGCGAAGATCGTGATCTGAGCAAGTCTGGTATACTGGCGGATTTCGCCGTCAAACCCCATGCCTTTAACGACCTGGCGAGAAAAACCGCTTGTTCGAAAAGAAAGTTCTCACCTGTCGCTCAGCGAACACCTGCGTTCATTAGCGTGAACGTCAAGGTGACGTTTTCTCCACCACCCTTCCGCGTGCAGAACTTTAGGGTTCCGTCGATACGCTCCATAGCCGCTTGCGCAATGGACAAACCCAGACCGCTGCCACCCCCTTGAGCGTTTTGACCGCGGAAAAAGCGCTCCGTTATGCGAGTACGGTCTTCCGCTGAGATACCCGGCCCCCTGTCGGATACGGTAATTTCCGCCAAATCCTGGCAAACAGCCACGCAAAGTTCGACGACGCCCCCCATTGAACTGGCCGCAATGGCGTTTTCAGTGACATTTCTCAGCGCCAGGGTCGCCAGCACGGGGTCGCCGGCTACGACAGGCAGAGATTCGGGAAGATCAACATGAAGATCGATTCCCTTCGCATCGGCAGGGGGCCGCATCTCAGAGACAACGCCGGAGATCACCTCCATCAGGTCAAACTTACCGCCGCCACCACCTGTCGCACCATCCACGGCCGCCAATTCCAATAGCTGGCGCACCATGCGATCAGTGCGGGCCACCCCTTTTTCGATCTGTGCCAGCGCGTGCCGGCGGGTTTCCTCGTCCGGGGCCATGGCGGCGATCTGAGCCTGCGTTTTGATGCCGGAAAGCGGGGTCTTCAGTTCATGCGCCGCATAGGCAGAGAAGCTGCGTTCGCGCTCCCGCGCCGCGGCAACCCTCCCGAACAGAGAGTTCAACGCAGCGCCCATAGGGTGCAATTCGCGCGGCAGCGGGCCTTCCTCGACCGGCTCGAGGTTGTCGGCCGAACGCGCAGACAAGGCCCGCGCCATGCGTGAAAGCGGTGCGAGACCGCGGCCCACGCTAAGCCAGATCAGCCCGGCAAGAAACGGAAGAATGGTGAGCGCCGGCACAAGCAATCCCCGGGTCACATCACTGACGAGACGGTCCCGAACGGCGAGGCGATCGCCTACCATAACCCTAAGGCCGAGGCGTTCGTTTACTTCTGTGAATACGCGCCAGCGTTCCCCGTCCACGAGAGTTTCCGAGAAGCCTGAATCGGCTTCGGTAAGCCGCCCCTCAGGGGCACTGCCCGAGGCGCCTACCATGGTTCCGTCGAGCGACCAAATCTGACAGGAAAGCTGCCGCGAATACCCCTGGTCGGCCCGCGTGGTCAGGGCTTCCATCGCCCCCGCGGCGCTCGAGAGTTCGACACGGCCGTCGGAAAGCAGCGAAGACACCATCCCGGCGGCTTCCGCGAGGCGGGCATCCAGCACCTGCTCTACCTCGACCCGAGTGGAGTGCTGAATCCACCATGCCGCCGAAAACCAGACAGCGCCGGTGGCAAGCAATAGAATGGCAAAGAGCCGCGTGCGGATAGAGGTCATGCGCCTTCCTCCGCCAGTCGATAGCCGACCCCGCGCACGGTTTCGATAAACGCCGCCCCCAGCTTGGCGCGGAGCTTGTGGACATGCACCTCAACGGTGTTGCTCTCCACACCGTCTTGCCAACCGTAGAGCCGCTCTTCGAGCCGATCCTTAGGAACGATTACGCCGGGCCGTTCCAATAACGCCTGTAGGATGGCGAATTCCCTGCGAGAAAAGCGCACCTCGCCGCTCCGGGTGCGCCCGGCCATGCGGGCGGGGTCGAACTCCAATCCGTTCCAACAGGTCGTGCCGCTTGCCTCGCCCTTTGCCCGCCGGGTGATGGCCCGCAGCCGCGCCCCGAGCTCGCCAAGATCGAAAGGCTTTGCCAGATAGTCGTCGGCCCCGGCATCCAGCCCGGCGATCCGATCGCCCGTCTGATCAAGCGCCGTCAGCAGCAGCACGGGGGTCCGATTGCCTTCGGCCCGCATAGATCGCAGCAACTCTACGCCGGAGCCATCGGGCAGCATGATGTCGAGCACCACGGCGGAAAAGCCATTCTGCTCCCATGCCTCCTGCGCGTCCGCGCAGGTGCCCACCACCTCGGGGACGAAGCCGTGCAACCGCAGACCGGTGCATAACCCGTCCGCCAGTGAGGCATCGTCTTCCACCACCAATATCCGCATTCTCATTTCCTTCTGACTGCGCTCGGTTTCGGCCTTCAACATTAAGCCAGCGTTAAGGTTGGGGGTCGAGGAGCGCAGCATGAAAGCACATCTTATCGAATCCCTCCGGCCTTTCGCGCTCCTTTGCACCGCTCTTCGGGCCTTCCTGCTCATCGCGGCTTTTGCCGGACCTGTGACGGCTCAGGACAGCCTGTTCTCTTCTGAGGCTCCGCTCGATCCGCGCGCGGCGTTTGCTCTATCGGTATCCCCACAGCCCGATGGCAGCCGCCTGCTGCGTTGGGAGATCGCCGATGGGTATTACCTATACCGCGACTACCTCTCCGTCGAGACGGCCAGCGGGGTATCAATCCCGCTGGAAAGTGAGCCCGGCAAGCAAAAGAACGACCCGACCTTTGGCACTGTAGAGGTTTACTACGACGAGGCGAGTGCGCGAATTAGCCCCGTATCCGGCGCGCTGAGCATCACCTACCAAGGCTGTCAGGAAGACGGGATCTGCTACCCGCCGATCACCGATAGCCTGCCTGCACTACCGGCGTCGGCTGCGACGGAAGCAGAAGAGCAGGCTTCCGCACCCACGGCCGGCATTACGCTGGCCGACGACTCCGGTCTGGTGGATGGGTTGGTGCAACGCGGCGGCCTGGGCCTCTTATTGCTGGGTTTCTTCGGCTTCGGCCTGCTTTTGGCTTTTACCCCCTGCGTTCTGCCGATGATCCCGATCCTCGGCGGGCTTCTTGCAGGTCAAGGCGAAAGCCTGACCGCACGGCGCGGGCTCGCCCTCAGCGCGGCTTACGTGTTTGCCATGTCCTCGGCGCTGGCACTTCTGGGGGTGGCGGCTGCATGGTCGGGGCAGAACCTTCAGATCGTCCTGCAATCGCCATGGGCGGTCGGTGCCGTGGCTTTGCTCTTCGTCGCTCTCGCAATGTCCATGTTCGGCGTATTCCAGTTGCGCCTGCCGCAGGCTTGGAACGACCGCATGGCCGCGGCAGGCATCGGACGTCAGGGCACTTTTGCCGGGGCTGCCGGGCTTGGCTTCACCTCGGCCCTGATCATGGGGCCTTGCGTGACCGCGCCACTGGCCGGAGCGCTGCTCTATATTGCCCAGACCGGCGATACCGCGCTCGGCGCTGCTGCCTTGTTCTCTCTCGGCCTCGGCCAAGGCGTGCCTCTCTTGCTCCTCGGTGCCTTCGGCAGCCGTGCCCTGCCGCGTGCAGGCCGCTGGATGCGACTGGTGAACCGCCTCTTCGGCTTCATCTTTCTCGCCATGGCCGCCTGGCTGGCGGGACGGGTGGTGCCTCCTGCCGCCGGATTGGCAATCTGGGCTGGGGCCTTGGTCCTGACGGGCGTCTTCCTTGGCGCGCTTGACCGACAGGACGCCGGTGCCGCGCCGATCCACCGACTGCGGCAGGCGGCAGGAATGCTGGCGCTTCTTGCTGGTGGCCTCATGGGAATCGGCGCAGCCAGCGGCGGAGACGATCCGCTGCGTCCGCTCGCGAGATTGACTGGCGGGTCGCAGAATGTGGTCAGTGACAAGGCGATCGACTTCACCACGATCCGATCGGTGCCGGAACTGGAGGCTGCGCTGGCGCAATCGGATCGGCCCGCGATGATCTACTTCACCGCCGAATGGTGCGTCAGCTGCCGCACTATCGAGCGCCGCGTCTGGCCGGATGCCGAGGTGCAGGCAGCGCTTTCGGAAATGCAGGTCATTGCCGCGGACCTCACCACGTTCGACGCAGAAAGCCAGGGTTTGCTTGACCATTTGCGCTCGGTCGGACCGCCGACGATGGTTTTCCTTGACGCGGAGGGGCAGGAGCGAAAGGGCACGCGGCTTATCGGCGAACCCAGGCCTGCCGAGGTGGTGGCTTCGGCGAGGGCGGTGCAATGAACGCGACCTCCATCGGTCCCTTGGTATTCGCGAACGACCGACTGCACGCGGTGATCGCCCTTGCCGTCGTTCTGCTGGTGCTGGAGGTGGTGGGTCGCCGCCGCCCGGCGCTCGCCGGCCCCCTTCACCGCTGGGGCTGGCATTTGTTGGCGTCATGGATCGTCGCGGCCCGGCTTGGCTTTGTCCTGGTCAACCGCGAGGCTTTCGCCGACGCCCCGCTGTCGGCTCTGGCCGTCTGGCAAGGGGGTTTCGAACCGATTGCGGGACTTTTCGGAATTGCGCTCGTGGGCCTCGCCGCGATCGTGAGATGCCCCGCAGTGCTGCGCCCGCTGGCCCTTGCGGTGGTTTTAGCCGGCTCGGCCCAGGCGGCCGCTGGCTGGATCTTCCCGACCGAAGCGCAGGGCAGCCTGCCAAATTTTGCCCTCTCGGACCTCGGCGGCACTCCGGTTCGCCTGTCCGAGACCGATGGACGGCCGATGATCGTGAACCTCTGGGCAAGCTGGTGCCCGCCCTGTCGGCGCGAAATGCCGATGATGATGGAACTGGCCGAGGCCCAGGATGACGTGGTGCTGCGTTTTGCCAATCAGGGCGAACCGGCCTCGGCCGTTGGCCGCTACCTCGATCAGGAAGGGTTGAGTGACACGCATGTGGTGCTGGACGACACCCAACGTCTGATGGAGCACTTCGATCTGCTCGGCCTGCCCAGCACGTTGTTTTTCGACGCCGAGGGAAACCTCATCGCGGCCCACACCGGCGAGATATCACGCGCCGAACTCATCAACCGCATGCAAGAACTTCAGGAGACGGAATGACTTTGAAACCAATGACCTTCGGGGGGCTCGTAGCGATCGCATTTCTGGCGGCCTGCGCCACGCCGCCCGGCGAAGCGCCGCAAGAAACCGCGGCGCCCATGGTTCCCGCCGCCGCAGAGCCCGACCCGCTCTACGGCGCAATGCAGGACGGAGGGCGGACCATCCCCGCAGTCCCCGAAGCGGCGCTGAGCGAACGCAACCGCCGGCAGGAGGTCGACTATTGGACCGATGAGCCCCCCGGCACCATCATCGTAGACCCTTATGCTCGCTTCCTCTACCTTGTGCTCGAGGACGACCGCGCTCTGCGCTATGGCGTGGCCGTGGGCGAACAGGGTCGCGGCTTCGCCGGCGAGGGGGTGATCCCCTTCAAGCGGGAATGGCCGCGCTGGACGCCGACACAGAACATGCTGCGCCGCGACCCCGAACTCTACGGCCCGGTGCGCAACGGCATGGAGGGCGGGCTCGACAACCCCCTCGGCGCCCGCGCGCTCTACCTCTTCAAGGGCGGGCGCGACACGCTCTACCGCATCCATGGCACCAACAACCCCTTCTCGATCGGCAAGGCCGTCTCATCCGGCTGCATCCGTCTGTTCAATCAGGACATCCTCGACCTGCACGAGCGCGTGAAGGACGGCGCCCATGTGGTCGTGCTGAGCGAGAGCGAAAGCGGCAAGGGCACGACGCCACCGGGCCGCACCCCCACAGGCAACAAAACGCAATAGGAGAAATACATGCCCATGATCAAACGCAGAACCTTTCTGACCGGCAGCGCCATCGCAGCCACCGGCGGCGCCAGTCTCTTCTCGCTGTTCCGCACGCCGGCCTTCGCCAAGGAACTGACCGTCGATGACGTGCTCTTCGACCCGGACAACCCGGTGCTCGGCAACCCCGAAGGGGATGTCACCATCGTGGAGTTCTTCGACTACCAATGCCCCTACTGCAAAGCCAACCACCCGCCGCTGACGGAGGTGGTCGAGGCGGACGGCAACATCCGTCTGGTGATGAAAGACTGGCCGATTTTCGGCGCACCCTCGATCCGGGCTGCCCAGCTTGCCCTCGGGGCGGCGTCCCTTGGCCAATACGAAAAGGCGAATACCGCCTTGATGGAGACCGAGGGTAAACTCAGCGATCAGCTGATCGAGGAGACTCTGGAATTGGCAGGGTTCGACCTCGCGGCGCTTGACCAGTCCTATCGCGACGACCGCGGCAAATGGGACGGGCTGATGCGCCGCAACAGCGAACAGGCCAGCCTGATCGGATTGCAGGGCACACCGGCCTTTATCATCGGCACCACGCTCTACCCGGGCAGCATGGATGCGGCGGCGCTGAAAGAGGCTGTCGAATTGGCGCGCAGCTAAACAATGAAACAAGCACTTCAACAGAAAGGAGAATGCAATTGACCATCAGACTTTCCCGCCGGGCCGCAATCCTGACTGGGCTGGCCGGCCTTGCCGCCCCAGCACTGGCACGGGCCGCAGAGCCAGCCCGCCGCAATGCCTCGAGCTTCATGATCCAGCGGTGGCAAGACCACTTCGATGATCTGGGTGTCGGCACGATTGTCGCCGATACCGCCTCGCGCGCCTTGCACTACTGGAATGCCGACGGGTCTGATTATCGCATCTACCCGACCTCGGTGCCGATCTCCGAGGAACTTACCAAACGCGGCTATACCCGGATCGTGCGCAAGAAGATCGGCCCGGACTGGACCCCCACGCCCAGCCAGGTCGAACGCTTCGGCTGGACCTACATGCCGCCGGGCCCGGACAACCCGCTTGGCACCCACGCGATGTATCTGTCGTGGCCCGCTTATTTGATCCACGGCACCCACGACACCCGCAAGATCGGGCGCCCCTCCTCGGACGGTTGCATCGGGCTTTACAACGAAAAGATCGCTGAGCTGTTTGAGATCACGCCAGTGGGCACTCAGGTCAGGATCATCTAACCTAAACGCCCTCCATGCGCGGGCTGCCCAGCCGATAGGCGCTCAAAGCCCGCGCAACAGCTTACCTCAGCGCCCTTTCTGAAAAGGTCATCCGGGCCATTTCCGATGGAGCGCGTCAATTACCGCGGCATGTGCATGAACCCGCCCGCCTCCATGTTCGACAAGATGGGAATGATCCGCAGGCAAGTCGTCATGACGATGCGATATGACTTCCGGGTCATCCGCGGGCCATAGGCAGACAGCTACGGCGATACCGAAAGCGGATAGCAGTGCGAGACTCAGGAGCGCGACCGGCGCACCTGCCATTGTCATCAACACACCTGCCAAGGGGTAGGTTACCAGCCAACAGGCATGGCTCAGCGCGAACTGCGCCGCGAAGATCGCGGGGCGGTCTGCTGGATGTGCCGAGCGCTTCAACAACCGACCCGATGGCGTCAGCACTGCTGAATAGCCCGCACCCGCCGCCAACCACGCGGCCAAAAGTAGCGGCCATGACAGACCAAATCCAAGAATGAGGGCGGCGAGCAACAGCAGCGCCGAGGTGAGTATGATTGCTCCGGTCAACATGACCGGGCGGTCTGGCACCTGGTCGAGCAACTTCGGCAGCACGAGTGCCGCGAACATGGAGCCTGCGCCGAATGCTCCCATTGTCCAAGCCAGCGCGGTTTCTGGCAGCCCCAATTCACCGCGCACGAGAACGACTGTGTTCACCAACACCATCGCTCCCCCGGCAGCGGCCGCGAAGTTCAGCGCCAGCAATCCTCGCAAGCGTGGGGTTGCGAGATAGATGCGGATGCCCCGGGTTGAGCGGTCGTAGATACCGCGCGGCTCAGTCGGCGACGGACTCGGCAATATCACCGACACGACCAGCACAGCAGAGGCGAGGAAGCCGACAACAGTGCCGAGGAACAGCGCGTTGTAGGACATTAAAGCCAGAAACAGACCCGCCAGAACCGGACTGACGATGTTCTCGAGATCGTAAGCCAGGCGCGACAGCGACAGCGCGCGGATGTAGCGAGCCTCTTCCGGCAAGACATCCGGGATCGTGGCCTGGAATGTCGGCGTGAAAGCAGCCGAGGCGGATTGCAGCAGGAAGATCAGGACATAGACCTGCCAAACCTCAGTCACGAACGGCAAGGCCAGCGCTACGCCCGCACGCACGAGGTCGAGCGTGACCAATAGCGTCCGGCGCGGAAGCTTGTCGACGAAAGCCCCGGCGATCGGCGCGATGCCAACGTATGCGACCATCTTGATGGTGAAGATCATGCCGAGCACGAGGCCTGCATCTCCGCCTTCCAAGTCGTAGGCCAGAAGGCCAAGCGCCACCGTGGCAAGCCCGGTGCCAAGCAATGCGACGACCTGGGCGAGGAACAGATGTCGGTAGGTGCGATCAGCGAGAATGGAAAGCATGGAATCCCCGTTAGAGATAGCGGGAAATGGCCTTGAGCTCCGCTTTGTCGGTCTCGGAACCCTCGGCGTCGAGGCAATGGTCCATATGGTCGTGGATCAGGGCGCGCTTGGCATTGGCAATGGCACTTTCTACAGCCTGAAGCTGCTGAGCGACATCGACGCAGGGCTTACCGTTCTCAATCATAGCGATGACCGAGCGGAGATGGCCTTCGGCACGTTTCAGCCGGGCAACCACCTTGCCGTGGCTTGCGTGGGGGTGTTCATTTGTCATAGGGTGACGCTATCCTCCCCTGGGGGATAGGGCAAGGTGGTCCGAAAAGGACCGCGAGCGGACAGCGATGACGAGGGCACACACAACAGGACGAAGCTTGCTTGCAGTGTTTCTCTGCACGGCGCTTTTGATCTGGACGCTGATGCCGGCTTTTTCCCACGCGCCACTGATCTTCGAGACAATCCAGGACCACGCGGAGATGATTGCCGAGCATGGGCATTCTCACGGGCTGGAAGAAGACCTCGCTTGGGCGATGCACGGCCATGGCCATGACACAGCCGACCACGACCACAGCCAGGCGATCCTGATCGCAGGCCGCATTTCGCAGCCCTTTCAAGGATACTGGGACCTCAAGCGTCCGGATACATCCGATGCCGGGCCCTGGCCCGTTCAAAGGATAGAGCGACCTCCGCGCATCTGATCTCTGCGCCCATGCGGCGCGCGACAAGAGAACAGACAATTTAACGGAGACGAATCTATGACCACTTCCCGTCGGGATCTGTGGCATCCGGGCCCATCTCGGACTGCCCTCCCGTATCTACTGACTTTCGTGGCGCTCGCGCTCAGCGCGGGTGCTGCTGCGGCCCACAACGTTACCGAGGGTGACGCCGGCTACATTCAGGAAATCTGGGGGGTGAACATCATTCCCTTCATGTATCTCGGGGCCAAGCACATGGTGACGGGCTACGACCACATCCTGTTTTTGCTCGGTGTCGTCTTCTTCCTCTACAAGATGCGCGATGTCGGCATCTACGTCAGCCTCTTTGCCGTGGGGCATTCGGCCACGATGCTGCTTGGCGTCTGGTTCGGCTGGGGCATCAACGCCTACATCATCGACGCCATCATCGGCCTCTCGGTCGTCTACAAGGCGCTCGACAACCTCGGTGCCTACCAGCGCTGGTTCGGTTTCCAGCCGAACACCAAGATCGCGACGCTGATCTTTGGCTTCTTCCACGGCACCGGCCTCGCGACCAAGATCCTGGACTATGACATCGCTTCCGAAGGGCTCTTGGCGAACCTGCTGGCCTTCAACGTTGGCGTGGAACTGGGGCAGATCATGGCGCTGGCCGTGATCCTCATCATCATGGGCTTCTGGCGGAAGTCTCCGAACTTCTTCCGCCAAGCCTACACCGCCAATGTCGTCATGATGGCGCTCGGCTTCATTCTCATGGGCTACCAGCTCACCGGCCTCTTCGTGGCCACCTAATTCGACAGGAGAACTACAGATGTTTAACGCAGAAAAACCCAGCCTCGACGAACTCCCCAGCTCGAAGCAACTCATCCGTTCCACCGTGATCGCCGGGGCGTCTCCCGTGGCGATCCTCGTCACCGTGGTGCTGCCTGCCGAATACGGCATCGACCCCACCGGCCTCGGCCGGGCCATCGGCCTGTCCGAGATGGGCGAGATCAAAAGGCAGCTCGCAGACGAGGCGGAAGCCGACCGGCAGATGGGCATGGCAGGTGAAGAGCAATCAAACCTGCTGAATGAGGTGCTTGGCCTGTTCGTGGGTGCCGCCCATGCGCAGGAAATGGCCGCCTCCGAAGCAGCCGAAGAATGGCGAGATGAGACCACCTTCACGCTGGCACCCGGCGACTCGGCCGAGTGGAAGCTCGTGATGGACGCCGGACAAACCGCGGAATACCGCATGCTGGTCGAAGGTGGACGCGTCAACTTTGACCAGCACGGCCACGGCGGAGGAAACTCTGTGACCTACGAAAAGGGTCGTGGCTCGACCGGGTCCGAGGGCGAGATCGTCGCTGAATTCGACGGCGAACACGGCTGGTTCTGGCGCAACCGAGACAGCGCGGACGTTACCGTGACGGTCCGGGTCCGTGGCGAATACGCTGAGTTCAAAGACGCCAGCTGAACCACTGCTGCCGTTCGTGCGTTGCGCGGCGAACGGCAGCAGTGGATGGCTCCTGCATAGCAAGACATTTTTGATCTGATTTGTGCATTTGTCAGAAGCAGTCATGTGTCCGGCCTGTTTGCGCGGTTTTGACCGCTGGCCCTGATGGGTTCCGCAAACCAAGTTCCTATCAGCTTTACGGGCTATTATGCCCGCGCCATTCGGCGGAGTGTCTTGGCTTTGGCGGCAGACTTATGCACCATCATCTCGCGGGTCTTGCTAACTCGTTGTTCCTTTCGTCTCAGGCTACAGTGCGTGGGCTGTAGGGTTCGTTGCGGGTAAGCACTGCCCAGACGATCCGGGCGGTCTTGTTGGCCATGGCGACGGTTGCGACACGCGCAGGTTTGCGTTCAAGCAAGGATGTAAGCCATTTGCTGGCTCGCTCGGGATGGGATCGTGTTTGTCGAACGAGTGATGTCATACCAACGACAAGCAATGATCGCAGATACTGGTCACCCATCTTGGTGATCCGCCCCAGCTTCTCTTTACCGCCGCTGGATTTGTTGGCAGGCGTTAAACCCAGCCATGCTGCGAACTCCCGGCCGTTTTTGAATTGGTGACCATCTCCAATGCTGGCGATGATCGCAGAAGCCGTCACCGCGCCGACGCCGGGTATAGTGCGCAGCAAACGGACACGCGCATCTTCTTTGGCCACTTGTTTGAGGCGCTCTTCATACCATCGGACCTGCTTATGTAGAGCCATGAGCTGTTCTGACAGGTTGCGGATCACCTCGTTGGCGATGTCTGGCAAGTCGAGCACTTCACCAAGAGTGATGTCCTCAGCAAATCCAATCACACGGGCCAGCCCTTTAGGAATGAAGATGCCGAACTCCGCGACCAGACCACGCAGATTGTTGATGAGTTGCGTTCTTTGGCGCACCAAAAGGTCACGCGCCCGATGTAGCGACAACAGGGATTGCTGCTCGACTGTTTTGGTCGCAACAAACCGCATGGTGGGTCGGGTCACTGCCTCGCAAATTGCTTCGGCGTCAATGGCATCAGACTTACCGCGTTTGACATATGGCTTCACATACATCGGCGGAATCAGCCGAACCTCGTGACCAAGAACTGTCAGTTCACGGGCCCAATGATGCGCACTGCTGCACGACTCCATGCCAATCAGGCACGGATCCAGTTTTGCAAAGAACGGCAGAAATTGCGTTCGTCGCAGCGGCTTGTTGAACACGACTTCTTCGCTCGCGGTGATCCCATGGACCTGGAAAACGTTCTTGGCCAGATCAACGCCGATTGTGGTAACTTGCATGGGGTGGCTCCTCTCATAAGCAGATTTTGACAACTGCACTATGGCGCATTGCGACGCCGGTTGAAGCAGGAGCCATCCACCCCATCAGCTTGGGGCCGGGAGCGTTTCGGCAGGCTACCGGGACTGTTGATGGGAGCTTGAATTGAGCTGCCCTTGAAAACTGACGCTTAGAGCATCCGTGGCGTGTCGATGATTAGCCCCAACCAACACTCCAGCTCCTCACGTTGTTGTCGCTTCCCGGATGGGCATCTGGAAGGTAAAGACAGTGCGGTTGTCGTCTGATGACACGTCCAGGGTGCCCCCGTGCCCTTTCGCGATTTCGGAGGCGATAAAAAGTCCCAGTCCCAACCCTTCTCGGTTCGGGCGGTCTTTGCGGCGCTCGAAGGGTAGGAAAAGACTGGGCAACATGTCATCAGAAATCTTCTTTCCCGAATTGGTGACCGAGAGCGAAAAGTTCCCTGTTGTCGCGGTGGACTCCACCTGGATGGGCGCACCCGAAGCCCCGTGGGTCACCGCATTCGCCAGAAGGTTCGAAAACATTTGAGATATACGAGGCACGTCACAAGCGATTGGTTCAAGGAGATCAATGTTGGTTACGATCTTCTGGTCCGGTGCCGCTGCTTGAAGTTCTGCGACGATCTGGTGCAGCGCTGGCTTCAGGGTTGAGCTCAAGGCTTTCTCAATTACGATGCCCTCGCCTTGGCGACGGCGGGCCTGATCGAGAAGGTTTTCAATCAGATGCTCCATCCGATTGACTGAGCCACGCATCAGGTTGACCAGCTCAATCGTCTTATCATCGAAATTTTGCCGCGCTATCAGGCGAAGGCCAGCTTTGAGCGCATTGACGGGATTGCGCAGATCATGGGCCAGGATGGCGATAAAACGCTCTTGAATACGGGCCAGCTCTTGTTCTTGCGCCACGGCCTCTCGGCTGGCGGTCAGTTCCTCGTCGGCATCCAGAATCTCCCCGATAATTTGCGCAAAAAGTCTGAACATCGACAGCACGCGGTCATTCTTCAGCTTACGAGGCTGCGGATCGATGGCACACAGAGTGCCGAAGACGAAGCCGTCCTGGAGATAGATTGGGACAGAGATATAGCCACGAAATCCATAGCGAGCAGGACAATGGTGGTCGACATAGGTTTCATCGGCGTAGACATCGTCGATAACGATCTCTTGGTTGTATTGCCGCACTTCGTGGCAAAGTGTGCTTTCGACATCCAACTCGTCCCCCGGCATCAGTCCGAATGAAATGTGATCGATAGCACGACAAGTTACCCACCGAGATTCAGTAACGCGTGCGACCGCTGCAAATCCCATCCCAGTAGCCAACGCAACGGTTTCTAAAAGGGTAATAATTGCGTTGCTGCGACCGACAGCGTCGATGTCGGCCCGGAAGTCGTGCTGTTCTAACAAGTGCTACCTCTACTGACCTAAGTTAGGCTCGAGCCGATATCGAACCTTAGCGCGTCGCCAACCCAAAGTCAGCCAGATTAGTGGGCGCCTTTGAGGCACAGCAGGGGATTAAATTCCGCAACGGCAAAGTTTTTCTTACCATGGTGGCGACCAATAGGATGTATCGCCAACTGACTTCCAGCTTATATTGTTGAAATTAGATGGCGCGGACATCGTCAGGCTGTCTTTGAAGTCTTGGAAAGCCCAGCCTGCTCTTGCGACAGCCGGGCTGCACGCAGCCGAGCAGTCTTTTCCAATCGTTGGCTGGTTTCTTTGCCGATGATTTCGGTTGCGGCAGCACTGGTCTGCTCGGCGATAGTCTCTCGTTTTGAGGGTTCTTGAGGGGATTTTCGAACTGTCATCTGTGTCTCTCTTTTCTCGCGCTGAAAGCATAATGGGCTGCTGTGACCTTGAGCTACACCTTCATGATGACTTAGCCCGCGGGGGCCGAAAGGAAACGGACCAAAATGACAAGCTAAGATTGGCCGTTATAGGTCCGCACGGGCCTTGGTTCGAAAGGGGGGCTGGGCGCGGGTGACTTAAGGGGGCTGATCAGACTTTGATATTCTACGCTAAGTCGTTGGCGATTATCCATTGCACTCGCGAAAGCTCCAGTTGGGAGGTCGCAGGCTAAGTTACAGATCCCATGGAAGACGACACAAGATTTACTATTGCTACGAATGGCGGCTTTGTTCGCCGCAGCTGCAGTATTTCGGAACCGGACCGAGCATCCGCTTTGGGCCGAAATTCACGGAAGGGGCGTTGGCCCCATCCTCGAGAATCCAGCGGCACTCTGACCTATCGGCTGGACGAACTGTCTTGCAAGTCGAGGCAGATGGCATATCTGGGCCAGAACATTAGGATGCCAGCCGACAATGCTATTGAGCAACACAACATCACAAGAGAGACCCGGCAAGCACAACATGGCTGGGAGCATCTTTCCAAAGAGGCCCAGCGACTTAAGATCCGTCCTGTCGAGATCATCGAAGCCATCCGCGACGATCGGATCACTCGAGTGGGCAACCACATGGAATGGGAAGGATACGCAGCGGTTCACGTCTATCACGACGAGGTCGCGGTAGTGCTCCTCCCCGACCCTGTCGACGCACAGAGCATCGAAAACTTCGCGAAGGCCGTTGGCATCGGGCAGCTCTCGATCCTCAAACGCATGATCGACGAGGGGCATGTTCAGATAACGATCGTCAAGAACCCGATCACTAAGGTAGATCAGGCCTACTTCACCGCCGAAGACGCCGTCGCCTTCGAAGAAGGCTATACGACGCCCAAGCTGCTGTCACAGACCCATGGTGCATCGTGGCAGGCATTGGTTAGACGGTTACGAGATGCGGGCATCAAGCCCTTTGTTGGCAAGCGTGGTGCTTTCGGGAACGTCTATTTGCGGGAAGCGATAGATCGCATTCTGAGGTAAACATCCGATATTGCTATCATAAAATAGTGGCGCAGGATGAACCTGCGCCATTCTTTTTATTTCCTTCGATCCGCCTGAAAAGCAACCCATGGAAAACCTATGTTGTGATTTCTGGAAAAGGTATGCGGTAACTGACAGTAACTCATAGCGCGGGAGGCATCATTCAAAATAGCCGCAGCTCGAACAGGTCATACAACCATCAACGACGTGAAGCGAGCCCAGTCACGAACCGCTACATGTAGGTACAAATTGCTAAAGCCACACAGCATCTTGGACAATGGTGGAGGTTCGCGGTAATTTTGCCCCGATTACGAGACAACTCTATCCCGATTTACACCCTCAGTGGGTCCACGCCCCACGCCGCCCGGTCGCGAAATTCTCGCCATAGCCACCGGCGCGGATGTTGGGCTTGCGCTTGTTGGGCAGTTGCACCTGCGCGTCGATGCCGTGATCGCGGGCGTATTCTTCGGCGGCTTCGCGGGTGTCGAACTGCAAGCGCACTTGGCTCTGCGTATCATCGGACGAGGTCCAGCCCATCAGCGGGTCAACGCTGCGCGCTTCCGCGGGCGAAAACTCAAGCAACCAAACACGGGTCTTGGCCGTGCCGGAGGACATCGCTGTACGGGCGGGTTGGTAGATACGTGCGCGCATTTCGGGACTCTCGCTTCAGGAACCTCGGGCTTTATCTAATATTCCGTGCCAAGGGGCAAGGGAATGCAGGATCGTGCAAATAAACCCTACCATGCTGCGGTGCAGAGACTACATCATGATTACCTCATTGGAGAGCACGATATGACCCCCTTTTCCTTCTTTGCTTTACAAAGCCAGTTTGCCGCCTTGGCGGTCGAAACCCAGATCGTGATGTCCCTGCGCCTTTTGGCCATGGCCGGTGCGCTGCCCGCGCGCCCCGGTGAAAATAACCGCATGGTCGCCGAGAAAGGCCCCGCCATGGTCAAAGCCTTCAGCGCCGGGACGCAGGCGATGATGCTGGGCAAAAGCCCCGATCAGGTCATGAACGCCTCGCTCGCGCCCCTTGCCCGCAAGGTGCGACAGAATCGTAAACGATTGATGAAGTAGCGGCAAAAGCGCCCTTCGCGACCCCCTGCCCCTTGAACCCCGCGTGAAAGAGGGCACCTATGGGAAGCTTGACGAAGGATACCCGCGATGCCCTATGCCCATTCCGACAAATCCGAGGGGATGCCGATGCTGGCAAACCCCGCGCCAGACGTGCGCAGTCGCCCCAAGCTGGAGGGCGGCCATAAGTTCAAGCTGGTGACCGAGTTCGCTCCGGCGGGCGACCAGCCCACCGCGATCAAGGAATTGACCGAAGGGGTGAACTCGGGCGAGCGCGATCAGGTGCTTCTGGGCGCGACCGGCACGGGCAAGACTTTCACCATGGCCAAGGTGATCGAGGAAACGCAACGCCCGGCGATCATCCTTGCGCCCAACAAGACGCTGGCGGCGCAGCTTTACGGCGAATTCAAAGGCTTCTTCCCCGACAACGCGGTGGAATATTTCGTCTCATACTATGACTACTACCAGCCCGAAGCCTATGTCGCGCGGTCCGATACCTTCATTGAGAAGGAAAGCCAGATCAACGAACAGATCGACCGGATGCGCCACTCTGCCACCCGCGCGCTGTTGGAGCGTGACGACGTGATCATCGTGGCCTCGGTTTCCTGCATCTACGGCATCGGTAGCGTCGAGACCTACGGCGCGATGACGCAAGACTTGAAAGCGGGCGGCATGTACGACCAGCGCAAGGTGATCGCCGATCTGGTGGCGCAGCAGTACAAGCGCAATGACGCAGCCTTCCAGCGCGGCTCTTTCCGCGTGCGCGGCGACAGCCTTGAAATCTTCCCCGCTCACCTTGATGACCGCGCATGGCGGCTCAGCTTCTTTGGCGAGGAATTGGAAAGCATCACCGAATTCGACCCGCTGACGGGCGAGAAGACGGACACGTTCGACCAGATCCGCGTCTACGCCAACAGCCACTACGTCACGCCGAAACCGACGATGTCCCAAGCCATCATCGGCATCAAAAAAGAGCTGCGCACCCGGCTCGACCAGCTCGTTGCCGATGGTAAACTGCTGGAAGCGCAGCGGCTGGAACAGCGCACCAATTTTGACATTGAGATGCTAGAGGCCACCGGCGTCTGCAACGGGATCGAGAACTATTCGCGCTATCTGACGGGCCGCGCACCGGGTGAGCCGCCCCCCACCCTCTTCGAATTCATCCCCGATAACGCCATCGTCTTTGCCGATGAGAGCCACGTCTCGGTCCCGCAGATCGGTGGCATGTACAAAGGCGACTATCGGCGCAAATTCACGCTGGCCGAACACGGCTTCCGTCTGCCGTCCTGCATGGACAACCGCCCGCTGAAGTTTGAGGAATGGGACGCCATGCGCCCGCAGTCGGTCTTTGTCTCGGCTACGCCCGCGGCGTGGGAGATTGAGCAGACCGGCGGTGTGTTTACTGAACAGGTGATCCGCCCCACCGGCCTGCTGGACCCCCAAGTCGAGATCCGGCCCGTCGAGATGCAGGTCGATGACCTGCTCGACGAGGTCCGCAAAGTCGCCGCCGATGGCTACCGCACGCTTTGCACCGTGCTGACCAAGCGCATGGCCGAAGACCTCACTGAATACATGCACGAACAGGGCATCCGCGTGCGCTACATGCACAGCGATATCGACACGATCGAGCGGATCGAAATCCTGCGCGATCTGCGCTTGGGCGCCTTTGATGTGCTGATCGGGATCAACCTTCTGCGTGAGGGTTTGGACATTCCCGAATGCGGGTTGGTGGCCATTCTGGATGCCGACAAGGAGGGTTTCCTGCGCTCCGAGACTTCGCTGATTCAGACCATTGGCCGCGCCGCGCGAAACGCCGAAGGCCGGGTCATCATGTATGCCGACCGCATCACCGGCTCGATGGAGCGCGCCATGGGCGAGACCGAGCGCCGCCGCGTTAAGCAGATGGCCTATAACGAAGAGCACGGCATCACCCCCGCGACGGTGAAAAAGAACGTCGAAGACATCCTTGCCGGACTCTACAAAGGCGATGTGGATATGAACCGCGTCACCGCCAAAGTCGACAATCCGTTGGCGGGCGGCAATTTGCAAACCGTGCTCGACGGGCTGCGCACCGACATGCGCAAAGCGGCCGAGAACCTTGAGTTCGAAGAGGCCGCAAGGCTGCGCGATGAGGTCAAACGGCTGGAGGCGGTGGATTTGGCCGTGGCCGATGACCCGATGGCCCGGCAGCAAGCGGTGGACCGCGCTGTCGATGCGGCCCAACAAGCCTCGGGGCGCAGCACCTCTGGCCGCGGCGGGATGCGCGGCGGCAACGTCAAGCGCCGCAAACGGTAACGCAAAAGGGCCGCCCCTTGGGGTGGCCCTTACGCACGATCAGCATGTCAGAGCGGCCAAGCTACCGTCGAAGTGCCGCCACCAAGGCCAGCACCAGTGCCGCGCCAATCGCCGCCACGACCAGCAGCAAAAGCAAGCCCCCCGCCGCCACCACCGTGACGCCAAGCGCGGCAAGGATAAAGGGTAGCGCAACGGCGCCCACAACCCCCAGAATGAGGTACAGAAGTCGGTTCCGGCCCGCCACGGCGCCAGCAATCGCCCCGGCAGCAAGCCCGACGACCACAAGCGCGATCAGCGCCACCGCGCCAAGCGTATCAAGAAAGGCTTCCATTAAACGGATCTCCTACATCAGATGAATGGTACGAATGGCACGCCGCACCCCGCGAGGGTAAGCAGCAGGCTAAAAGCGATCAATCGGCGCATCGAGAATTCCCTTTCCGGTCACGGCCAAACCGGCCGTCCCGCCATGAGACCCGATCCGCGCCGCGAAAACAATGGGCTGCGCTGAATATCGCCCCCACAAAAAAGGGAGGCGATACCGCCTCCCCCTTGTCAGTCGGGAATATTGATCAAAGCCAGTAGTAGGGCACGCCGTAGTGGTCAAACGTGCGCTCTTGCCATGCGCGGTCGCTGTGCCACTGTTCGGTCCGTTCCGGCGCGCCTTTAACCGTGGCCTCGTCGATGTTTGTCCTGAAACCATCGCGGGCCGGATCATAGTCCAGCGCGTTCCATGGCACGGGGTAATGCTCTTCTCCGATGCCAAGAAAACCACCGAAACCCATCACGGCATAGGCAACCTTGCCGGATTTCTTGTCGATCATCAGGTGGTCGATATGGCCGATTTCGGTCCCATCCGCGCTGAAAACGGCGGTGCCGTTCACATTGCCCGAAGAAACCAGCGATGCGGGTGCTGTCGTGTCGGTCATGGCCTGTTCCTTTCATGATTGCTGTAGCGACAAAACCCAAGGCGGGCGGCGCCGGTTCCCGTCATGCGGGCGGGCTGGCAAAGATCGGCTCACGTCCGCGCGGCGCGGCTTGGGAACTATTTGGCCCTCGCTTGGGTTGATCACTCAATAGAAACACACGCATTCGAGAGGGATCATACAATGGAATATGGACTTTTAGGGCTCATCGTCCTCATCGCCGACATCTACGCCATCTATCAGGTCATTACCTCAAACGCCTCGGGCGCTGCCAAAATCGCTTGGGTGTTGGGCATCATCATCCTGCCTGTACTCGGCTTCATCGTCTGGCTGATCGCAGGCCCACGTGGCAACAAAGCCCACGTGTAACAGCCCCGACATAGACGACCCCGAAACCCGGTGCCCATGGCGCCGGGTTTTTACGTTCGACCGTCCGAGGCAACTATTTGTTAACCGCTATTAACCAAGATCGCCGCAGGAGCCTGCCATGCGATCTGCCTTTTGCCTTACCCTGCTGGCCTGCCAGCTAAGCCCCGCCGCCGCCCCAGCCGGACCATGGCTGCGCGAAGAAGGCACGACTTTCATCTCAAGCTCCTTCTCGGCGACCTATTTCTACGACCTTAGCCAAAGCACCTATATCGAATATGGGCTGCACGAGACCTTGACCCTCGGCTTCGATCTAAACACCGCCCAAAGCCGTTTTGGCCAGCAAAGCGGCCATGCCACCGTTTTCCTGCGTTTTCCCTTGGGAGAGCCGACCGAAATGGGGCGTTGGGCCTATGACATCGGCGCCGGAGCAAGCTGGTCGGGGGATCTAATCTCTCCCCACCTCAGGGCGGGGCTGTCTTGGGGCCGCGGCTTTACCTTGGGCGCGCGAAACGGCTGGCTGACCGTCGATACTTCGGCAAGGTGGGAGTTTGGGTTTTCGCAAGAGGTCATCAAGATCGACAGCACCGCCGGGCTGGACTTCACTCCGGTGACCACCGGAATGGCGCAGGTCTTTCTGACCTACACCGGTGGCGAAACCTACGCCAAATTCGCGCCGTCCATCGTCCTGTCGCCCAGCTTCAGCAAGTACCGCCTGCAATTGGGCAGCGAAATTCCAATCGACGCGCCCGAAAATACCGCCCTCACCCTCAGCCTCTGGCGGGAGTTCTGACAAAAAAGGGCGCTGCCGATCTCCGGCAGGGCCCTTCAGTGGTTCAGCAAGCCGCCGGGATCAGCGGTTGTCCATCCGCACCATCACAGAGACCTTCCCCTTCACCGGCGTCGGCCAGACCACATGAAGCTGATCTCGGTCCGGCCCTTCGGCATGTGTCACGTAAGGCATATCAAACTGCGCCACATTGTTGCTGTTGCGGATCGCACCGTGAGCCACCACCGCATCGCTGTTCAGCGCCTGCCCCTCGAAAGGCAAATGGCCCGCCGTATCGATCACCCAAGTCTCTGACGGCGTGGACTGCGTGAACTCAATCTCGGCCATATTCTCCACCTGCGTGGTCACCGCGTGGAAAGAGTTGCCCTTCATCACCACGTTCTTGCAGCGCGACAGATCAAGGTCGGCAAAGGTCGTATCCACCCGCTCCGCCCGGTCGATGCTGCCGTTCAGGCTGCGGAAACGGTTGCCGGTGATCGCCACCCCGCTCAGGAAATGCCCCGCGCCATGCGGTTTTACGACGATATAGCTGAACCAAGGCGCCACCTCCCCCGACAGAAAGATATTGTCGCTGATGCTGAGCGCACTGAACGAATAGCCCGAAGTGAAGGCGGGGGTCGGGTCCTGCTCATTCGTCCATTCGATAAAGCAGTTGTCGACGTAATTGCCCGTCACCACCGCGCTGGTATGCGCCGAGGCAAGGATGAGCCCCGCCGAGCGCACACCGTTGTCGACCTCATCCCCTTGAAAGAAGTGATTGCCCGTCACGATGCTGTTGCCCCCCGCCAGCAGCGCGAAATGGCGGAACTTGGTGGCGCGGCAGTCGCGCAGCTTCACGTCGTTGGCGTTGGTGTTAAGCGCGATAGAGGTCCGGTTCGGCACCGTCAGCGCATCCTCCGCCGACAGGAACTGGCAGCGGTCGATCAACATGCCCTGACAGCCCCCGCCGATCGACGTGACGCCGCGGTCCTTGGGGCGGCTGACGAAACAGTCGCGCAGATGAAAGATCAGCCCCGCAGGCGCAAGATTGATCGCGCTACAGCGGTTGTTGCACTGGAATTCGATGTCGGCCATCACGAACTTCGACAGCGAGGCGAAGCCGCTGAAATCCACCATGTGTTGGAACTTGCGGAAGGTGAAATTCTGCGTCCCCTCCGCATCGTAGAGCGGCGCATTAAGGGTGATCTCCTGCGTGGCGACGTTTTTGGAGCGCACATAGATCTCGCGCCCCACCCCGGTGCCTTCGACCAGCGCGCCGACGGGCACATTGGCGATATTGGTTACATTGGTCAGCTTGCGGCTATCCGAGGCGGCATAGCGCGCCTGCGAGGTCACCACCACCGTGTCCCAATTGCTGCTCGACGCCGCCTCAAGCTGGCCATTTCGGATCACCCGGCGGGTCGCATAGCTGGTCTTGTCCGGCACCGCCGCCTGCATATCCAGCGGTCCGGTCACATTCACCTTGCGCCCGCCCATGTCGAGAGAGTCGTGATCCGCGTTGTTTAGAAGCGCCTGAAACGCCTTGAGAAAAGCGGTCTCTTCGTTTTCGAAGGCTTCGATATAGCTGGGCAGGTCAAAGTTGCGGCGCAGCAGCAGAACGGCCCCCACCGGCATGGTGACATGGCCCTCAAATTTGACCGCCGTGTCAAAGGTGACATCCCCGTTCAGCAGATAATTCCCCGCAGGCACCAAGACCGTGCGCCCGTCGGCGGCGGCATTGGCGGCCTCAAAGGCGGCGGTGTCATCGCTCACCCCATTGCCCACCGCACCAAAGTCGCGCACATCAACCTGCGCCAGCATGTCCCGCAGGAAAACAGAAGTGACATCTTCGATCTCGATATCGTCGATCCGAACCACGCCACCGGTCGGCCCGGTCAGGTCCAGACCAAAATGGCCGTAGACGGCCCCGGTGCCCCAAACCATGTCGACGCCGCCCCGGTCGCCGCTGCCGATGATCGCGCTCACCTCGACCACCTCGCCATAGGTCGTCAGCGTCTCCGCCGGGCCAGCTTCCGTCACGCCGCTCACCCGGCCCCCGCCCGATTGCGCCGGGTATCCCGCGATCCGCACCGTTGGCAGATTGCCACTGACCGCCTTCACCCGCGCCGTCACCCGCAGGTAACACCCCGGCAGCAGCGTGGTTTGCCCCATATAGCGCAATTGTTGGGTACTTTGGGTCTTCAGCAATTCCAGCGCCCCGCCGAAATCCTGATCTGCCGGGACAAAGGCCGCATTGGCCGCGTTCTCGTAGGTGTCTGACCCCGGCGTGCCATCGCCGCTTGACCAGACATCCAGCCCCGCCGCAAAGGGCGTCGGCATCAGCACCACGCCGTCGGTAATCGCCTTGTTCATCGCTTTTCCTTTCCCCGGTCCGCACCTCCCACCGGGGCGCGCCGCTCAACTGCTCTGGCTCGGACAGGCCGAACCGCGAGGTCAGGGAAGTATCAACGATGTGTTAATCGCCGCTTGGCCCGCCGTGCGGGCATCGCGCAACAGCGCTCAGACGTTGGCCCCCGGCGCGTCGAGGATCTGCACCCCTCCGATGCGCCAGCCTGCGTCCGTCTGCTCCATCAGATAGCCCAGCAAATGGGTAAACCCCTTGGGGTCGACAACCTGCACCACCTGATAAAAGCGCGACCCATCCGCGCGACGGTCCAGAAACCGCACCTCGGCAGGGTTCTTCACCATGGGATACCCGTTGCTTACCATGCTGCGAAAGTTCTCGGAGGTCTGGAAAAAGCGCTGCAAATTCGGCGTGGCGAATTCGAGGGCAGCGGCAAAGTCATCCGCGCGAAATGCGTCGAATTGGCTGTTGATCGTCTCTTCGATCTCGGCCTGCTGCGCCATGGCGCCAAAGCTCAGGAGGGCCGACAGCACCAGCCCTCCGAAAAATGTGAACATCCCTTTACGCATCGCCTTTCCCCCTTGGCCCATATTGACGCGAATTACCCATGCAGGATGAAGCCCCAAAGAACCTATGGCGGGTGGGGGAGGTGAAGCTGGTGGTGGCCAACCATTGTAGCCATATTTGTGGCTATATATGAATTTTCTCATATGTGTATACAGCCTCACCTCCTTCACCTTCTTTACCCACTCCTTTATTTTCAAATAGTTAGATAGAGAAAATAGGGTGAGGCAGAGGTGAGGGAGGTGAGGTAGCTCTACAACCTGCATTCCCCAGGTGGCGTGTCGTTTGAGGTGAAGATCGCCTGTATCCGATCGCTAGACAAGGATTTTCTGCCGCAAGCGGCACCTGCGGTCGCGCAGACTGCTGGATCTGGACGGATCAGACCGCGAAGCCGCTGTTTCCTTGCCCAGGGGCGGCGTTTTTCAGCGCAGCGGACAGATCTGTCCAGCCGCTTTCGTTCAGTTTGAGCGTGGATCGCGATCATGCGCATAGCGGTGGCGCTCGCAATCGGCGGATAGCGGCGAGGATGGCGCGTACCATCGTGCCGGTGACAGCGACCTCGGCCAGCTGGAAGGTGATGGTGCGGGCGTGACGGACCACACGTGCCCCGATCTTGATCAGCTTCAGTTGCAGGCTGGTCAACGACCAGTCGGCCATGGCTTCGGGCAGCTCGATGCAGCGCAAGAAGGTGGCCAGGTTGTACGCCAGGGCGTGCAGTTGCAGCCGCACCTCATTGTCGCGGAACTTCCGGCACGACAGCCGCGTCCAGCGAAAGGCGTATTTGCCCTCTTTGATGTGCTGCTCGGCGGTGCCGCGCTGGTTGTAGAACCGCACCACCCAGTCCGGCTCCATCGGCAGGTTGGTGACGATGAAGCCGACACGCGGGAACAGTTCGCCCGGATGCCATTCGATCTTGGCGATCACCCGGCGTTCCTTGTCCCAGGACGCCGCCTGATACTCGAATTCCTCGAAGAACCGCTTGACCTTGGTCAGTGACGGCCGCCCGACAGGGCGCGTTAGCCGATGCGCGATCTTGTCCTTGAGGACCGCGTTTGCGGGCAGCCGGATGGCGTAGAAGAACCGCGCTTCTTCCAATCGCTCATAGATCGCCGGGATCGCGTAGGCAGCATCGGCCCGGAAGAACCTGCCACCAAGGTCGCGCTCCGCGTAGCGCGCAATGACGGGGTCGAGAACATCACGCCAGCCATCGGCGCTGTGGACGTTGCCATGGCGCAGGGCGCAGCGTTCCAGCATCCCGAACTGGTTGAACAGAAAGTTGGGGTGATAGCAGCTACAGTCGAAATGGCCATTCCAGGCGGACCCTTCCTGGTCGCCATGGGTCGGGCTGACCGAGCTGTCCATGTCCAGAACGATGTACTTCAGCCCGTTACGGTCATGGAACCGGTCGATCCATTGCCCGTTCAGGTCGGCCAGCGCGGCACGGTTCCCGGCCAGAGCCAGCGTCTCGGTCTCGAACCGTCCCATCTGCGATGCCGAGGCCGCTTGTGCATCGACCGCTCTGCCGCCGACAACTTGGCGCATGACCGGATCGCAGGCGAGACGGTTGGCGTCGTTGACATCCTCGTATCCGGCCAGCCGCCCAAAGACTGATTGCCGGAACAGGCCGTCGAGCCGATGGACCGTGTTCTTGCCAGAGCGAGTATCGCGCAGCGCCGCTGACGCCAAATCGGACAACCCGAGCGCGTCATCAAGCTCGCGCATCACCAGAAGGCCGCCGTCGGAACTGAGCTGCGTGCCGCGAAATTCCAGCCGCACGCGAGGGTCGAAATCCACCCGATCTGCCCGTTGCAAGCCCGCACCCTCTGGGTGATCCATGAAACGCGCCCCTCGCAGCCTTCAACACCATGTTTTATATAGGAAATATAATGGTCAGGACAGCGAAATCAGCGCCTTACTTGGGAAATGTGGGATTGAATGATCTAAGTCACGCAAGGGCAGAGGCAAAAGTTTCACGTGTTGGTCAGCTTGCCTTCTAGTGCGGCGTCGATCAGTGCCACGGTCTCATCCACGCCGTAAAGTGCGATAAACCCACCAAATCGCGGCCCTTGGCTGGCCCCCAGCAGCACTTCGTAAAGCGCCGTGAACCAGTCGCGCAGCGGGTCGAAACGCTCTTTGCCGACGGCAAAAACCATGCTCTGCAACGCCTCGGCATCCAGACCACCGTCCCAAACCTTCAGCCGCTCGCGCAGGTCTTCCAGCGCTTCGCGCTCCAGATCGCTCGGCGCGCGGAACACTTTCGTCGGTTTGACGAAGTCATTGAAATAGCGCACCGCATGGCCCGCCGCCTGATCCATTCCGGGGTTGTTTTCCGGCGTGGCCTCAGGCGCATAGCGCTGGATGAAACCCCAAAGCTGCGACTTGTCCTCGGCGCTCGACACGCTCGCAAGGTTCAGCAGCATCGAGAAGGGCACGACCATATCCGACTGGGGCACATCGCCGCCGTGGATATGCCAAACCGGGTTGTTGAGCCGCGCCTTGGTGTCCTGTGTTTCATAGGCCCGCAGCTGCTGGTGGTATTCGTCCACCGCCTTGGGGATCACGTCGAAATACATGCGTTTGGCCGTTTTGGGCTTTTGGAACATGAAATACGACAGGCTCTCAGTGCTGGCATAGGTCAGCCACTGGTCGATCGAAATGCCGTTGCCCGAGGATTTGGAGATCTTCTGACCGTTCTCATCAAGGAACAGTTCATAGCTGAAATGCTCGGGTTTCTTGCCGCCGAGGATCTCACAGATGCGGTCATAGATCGCGGTATTGGTCGCGTGTTCTTTGCCGTACATCTCAAAGTCGACATCCAGAGCGGCCCAACGCGCGCCGAAATCGGGTTTCCATTGCAGCTTCACATTGCCGCCTGTCACCGGCAGGGTCATCTCGGTGCCGTCCTCGTCGTCGAAGGTGATCGTGCCGTCCGTGGCGTTGACCTCTTTCATCGGCACATAAAGCACGCGGCCCGTCTCGGGGTGGATCGGCAGAAAGATCGAATAGGTCTGACGACGCTCCTCGCGCAGCGACTTCAGCATCACCGCCATGATCTCATCGTATTTCTCGCAGGCGCGCAGCAGCACCTCATCGAATTGACCAGAACGATAGAACTCGCGCGCGGAATAGAACTCATACTCGAACCCAAAGGTATCGAGGAACCGGCGCAGCATGTCGTTGTTGTGGTGGCCAAAGCTTTCATGCGTGCCAAACGGGTCCGGCACCACGGTCAGCGGTTTGTGCATATGCTCTTTCAGCATGTCCTGCTGCGGCACATTGCCCGGCACCTTGCGCATGCCGTCGAGGTCATCCGAGAAACACACCAGCTTGGTCGGAATATCGCTGATTTCTTCAAAGGCGCGCTTGATCATCGTGGTGCGCAGCACCTCACCAAAGGTCCCGATATGCGGCAAGCCAGAGGGGCCATAGCCCGTCTCGAACAGCACATAGCCCTTCTCTGGCGGTTTCTTGGCGTAACGTTTGAGCACCCGGCGCGCTTCTTCAAAGGGCCATGCTTTGCTGCTGAGTGCCGCGTCTCGGGTCTCGGACATGTTAGATCATCCATCTTTTGGCGCCCCTGCGCCCAATGCGCACGGGGTCGCCCGTTCCTATTGCTTCGCACCCTGAGGGTCAATATTCTGCGCTGCAACATACCTGTTCAAAGGATTTCCCGATGCCCGACACATCTTCCCTCTCGCTCAGCGCCCAAGATAGCCTTGTCGCGCTGATGATCGCGGTCTCGGCCTCGGACGAAGACATTCGCACCGCCGAACTGGTCAAAATCGAATCCGCGCTAAACCTGCTGCCAGTGTTCTCGGGCTACGACAACGACCGCGTCGCGACGATCAGCAAGACGGTCTTTGACCTGTTTGAACAAGAAGACGGGCTAGATGCCCTCTTTGGCCTGATCCGCGAAGCGCTGCCCGAACGCCTGCATGAAACGGCCTATGCGCTGGCCTGCGACGTGGCCGCCGCCGATGGCACGCTCGACGAAGCCGAACTGCGCCTGCTCGAAGAAATCCGCTATGAGCTCAACATCGACCGGCTCCACGCCGCCGCGATTGAGCGCGGCGCGCGGGCACGGCATCTGACCTAAGCGCGGGTTAGGACTCTTCCAGTACGGCTTCCGGCTCTGCCTCGCCCTCAGGCTCGGGAGCCGTCTGCGTTTCAGGCTCGGCTGCGGCTTCCGGCTCAGGTTTCACGGCCACGTTATACAGCAGCCCCCACCGCTCCAGCAGTCCGCGCTGCACACGTTTGGCCCGCCCGTTCCAAGTTCGGGCCCCCGGCGGACGCTCCCGTTCCGCCCGGCTGATCTTGGCGCGTTCATCGGTGTTCGCGGTCAGGATCGCAAAGGCCAGCACCCGATCTTCGGGCGTGGTCAAAAACCCAGCCAGCGCCGAGACAAAGTTCAGCGTCCCGGTCTTTGCGTCGATCTTGATCGGATTGTCCCGCTCTGTACGGCCCCGGTCATCGCGCAGATAGACCGGTTTCAGAATAGGCCGCAGCCCGGTGCCGTGAATGCGCGCCAGCCCCCCGGCCATGTCATGCACGGTCATCTTGCTGTCATCGCCAAGGCCCGAGTGGTCGATCATTGCCGGATTTTCCATGCCCAGTTCCTCAATCGCCCATTTGTTCATCTCGGCGGCAGAGGCACGCAGGCTGGGCACCGTTCCCAGCCGCTTGGCGCTGGCGGCCAAGCCGACCATCTCTGCCGTGAGGTTGGTGGAGTATTCCAGCATGTCCTTCAGGATCGGCCGCAACTTGGCGCTGCGATGGGTGACGAGGGTCTCCCCTTCGGGCAGCGCTTCGGCCAGTTCCGCATCGCCCAACTTGATGCCGTGGCTGCGGGCAATCGTCGCGAAAATATCGCCCGCATAGACGCCGGGCCGCCGGATCGGCAGCCAACGCGCGCCACCCGAGCCCAAGGCGCTCTTTGCCACGGTCCAGACATCGCGGTCGGGGCGGTTCTCGTAGGTATAGACCGGCCCGCTGCGGTCCACGACCTCCATCGTTGCCGCGCGAACCGCTGGCGCATAACGCGCCGAGCGGCCCTCCATCGTCACGTCATAACCACCGCCACTGCGTTTCCATTCGAAATGCACCCGGTTGTAATTCAGCGCGATGCCCGAAACGCCGGGGTTATAGCCCACATGGTCGGGCTGTTCGGGGTCAATCGCAAAGGTCGCGGGAAATGCGCCCTCATAGACCTTGAACGTGCCCTTTACGCCAATGATGCCCGCCTCTTTCAACTCTTCGGCCATCTGGCCCAGATCGTCGCTGTCGAGTGTCGGGTCACCCCCGCCAACGAGGATCAGATCGCCCTGCACCTCGCCATTGACCACACCGCCGGTCGCCAGCAACCGCGTCTCGAAAACGTGATCGGGGCCCAGTTGATCCAGCGCATAAAGCGCGGTGATCGCCTTGATGCTGCTGGCCGGTGGAATGCCATCGGTGGCGTTGGACGCCTCCAGCCAGATGCCGCTTTCGACATCGACCACGGCAAAGGCTACCGTGCCGCTGATCCCGCTATCCGCGATGATCTCGGAAACGTTGGGAATGGCCTGTTTATACAGGTCGTCATCACGCCCCATGGGGCGCAACGAAGTGGTCGGGGACTCGGCCCAAGCAGAGGCCGCCACCATCGCAGCGGCAGCCGTTCCAAGGAAAATGCGTCGTGTAAAACTCTGGCTCATGGGCTTGATATAAACCCCATGCGGCGTTCGGCCACAACCTGTCTGACAACAGGGGGCCTTTCGCGGTTGCACAAAACCGCCGACCTGCTACCCCGACGTCATGCAACGCGCTATTCCGATCATGTTTATCGCCATGTCACTGATCCCCGCAGGGGACAGCGCGGGCAAGATTTTGACCTCGGGGATGGGCGTGGCACCGGTTT
The DNA here is from genome assembly GCF_034377145.1 of Sulfitobacter sp. OXR-159. Classification (NCBI taxonomy): domain Bacteria; kingdom Pseudomonadati; phylum Pseudomonadota; class Alphaproteobacteria; order Rhodobacterales; family Roseobacteraceae; genus Sulfitobacter; species Sulfitobacter sp. OXR-159. Next base: position 3,080,452 of record NZ_CP139707.1, read on the forward strand.
TCGTGGCGTGGTCGCGCTTTGCCATCGGCGCGCTGATGGTGCTGCCGTTCCTGCCGCACGGCACTTGGGGGCTGATGCGCGACTGGCGGCTCTGGCTGCGCGCCGCGACGCTGGCGGCGGGGATCACCTGCATTCAAACCGCGCTCCAGACCGAGGCGATTGCCAATGTCTTTGCCGCCTTCTTTATCGGACCGATGGTTAGCTACCTATTGGCCGCACTGTTCTTGCGCGAACGCATCACCCTGCTACGCAGTGCGCTAATCTTACTCGGGTTTTTCGGTGTGCTGCTGGTCGTACGCCCCGGCATGGGGGGTGGCACGGGCGGGCCGGGGCTGCTCTTCGCTGTGGCGGCGGGGCTGTTCTACGGCGTCTTTCTCACCATGTCGCGCTGGCTTTCTGATCTGGCACCGCCCCTTGCGCTGACCTTCACCCAACTGGCGATGAGCGCGGTGATGCTGCTGCCCTTGGGCCTGATGAACCTGCCCCAAGCCACCCTGCCCGTCGCCGGATTGGCGACCGCAAGCGCGCTGTTTTCGATGTTGGGCAATCTGCTGCTGCTCTACGCCTATCGCCGCGCGCCCGCGACGCGGCTGGCACCTTTGGTCTATTTCCAATTGATCGCGGCGGTGCTGCTGGGGCTCTTCCTCTTCAGCACCCTGCCCGATGCGCTGACATGGGCGGGGCTTGCGGTGATCATCGCCGCTGGCATCACCTCAGCCCGGCTACGCTGAGCGCCAGCCCCCCGCCGCTCGAAGCGCGGTTGACGACACATCGACCATCGGCACATTCACGAAACACCACGCAGGCGCCGTGGCATGGCCCAAAAGCTGGCTGTTACGCCCCGCGATCCGGTAAGGCGCATAAAGCGCCGCCGCCCGGCTCATCCGGGCCGAGATACGTTGCCCGGGCCGGGCCAGCACGCCCACTGGCACCGTCTCCATGATCTGCCGCCAGTCTTGCCACAGATGAAACTGCGCAAGGTTATCGGCCCCCATTAGCCAGACGAACCGCACGCCGGGGTAGTGCCGCCGCAGCGCCGCCAGCGTCTGAGCCGTGTAGCGGGTGCCAAGCTGCGCCTCGATGTCCGTGATCTCGACCCTCGGGTGTTCCATCACCGCCTGCGCCCGCGCCTTGCGCTGCGCCATGGGCGCTGGCCCGTGGTCTTTCAGCGGGTTGCCGGGGCTAAGCAGCCACCAGACGCGGTCCAGCCCGAACCGTTTCAACGCCTCGCGGGTGATATGCGCATGCCCCTCATGCGCCGGATCAAACGACCCGCCCAACAGGCCGATAACTTGGCCCTTGGCAGCGAATGGCATGGTATTGCGCAAGAAAATGGCCCCCGATCGGAAATCAGGGGCCAAAGGAGGGGCATTGCTGCCCTTTGTCAATGCAAAGCGCTTACTTGTGCTTCACGATCTCACCCGAGCGCAGCCGCGCGACATAGCTGTTCAGCTCGCGCTTCACGATCGGCATCAGGAAGTAGAGCGCGATGATGTTCACGATCGCCATCGAGAAGAGCATGGCATCGCTGAAGTCGATCACCGGACCAAGGCTCGCCGCCGCGCCGATTACGATGAAGACGCAGAAGATAATCTTAAAGATCAACTCCTTCACCGCACCCTCGCCGAACAGATAGGTCCAAGCCTTGAGGCCGTAGTAGGACCAGCTGATCATGGTCGAGAAGGCAAAGAGTACCACTGCGATCATCAGCAGAACCGGGAACCACGAGAAGGCCCGCGCATAGGCCGCCGAGGTCAGGGCCACGCCGCTGACTTCACCTTCGGTCGCGATCCGGCCCGCTTCGGCGTTCCAGATGTAGAGCCCGGTTTCCGGGTCTTGGTTCAGCACGCCGCTGATCACGATGACCAAAGCCGTCATGGTGCAGATCACCACCGTGTCGATGAAGGGCTCCAACAGCGCCACATAGCCCTCGGTCACCGGCTCTTTCGTACGCACTGCCGAGTGGGCAATGGCAGCCGAGCCGATGCCCGCTTCGTTGGAAAAGGCCGCCCGACGGAAGCCTTGGATCAACGCCCCAGTAAAGCCGCCGACAACGCCGAGACCAGTAAAGGCACCCATGAAGATCTGTCCAAAGGCCCAGCCGATCATATCCCAATTGATGATCAGGATCAGCACCGACACCAGCACGTAGAAGACACCCATGAAGGGCACGATCTTCTCGGTCACCCGCGCAATGGACTTCAGACCACCTGCGATCACGGCAAAGGTCACACCGGCAAGGATCACACCGGTGATCCAGCCCGGATAGTCGCCCAAAACACCTGCAAGCTGCGCATGGGCTTGGTTGGCTTGGAACATATTGCCCCCGCCTAGCGCGCCCAGAATGGTGAAGATCGAGAACAGCACCGCCATGAACCCACCCAGCGGCAGGCCGCGCTCGGCGAAGCCTTTGACGATGTAATACATCGGCCCGCCTGAAACATGGCCGTCGGGAAACTCATTACGGTATTTCACGCCCAGCGTACATTCGGTGAACTTGGTCGCCATGCCGAAAAGGCCCGCAACCACCATCCAGAATGTCGCCCCCGGCCCGCCAATGCTGACAGCCACGGCCACGCCCGCGATGTTGCCCAGACCCACGGTGCCCGACAGCGCGGTTGCAAGCGCCTGAAAGTGGCTGACCTCGCCCGCGTCATCCGGATCAGAGTAATCGCCCCGCACCAGTTGGATCGAATGCCAGAAGCCTTTGACCTGAATGGCACCGAAATAGACGGTAAAGACCACCGCCCCCACGACCAGCCACAGCGCGATCCAAGAGAAATTCGTGCCCGGCAGCGGGGCAAAGATGAAGGAGACATACCAACCGGTGTAATCTGCGAAAATCTGGTTGATACGCTCGTCGAAGCCGACAGCCTCTTGCGCGGCGGCAAAGCTCGGCAGCAATGACGCAAATACCGCCATCACATAGGTAAATAACTTGTTCATGGCTTATCCTTTCAGGGAATGATCGTGACCGGCACGCTGGAGCCCGCGACCAATCGGCCTGTCACCCCACCAAAGAGCCGCTTGAGCCCGCGCTCACCGACCCGACCGACAACAATCTGAAGCGCACCGCGCTTCTTGGCGACACCTTCAAGGATATCGGCCACATCACCGTGCCGAACGATCCCTTCGACCTCCACGCCCGAGGCTTTGGCCTCTGCCACTGCCGGATCAAGCACCACATCATGCGCGCGCTGCAACTCCTGCTCGCGCCGCATGTGGCGCTGCTCGTTCTCTTCCTTGGTCTGAAAAGTGAAAGGCGACCATTCGATCACGAAGCAAACCGTGATCGAACAATCCCCGATCTGTTTGGCCTGAGCCTGAGCGAAGGCCAAAGCACGCGCGCCGGCTTCCGATCCGTCCAGACCCACAACGATTGTGGATTTTGACATGAGTATTTCCCTGTTTTTATGACTGCCAGTCGATGCACCGCGAATGGTGGGCACCGCTTTCAGCCTGCCTACTCCACGATGGCCGAAAATCGCCGCCCAATCGTAGATTGCAAGAATCCTAGCGCGAAAAGCGCAGAAAAGTCGACCGCATTTCGCTTCCCAACTGCACAGATCGCCTGCCAAACCGTTGTAAAACCATCCAATAGCCCGCATCGCCCGCCTGAGGCACGCGGCGCGAGACGCGCCTCTTGCGACACCGGCGGTCGACAGCCCTGCGGCGTATAGAGTGTTTGATCTTGCCCTGCCCGGGCGATATTGCACTGCAAACCCCAAATCGCGTTTCGAGGATTCTCCAAATGGCTGCCTATCAATACGTCTATCACATGTCCGGCGTCTCCAAGACCTATCCCGGGGGCAAGAAGACATTCGAAAACATCCACCTGAACTTCCTGCCCGGCGTGAAGATCGGTGTCGTTGGCGTCAACGGCGCGGGTAAATCCACCCTGCTCAAGATCATGGCCGGGCTCGACAAGGATTTCACCGGCGAGGCATGGGCCGCCGAGGGCGCCAAGGTCGGCTACCTGCCGCAGGAACCCAAGCTCGACCCGACCAAGACCGTGCGCGAGAACGTCATGGAGGGCGTGGCCGGGAAAAAGGCCATTCTGGACCGCTACAATGAACTGGCGATGAACTACAGCGACGAGACCGCAGAAGAGATGGCCAAGCTGCAAGACGACATCGACGCCCAAGACCTTTGGGATCTCGACAGCCAGATCGACGTATCGATGGAAGCGCTGCGCTGTCCGCCCGATGACGCGATGCCCGAAAACCTCTCGGGCGGTGAAGCGCGCCGCGTGGCGCTGTGCAAACTGCTGCTCGAAGCGCCCGACATGCTACTCTTGGACGAACCGACCAACCACCTTGACGCGGAAACCATCGCGTGGCTGCAACAGCACTTGATCGACTACAAAGGCACGATCCTTGCCGTCACCCACGACCGTTATTTCCTTGATGACATCACCAGCTGGATCCTCGAATTGGATCGTGGCCGCGGCATCCCCTACGAGGGCAACTATTCCGATTGGCTGGAGCAGAAAGCCAAGCGCCTGAGCCAAGAGGCCCGCGAAGACAAGTCAAAGCAAAAAACGCTTGAGCGCGAACTTGAATGGATGCGCCAAGGTGCCAAAGCACGTCAGGCCAAATCCAAAGCGCGGATCGCGGCCTATAACGAGATGGCAGAAACCTCCGAGCGCGAGAAACTCAGCCGCGCCCAGATCGTCATCCCCAACGGCCCGCGCCTTGGCAACAAGGTGATCGAGGTCGAAGGCCTGAAAAAGCACATGGGCGACAAGCAGCTGATTGATGGGCTGAATTTCAGCCTACCGCCCGGCGGTATCGTCGGTGTGATCGGCCCCAACGGCGCGGGTAAATCGACGCTATTCAAAATGCTCACTGGGCATGAAACACCGGACGAAGGCACCATCGAATACGGCGACACGGTTGATCTGTCCTATGTTGACCAGTCCCGCGATGACCTGAACCACGATGACACCGTCTGGCAGGCGATCACCGGCGGCGCCGAGATCATCAAGCTGGGTGATGCCGAGGTAAACAGCCGCGCCTATTGCTCGTCCTTCAACTTCAAGGGCGGCGACCAGCAGAAGAAAGTCGGCCTGCTGTCGGGTGGTGAACGCAACCGCGTACACATGGCGCGTCTGCTCAAAGAAGGCGGCAACGTGCTGCTGCTCGATGAACCGACCAACGATCTCGATGTCGAAACCCTCCGCGCGCTCGAAGACGCGCTGGTCGATTTCGCGGGCTGCGCCGTGGTCATCTCGCACGACCGTTTCTTCCTCGACCGTATCTGTACCCACATCCTTGCCTTTGAAGGTGAAGCGCATGTGGAATGGTTCGAAGGCAACTTCGAAGATTACGAAGAAGACAAGAAGCGCCGTCTGGGTGCCGATGCGCTTGAGCCGAAGCGCCTGAAGCACAAGAAATTCGCGCGGTAAGCATTGCGGATTAGCGATTTGGAGGGCGCCGGATTTCCGGCGCCCTTTTCTTTTGCACAGCGCAGAATCGGTCCCGCCCGGTGGCACGCCGGGCATCGCCCTCCCTCCCCCCCCGAAGGGCGATTTTGCGACACACCAGCTGACGACAACTTCAGCGTTTCCTGCGCCCCCTGCGCCAGCCATTACCGCCAAGAAGGCCCCCTAGGGAGGGCACTGCCCTCACCGCCAGAACGCGAAACGCCCGCCCCACCTCACGGCAGAACGGGCGCGTCACAAAGCTGAGGACGAGCAGAGCTCTCAGCGTTCTTCGTCGATCGCCGTTTCCAGCTGGGCAAAGAGGTTGTCCTCATCATGCCGCGCCAGACCGTGCAGCGGATCCCAGCTTTGCAGATACTCACGCAGCTTGTTGCTGGCCGAAAGACCCGACCAGAGGCGCTGCTCGGTCACCGAATGCACTTGCAAAGACGGGGCCAGCCCGCCGTTCATACCTTTGCCGTCCCAATTCTTTTCCAGATGCTCGCGCGTGCGGTCGGCCATGGTGGCGGTGTTCAACCGGGCGCGGCTCATCACCACCCCGATGAAACGCCCACTGCCCGCATAGGCCAGATGAAAGCGCATGCCCTCCAGCGAATGCACCGAGGCGCGGGCCACCTGCTCCATCTGGCGGCGGAAGGCCGGGGCCTTGACCGCGCGATAGATGCCGCGCGCGCCCTCGACCGAAATCGAAAAGAGGCTCATCGAAAAACAGCCGCTCGGCAGGCGCAGCAGGTAATTTTCCAGCTCGGAGACGTTGCTACAGGCCGAGACATCGAGATCGAAATCCTCGTCAAAGCGGATCTGCATCATCTGCGTCAACTCGCTCAGCGTATGTTGCGCCTCACGTTCGCGCAGCAGCGAGGCATTGAGCATGCTGGCGGCATTGATCCGCGCGCTGAGTTCAACACCATCCAAAGGCTTGCAGAGGAAATCGGTGGCCCCCGCATCAAAGGCCCGCTGCATCATCGCGGGTTCCTTGCTGGCGGTGATCATGATGATCGGCACAGCGCGGTAGAAAGGCACATCGCGGATCATCTCACACAGGCTGATCCCGTTGATGCCGGGCATCATGATATCAAGCAGGAAGGAATCGAACGGTTGGTTCGATTCCTGCATGATCTCAAGCGCCTCTTCCGAGCTTTCGCAACAGGTCAGCTCGTAATTGTCATTCTCGGTCAGGCAACCTGTAAGCAGGTCAAGGATGACCGGGTCATCGTCTACGGCAAGGATACGCATCATGTCTCATTACTCCGCATGAGGGGGGCGCTGGCAGGCGCACTTGGGGCTTTCTCACAAAAAACCACCTATGCCGGGCAGCAATGAGACCAGTTTTAGGCAAACTCGGGACAGCGCATTCGGGGCCGCTCCCCGCAAAATATGGGGAACACGAAACTTCGTGGCGATAATTTGCCGAAATCCGCTACAGCGCAGACCTGTTGTGGCCCCAAAATGCGATGCCCCTTGAACGAATCCCCTCCTGATGCAATATAGACGGTGCAGACGTTATCTTTTTCGACCCACTGTCTCCCTCATACGGCGCTCAGTCTATCGATCCAGACCAACCACGCCGGGCCATCGCACCAACGCGGATGGCATAAATATGGAGACTACGGATATGGCCACTGGCACCGTAAAATGGTTCAACACAACTAAAGGCTTCGGCTTCATTGCTCCCGATGGCGGCAGCAAAGACGTTTTCGTGCACATTTCCGCTGTTGAGCGCGCTGGCCTGACCGGCCTGGCCGACAACCAGAAAGTGACCTTCGACATCGAAGCAGGCCGTGACGGCCGTGAATCCGCGACCAACCTCGCGCTGGCCTAATGGCCGGGGGCCTCGGCCCTGATGCAAGAATTTGACCGACCTGCTGATACCGGCAGGTCGGTTTTTTTATGTCCAGCCTTGCTAAAATGCGCCCCCGTGGCAAAATGCAGGGCGAAACAGCAATAGATTGATGGAGCCTGCCATGCGCCGCCGTAGTTTTCTGACCAGCACCGTGGCCGCAGCCGCCCTCCCCCTGATGGCGCAGGCGCGCACCGCCGCCTACAGTGCCGCCCCGCAAATGGTGCCGATGAAAGCGCAATATGCGCCCGGTCAATTGCTGATCCTGCCGCGCAGTCATTACCTCTATTTCGTAACCGCCCCGGGCCAAGCGATGCGCTATGGCGTGGGCGTCGGTAAAGCGGGATTGGAATTCACCGGCACCGCCACCATCGACGTCAAAAAAGAATGGCCCACATGGCGCCCGACCAATGAGATGATCGAACGCGAGCCGCAGACCTACGAACGTTTCATCGGCAACACCGACGCCCAGCCCGGCGGCCCCGGCAACCCCTTGGGCGCGCGGGCGCTCTACCTGTTCCAGAACGGGCGAGACACCTTTTTCCGCATTCACGGCACCACGCAGCCGAACTCCATCGGACGGTCGGTTTCCAACGGCTGCATTCGGATGCTGAACGAACATGTGATCGATCTCTATCAGCGGATGCCGATTGGGACGAAGGTCACGGTGCTCTAAGGCCAGCCTAGAGGAGAATAAGGGCTGAGCCTTGCGCTGGCCTTTACCGCCCCCATCGGCCCCGGTTCCAAGGGCCATCGTCTGCCCGTGGGGAGGCGATCACAACAGCAGGCAATGCCACTTTATGGCGCAGATTTGATGTGCGGCGGAAAGCGCAGAGTAACTCTCGCCAAATCGCCTACCCGCCGGGACGGGCAGGCGATGGCCCGGCGCCTGCGGCTTGATTCCGGGCCGTGGGGCCACTTGGGAACGTCGCACAAACGAAAAAGGGCCAGCGCGGCGCGCCAGCCCCTCCTCTCATCACCGTCAAAGCTTACTGAAGCGCTTTATCCGTAATGTCATGGGTCCAAGCCCCCTCGGGCGCTTTGGTGATCATACCACCTTCCATGGTAATCTCCGCACTGCGGTCAAACGCGGCTTCGTCCAAGCGGCCATCGCTGCCCTCGGTCAGTTTGGCGATCTCGCCCATCATGCGGGTCTGGTGCTTCTCGGTCTGGGCGCCGGTCTGGTCGTTTTCCAGCACGATGTCGGCGGCTTCCTCGACATTCTCCTCGGCGTATTTCCAGCCCTTCATCGAGGCGCGGACGAAACGCGCCAGCTTGTCGACCATCTCGGGGTCTTCGAGGCTCTCTTCGGTGGTGTAAAGACCGTCTTCCAGCGTCGAGATGCCCTCGTCCTCATACTTGAAGACCACCAGATCCTCGGGCGTCAGCCCTGCGTCGATCACCTGCCAATATTCGTTGTAGGTCATTGTGGTGGCGCATTCGACCTGCTTTTGCAGCAGAGGATCGACATTGAAGTTGATCTTCTGGATCGTCACGCCGCCTTCGGAGCCATCGGTGGCATAGCCCAGCTTGCCCATCCAGCTCATCAGCGGAATCTCGTTCCCGAAGAACCATGTGCCGAGTGTATTGCCGGGGAAATCCTCGGGGCTTTCGATGCCATGCTCTTTGAGGCAGGTCAGCATCAGGCCGGATTTCGCGAAAGGCTGGGCGATGTTCACAATCGGCGCGCCCTTTTCGCGCGCGGCCAGCGCCGAGGGCAGCCAGTCGACCATCACGTCGGCCCCACCGCCCAGAAGCACCTGCACCGGCGCGATGTCCGGCCCGCCGGGCTTGATCGTGACGTCCAGCCCCTCTTCCTCGTAAAAGCCCTTGTCCTTGGCGACGTAATAGCCCGCGAACTGGGCCTGCGTGACCCATTTGAGCTGCAGCGTCAGGTCGTCGGCGGCCTGCGCCACGCCCCCCCAAAGGCCCAAGGCGGCCCCGGCTGCGATCTTCGTGATGGTTTTCATTTTTATCTCCCTGTTGGTTGGTCGTCTTTAGTTCCTCTGGCTGGGGTGCCAAAAGGTCACCCGTCCTTCGATAAGGGCCATGATACCATAGAACGCCGATCCGGCTATTGCCGCGACAACAATCTCGGCCCAGACCAGATCAAGCGCAAGCTGCCCAACCGAGGTGGAGATGCGAAAGCCCATGCCCAGCACCGGAGAGCCGAAGAATTCAGCAACGATGGCGCCGATCAGGGCAAGGGTGGTGCCGATCTTTAACCCGTTGAAGACAAAAGGCATCGCCGCAGGCAGCCGCAGTTTCAAAAGCGTGCGCCAATAACCGGCGGCATAGGTCCGCATCAAGTCGCGCTGCATGGCGTCACTGGCTTGCAAGCCCTGCACCGTGTTCACCAGCATCGGAAAGAACACCATGACCACGACAATCGCCGCCTTGGACTGCCAGCCAAAACCGAACCACATCACCATGATCGGCGCCATGCCGATGATCGGCAGCGCGGCCACGAAGTTGCCCACCGGCAAAAGCCCGCGTTGCAGAAAAGGGAAGCGGTCGATCGCCAGCGCCGTCAGGAACGCCGCGCCGCAGCCGATGATATAACCGCTCAGCGCGCCTTTGATAACGGTCTGCACGAAGTCGACCCAGAGGATATCAAGCGACGACGCCATCCGCGCCCCGATTGCCGAAGGGGCGGGCAGAAGCACCTGGTTGATGTCGAAGCCACGCACCACCCCTTCCCAAACGGCGATGAGCGTGATGCCAAAAACCAGCGGTGCCGCCAGCGACGCACCCCGCGAGGGCCGCTGCCGCGCCAGCCAGACGTTCAGCGACAACCCAGCGATCCATGCGAGAATGGCGAAAAAAATCCAGCCCATCATGCCATCCCCATCCGTTTCAGCGTCAGCCGCTGGATCAGCCCGATGAGCCCGACCATGGCCGCCGCAAGGGCCGCCGCCATCAAAAGCGCGCTCCAGATCTGGACGGTCTGGCCGTAGTAGCTGCCCGCCAGCAACCGCGCCCCAAGGCCCGCCACAGCGCCCGTCGGCATCTCGCCCACGATGGCACCAACGAGAGAGGCCGCGACCCCAACCTTCAGCGAGGTGAAGAAATACGGCATCGAAGACGGTAACCGCAATTTCCAAAAGGTCTGCCACCCGCTCGCGTTCCATGTCCGCATCTGGTCCAACTGCATCTGATCCGGGCTGCGCAGCCCTTTGACCATGCCCACGACCACCGGGAAAAACGACAGATACATGCTGATGATCGCCTTCGGCAGCAGGCCCGACAGGCCCACGGCATTCAGCACCACAATAATCATCGGCGCGATGGCGAGAATCGGAATGGTCTGACTGGCAATCACCCAAGGCATCACCGACATGTCCATCGTGCGGTTGAACACGATCCCCACCGCCAGCAGCGTGCCAAGCGCTGTGCCCATGACAAAGCCAAGGAAGGTCGCGCTGAAGGTGACCCATGTGTGATAGACCAGCGAGCGTTTCGACGTGACCTTCTTCATCACCGTGGTCTCCCACAGTTCGGCCCCGACCTGATGCGGTGCGGGCAGCTTAGGCTTATCCTGCGACCACGTATCGGCCACCAATTCCGAGAATGTCAGCGTCTTGTCCGCCCGCGCCGCCACATCCCGCGCCCATTGCGCGTTGAGCGCGACAGCAGCGCCATACCAAACGACAATCAACAGCCCCACGACCGTAAGAACCGGGATAATGTTACGCATCAATCGTCCCCATGCCCGGCGCGCAGTCCCTCACGGACGCGATGCGCGATCTCAAGGAACTCTGGCGTCTCGCGGATTTCCAAGGGCCGTTCACGCGGCAGCGGGCTTTCGATCACATCGGCGATCCTGCCGGGCCGCGGGCTCATCACCACGATCTTGGTCGACAGATAGACCGCCTCAGGGATCGAGTGGGTGACGAAGGCAATGGTCTTTTCCGTCCGGGCCCAGAGCTTCAGCAGTTGCTCGTTGAGGTGGTCACGCACGATCTCATCCAACGCGCCAAAGGGTTCGTCCATCAGCAAGATATCGGCGTCGAACGACAATGCCCGCGCGATGGAGGCACGCTGCTGCATCCCCCCCGACAATTGCCAAGGGAACTTCTTCTCAAACCCGCTGAGTTCCACCAGTTCCAGCACGCGCTGCACCCGCTCGGCCTGCTCAGCGCGGGGGATGCCCATGATCTCAAGCGGCAGGCGAATGTTGCCGCCGATGGTGCGCCACGGATAGAGCCCCGCCGCCTGAAACACATAGCCGTAAGCCCGCGATTTACGGGCCTCCTCGGGCGAGACACCGTTGATGGTGACCTGCCCGCCGGTGGGCTGCTCAAGGTCGGCCATGACCCGCAGAAAGGTCGTCTTCCCGCAGCCCGAGGGGCCGATGAAGCTGACGAAATCTCCCTTGTGGATCTCAAGGTTCACGTCTTTCAACGCATGGACCGGCCCGTCATTGGTTTGAAAGGTCAGATCTAGATTGCTGGCGCTGATCACGCTCTGGCTGTCATTCACGTATTTTACTTCCCTGTTGGTCGGCCGCTTTTAGCGCGGCACTTTACCTGATTGTCGTGGCGGTTTTACATCGCTCAGATCCCCGCCGGAATGTTCAGCGGATCGCGCTTGATCATCTTGGGGCTGTTGAGCTCCTTCCACTTGCTGAGCGCGACATTGGCGCTTGGGAAGGCTGGGCGCGGCACGAAACGCCCACGTCCCGGCTGCGGCTGGCTGTTTTGACCCCAAGCCCAGATCACCTCACCGCGGCTGAGGGTATAGCGGCTCTGCGCCTTGACCTCGAACCCTTCAAAGACGTTGTAATCAAGGATGGAGTGGTGGTTCGCAGGGCTGATCGTCTTGGTGATCTTCGGATCCCAGACCACGATATCGGCATCCGCCCCTTCGACGATCGCACCCTTCTGCGGATAGATATTGAGGATCTTGGCGATATTGGTCGAGGTCGCAGCGACGAATTCGTTGGGCGTAAGCCGCCCCGTCTCTACCCCTTCGGTCCAAAGCACGGCCAGACGCTCTTCCAGCCCGTTCGAGCCGTTGGGAATGATCCGGAAATCATCGCGGCCTGCACGCTTCTGCTCGGTGCTGAACGCCGCGTGATCCGTCGCCACCACCTGCAAGCTGCCCGCCTGCAAACCAGCCCAAAGGCTGTCTTGGTGGTCTTTCGAGCGGAACGGCGGCGACATGACGCGCCGCGCGGCGTGGTCCCAATCTTTGTTGAAATACTCAGACTCATCCAGCGTCAGGAACTGGATCAGCGGCTCGCCATAAACCCGCATCCCCTTTTGCCGCGCCCGGCGGATCGCCTCGTGGGTCTGCTCGCAAGAGACGTGCACGATATACAGGGGCACGCCGGCGGTATCAGCGATGGTGATCGCGCGGTTTGCTGCTTCGCCTTCCAACTCAGGCGGACGGGAATAGGCGTGGCCTTCTGGCCCGGTGATGCCTTGATCGAAATACTTCTGCTGCAGCTCGGCCACCAGATCGCCGTTCTCGGCATGGACCATCGGCAGCGCGCCGAGTTCCGCACAGCGCTTGAAGGAGGCGAACATTTCGTCATCTTCGATCATCAACGCGCCTTTGTAGGCCATGAAGTGCTTAAAGCTGTTCACCCCCATGTCGACCGCGTCTTTCATCTCGTTAAAGACGTTTTCGTCCCAGCCGGTGATCGCCATGTGATAGCCGATGTCGCTGCAGATCTGCGGCGCGGATTTGCGGTGCCACTCGTTGATCGCGTTCTTGATGCTGCCATCGGCGCCGGGCAGACAGAAGTCCACTACCATCGTGGTGCCGCCCACCGCCGCGGCCCATGTGCCGCTCTCAAAGGTCTCAGCCGCCGTAGTGCCCATAAAGGGCATCTCCAGATGCGTATGCGGGTCGATCCCGCCGGGGATCACATAGGCGCCCTCGGCATCGATATATTCGTCGCCCTTCAGGTCTTCACCGATCTGCTTGATCTTCTCGCCCTCAATCAGGACATCGGCTTTCCATGTCCGGTCCGCCGTGCAAACCATGCCACCCTTGATTACCTTGCTCATCTTCTTCTCCCCATCTTTTCTGGCAATTCACGTCGGGGGGCCGGGGCAGCACCCCAGACCTCCGCCCGCGTGTTCAGCCCTCTATTTCCGCTGTCTCCAGCACCGCGTGGAGCAGCACATCCGCCCCCGCCTTGGCCCAATCCTTGGTGATCTCTTCAGCCTCGTTGTGGCTCAGACCATCGACACAGGGGCACATCACCATCGCCGTGGGCGCCACCCGGTTGATCCAGCAGGCGTCATGCCCCGCGCCCGAAATCAGGTTCATATGGCTGTAGCCCAACCGCTCGGCGGCGTTGCGCACAGCCGTGACACAGCCATCATCAAAGGCCACGGGGTCGAAACCGCCGACCTTTTCAAACTCGATCTGCATGTCCATATCATCGGCGATCTTTTGGCCCTCGTCGCGCAGACGGGCCTCCATATCCTCGATCACGGCCAGTTCGGGCGACCGGAAATCGACGGTAAAGACCGTCTTGCCCGGGATCACGTTGCGCGAATTTGGGTAGACTTCGATATGGCCCGCCGCCCCCACCGCATGGGGCGCATGGCTGAGCGCGATCTCGTTCACCTTCTCCAACACCCGCGCCATTCCAAGACCGGCATCCCGGCGCATCGGCATCGGGGTGGAGCCGGTGTGGCTGTCCTTGCCGGTGATCGTCACCTGCGTCCAGCTCAGGCCCTGACCGTGGGTCACAACGCCGATATCCTTGCCCTCGGCCTCTAGGATCGGGCCCTGTTCGATGTGCAATTCGAAGAAGGCATGCATCTTGCGCGCGCCCACTTCCTCGTCGCCCTTCCAGCCGATGCGCTGCAACTCATCGCCAAAGGTTTTGCCCTCGGCATCGGTGCGCGCGTAGGCCCAGTCCTGCGTGTGAATACCAGCAAAAACCCCCGACGACAGCATCGCGGGGGCGTAACGGGTGCCTTCTTCGTTGGTGAAGTTGGTCACGACGATCGGGTGTTTGGTCTTGATCCCCAGGTCATTCATCGTGCGGAGGATTTCCAATCCGCCGAGTACGCCGAGGATGCCATCGTATTTCCCGCCCGTCGGCTGGGTGTCGAGGTGGCTGCCCACATAGACCGGCAGCGCATCGGGGTCGGTGCCATCCCGCTGGGCGAACATATTGCCCATCTGATCCAGACCCATGGTGCAGCCCGCATCTTCGCACCACTTCTGGAACAGGGCGCGGCCTTCGGCGTCTTCGTCCGTCAGCGTCTGGCGGTTATTGCCCCCCGCCACGCCGGGGCCGATCTGGGCCATTTCCATCAAGGAATCCCACAGACGGTCGGGATCAATCTTGAGGTTCTCTCCGGGCGCGGGCATAGGTCACTCCTCTGTCATCGGCTTGGGCCGTGTTGTTTTTTTACCATTTGGTAAATCCACGATTGCGATTAGGTTAGGCTCTGTCAAGAACTGGTTTGAAACAACCCACCGCCGACCCGGCAAACGCCTTTTTTAGCAGCACCAAGGATCATTGCCTTGCCCGAAAGCACCGCCAAAAAACCCAGCCGCATCCAAAGACGCAACCGCCGGGTGATTCTGGATGCCGCGCTCGAAGTCTTTTCCAAACATGGCTACCGGGGTGCCACGCTGGATCAGATCGCCGCCGAGGCTGGGCTGAGCAAACCGAATATTCTCTATTACTTCAATGGCAAAGAAGACATTCACGTCACTTTGCTGTCGCAGCTGATGGAAACATGGCTCGACCCACTGGTGGAACTGGACCCCGAAGGCGACCCCCGGAGCGAGATTTTGGACTATGTCGAACGCAAGCTGACCATGTCGCGCGAACTGCCGCGCGAGAGCCGTCTTTTCGCCAATGAAATCCTGCAAGGCGCGCCGCGGATCGAGCCAGAGTTGAAGCGCCACCTCAAACCGCTCTTTGACGAGAAATGCGCCGTGATCGCGGGCTGGGTGGCAGCGGGCAAACTGCCCCCGCTGGACCCGCAACATCTGATTTTCTCCATCTGGGCCACAACGCAGCACTACGCGGATTTCGAGGCGCAGGCGCAAATTCTGCTCGGACCCGAGACCGATCCCCGCCCCCGCGCGCAGGCGCATCTTCAGGCGATGTTTGGCGCGCTTTTGGACCTGCCGGAGCCATCGGCAAACGGTTAACCATAGCCGCCAGAGATGGACCGCGTTTAATCCCCCATTAACATTTCCGCCGCAATCTGCCTACGGGTGTGGGCTCCTTAGTGTTTAAAGGGGCAGTGATGAATGTAGGCGATTTTAACGGCGCAGGGTCTGCGCGAAATGCGAAGGGGCTGGATGCAAAGGGGTCTGATGAAGCGGCGATCACGCGACCGATCCCGCGCGAAGAGATGGCGCGGGATGCGGCCATGGCAGTGATTGCGGCGCGGCGCGATCTGGCACGGATGGTCCCGCAGCCATCTGCCGAAACCACCGCCCCGTCGCGCAGAAACTCCTGAACGCAGGGCGGCGGCCTTGACTTACTCTGCCGGTTCAACCGCTTTGGCAGAGGGGTTGTTGGGGTGCGTGGTCCAGTTGGCGTAGTCCGGCGTTACCGTCTTGCCAGTGCGCAGGTCGGTGGCACCTACGGCCAATTCTTCCATTGAGATACAGTCTTCGACAGGACACACATTGACGCAAAGGTTACAGGCCACGCATTCCTCTTCGATCACGGTAAAGGTGCGATCCTCCGACATGGCGATGGCTTGGTGGCTGGTATCCTCGCAGGCGGCAAAGCAGCGGCCACAAGAGATGCACAAGTCCTGATCGATCTTCGCCTTGGCGACGTAATTCAGGTTCAACTGGTTCCAATCGGTGACGTTCGGTACCGCGCGGCCCACAAGCTCATCGACCGAGGTCATGCCCTTCTCGTCCATATACTCCGACAGGCCCGAGATCATCTCTTGGACCACCTTGAAGCCATAGGTCATCGCCGCCGTGCAGACCTGCACGTTGCCCGCGCCGAGGGCCAGAAACTCCGCCGCGTCGCGCCATGTGGTGACGCCACCGATGCCGCTGATCGGCAGGCCGTGGGTCTCAGGATTACGCGCAATCTCGGCCACCATGTTGAGCGCAATGGGCTTCACCGCCGGGCCGCAATAGCCGCCATGGGTGCCCTTGCCGTCGATCATCGGTTCTGGCGCAAAGAGGTCCAGATCGACCGAGGTGATCGAATTGATCGTGTTGATCAGGCTCACCGCATCCGCGCCACCGCGCTTGGCGGCCTCGGCGGGGTAGAGCACATTGGTGATGTTCGGCGTCAGCTTCACGATCACCGGCATCCGCGTGTACATCTTGCACCAGCGGGTGACCATCTCGATATATTCCGGCACCTGCCCCACGGCGGACCCCATGCCGCGCTCGGCCATGCCATGGGGGCAACCGAAGTTCAGCTCAATCCCGTCGGCCCCGGTTTCTTCCACATGCGGCAGGATCGCTTTCCACGCTTCCTCCTCGCAAGGCACCATGATCGAGGCAATCAGCGCCCGATCCGGGTAGTCGCGTTTCACCGCCTTCATCTCGCGCAGGTTCACTTCCAGCGGGCGGTCGGTGATCAATTCGATGTTGTTGAGCCCCAGCAGCCGCCGGTCCGCGCCATAGATCGCGCCATAGCGCGGGCCATTGACGTTAACCACGGGCGGGCCTTCCATGCCGAGGGTCTTCCAGACCACCCCGCCCCAGCCCGCCTCATAGGCGCGGCGCACGTTGTATTCCTTGTCCGTCGGCGGCGCCGAGGCCAGCCAGAACGGGTTGGGGGATTTGATCCCGATGAATTCGCTTCTCAGATCAGCCATGTTATGTCTCCCTCTCGGCGCGGCCTCAGCCCGCCGCCCCCATCAATGTGGTGTGAATGTCCATCGCCGCGTCGCGGCCCTCGGCCACGGCGGTCACGGTGAGGTCATCACCACCGCTGGCGCAATCGCCCCCGGCCCAAACGCCATCCAGACTGGTGCGCCCGGTGCCATCAACCTTGATCTTGCGCCCGTCGAGTTCGGGCAGCCCGTCGCCCAACAGCGTTTGACCGATGGCCTTGAACACTTGATCCGCTTGCAGGCGCAGGGTTTGGCCGGTGCCCTTCATTGCCTCATCGACATATTCAAACTCGATCTCGCGCACCGAGCCATTGCCATGCACCGCGATCGGCACCGCATGGGTCACGATCCGCACCCCTTTGGAGGCGGCGAGGTCTTGCTCAAACACACTCGCGTTCATCCGGTCCCGCCCACGGCGGTAGACCAGCGTCACGTTCAGCGCGCCCAGCAGTTTCGCCTGCACCGCGGCATCGACTGCCGTCATGCCGCCACCGATGACCACCACGTCGCGGCCAATCGGCACGCCTGACATGTCGCCCGACTGGCGCAGTTCAGAGATGAAATAGACCGCATTGGCGACCCCGGCCTTATCCTCGCCTTCGGCCCCAAGCGCATTGACGCCCACCAGCCCCATGCCGAGGAAAACCGCGTCATAGTCGGTCTTCAATTCCTCAAGCGTGACATCGCGCCCCACAGCAACCTCGTGCCGGAAGGTGATGCCACCGATTTGCATCAGCCAATCTACCTCGGCCTGCGCAAAGCCGTTCGGCGTTTTGTAAGCAGCGATGCCATATTCGTTAAGCCCGCCGGGCTTGGGCCGTGCGTCAAGGATTTCGACCTCATGGCCCAGCATCGCCAGACGGTGGGCGCAGGACAGACCCGCCGGGCCTGCGCCGACGACGACAACGCGCTTGCCCGTAGGGGCCGCACGCTCAAACGGATGTTTGCCCTGTTGTTGCAGATGGTCCGTCGCATAGCGCTGCAACTGGCCGATCAAGACCGGCTTGCCCTCGGCCACTTCGCGCACGCAGACTTCCTCGCAAAGCGTTTCGGTCGGGCAGACCCGTGCACACATGCCGCCAAGGATGTTCTGGCTGAGGATCGTCTTGGCCGCCGCATCGGGGGTGCCGGTGGCGATCTGGCGGATGAACAGCGGAATATCGATGTCGGTCGGACAGGCCGTCATGCAAGGTGCGTCATGGCAGAAGTAACAGCGGTCCGCCGCGACCAGAGCCTCATGTTCGTCCAAGGGTGGATGGAGATCCGAAAACCCCTCTGCGTAGTTCTGCGGCTCTAACCGCCCCGGAACGATCCCCGGCTCAAAGACATCTCGTGCCATATCAAAATCCCTGTCGTTTTCTTGGTGTTTTGAAAATGCTCACACGGAATCATTTTTTTATCAACTGGTAAATTTTTGAAAAGCGCGACTTCCCGAAAAACCCGTGACACCTGCCAGTTTTGTAACAGGCAGGTTATATTTCATGGGCGCTTCCTTGCTTGCCCCATGCCGCCCCGTAAAAATCCTTGATTTTAAAAATAGAGATTCCAATATCACAACTGCGACGCGAAGACTTTTCGACCCGGCTGCCCTAAGGCTCCAGCGATCACGAATTCGACCGAGCCGCGCTGCCGCATGTTGCGGGCAGATCAGACAGAGGGAGACACGGGTCATGGCTACTGGCACCGTCAAATGGTTCAACACGACAAAAGGCTACGGCTTCATCGCGCCGGACAGCGGCGGCAAAGACATCTTTGTCCACATTTCCGCAGTAGAGCGCGCAGGCCTGACCGGGCTTGCCGACAATCAAAAGGTTACCTTTGATGTCGAAGCAGGCCGTGATGGCCGCGAAAGCGCGAGCAACATCGCGCTGGCCTGACCGGGCCACATTTTGATGATTGAAACGGACGCTGCGGCGTCCGTTTCTTGTTAGCGGATCTCTGCGGCCTGTGCGGCAAGCTTGGCCACCGCCGGGCCGATGTCCTCCACGATCAGCGCCACGCCTTCGGCATTGGGATGGATACCATCCCCTTGAAAATAGCGTTGGATCGTCTCGCTTCGCGCGCTGGCCGCGCCCTTCTCTTCGGCCAGAAGTCCGGTAAAGAAATCCGGGTAGAACTGCGTTCCATGGGCTTCGGCCAAGTCGGGATAGAGCGCTTCGAATTCGGCCTTATACCCCGCGCCGTAATTGCCCGGTGCCGACATGCCGACCAGCAGCACCTCAACCTCGGCGCGCTTTGCCGCCGCAAGAATGTCATCGATGTTGCCGCGCGCCTGCGCCGGGTCCAGCCCGCGCAGCATGTCATTACCCCCGAGCGTCACGATCATCGCGTCAACTTCGGGCGTCAGGGTCCAATCCACCCGCGCCCGCCCGCCTGCCGTCGTATCGCCCGAAACACCCGCGTTGACGATTTTCGCCTCAACGCCTTCGGCATCCAGCCACGCCTGCAATTGCGGCACGAACCCCTCTTCGGCGGGCAGGCCATAGCCTTGGGTCAGACTGTCGCCAAGGGCGGCGATCACCACCTCTTCGGCCTGTGCCGCGCTGCCTAAAATAAAGGCACAACAGATCAATACCTTGCGCATCCTTCACGGACCTCCATATCCAACTGATACTCAGAACAAAGGCGGCCCGATGAGCGACCCAGTCTATGACCTTCAAGATGTCACGTTAAGCCTCAAGGGCAATGCCGGAACCGTCGATATTCTGCGCGGCATTTCGCTGCAGGTCCAGCAAGGGGAAAGCATCGCGCTGACCGGGGCGTCGGGATCGGGAAAATCTTCGCTGCTGATGGTCATGGGCGGGCTTGAGCGTGCCACGGGCGGCAAGGTCATGGCCCTTGGCCATGATCTCAGCGCGCTGCGCGAGGATGGGTTGGCCCAGTTTCGCCAAGGCCGCATGGGGATTGTGTTTCAGTCCTTCCACCTCATTCCCACCATGACCGCGCTGGAAAATGTCGCCACCCCGCTGGAGCTTTCGGGGGCGGAGGACGCCTTTGACCGCGCGCGCAGCGAGTTGGAGGCCGTCGGTCTTGGCCACCGGATTGATCAATACCCTGCGCAGATGTCAGGCGGCGAGCAGCAGCGCGTGGCCCTCGCCCGCGCCGCCGCCCCGCGCCCGGCGATCCTGCTGGCGGATGAGCCGACAGGCAGCCTCGACAGCCGCAATGGCGCAGCGATCATGGACCTGCTGTTTGAACTGCGCGACCGCCATGGCGCGACGCTGGTGCTGGTGACCCATGCCGACGATCTGGCCGCGCGTTGTGACCGGGTGGTGCAATTGGCCGACGGGCGTCTCGCATGAGCCTGTCCCTCGCGGCCCGTTTCGCCCGCCGTGAGATGCGCGGCGGATTGCGCGGTTTTCGTCTGCTGCTGGCCTGCCTCGCGCTCGGCGTGGCCGCTTTGGCCGCCGTAGGCTCGGTCCGCGCTGCGATTGAAGCGGGGCTGGAAGCCGAGGGTGCCGCACTTTTGGGCGGCGATGCCGAACTTGATTTCACCTATCGATCGGCCAGCCCAGATGAGCAGGCGTGGATGGCCGAGCGGGCCGAACGTGTATCCGAAATCGTTGAGTTCCGCTCTATGGCCGTGGTCGGCGCGGGGGACACCTCTGAACGCGCGCTGACGCAGGTCAAGGCGGTGGACGACCTCTATCCATTGATCGGTGAGATGGTGTTGGACCCTGCCCTGCCGCTGGAGCAGGCGCTTGAGACCGGTCCCGAAGGACGGCCCGGTGCCGTGATGGAACGTGCATTGTCGGACAGGCTCGGCCTTGCCCCGGGGGATGTTTTTGCCCTCGGCGAAACCGAATTTCGCCTGACGGCCCTGATTGAACGCGAACCGGATTCCGCCGCCAGTGGCTTCTCGCTCGGCCCCCGCACGCTGGTGCGGCGCGCCGCGCTGGATGGCTCGGGCCTGCTCGCACCGGGGACGCTCTTTAACAGCAAATATCGGCTCGATCTGCCCGAAGGCACCGCGCTTGACCCGTTGGAATCCGAGGCCGAGGCGCGGTTTGCCGAGGCCGGGATGCGCTGGACCGATGCCCGCAACGGCGCGCCCGGCGTGGCGCGTTTCGTCGAACGGCTCAGCGCCTTTCTGGTGCTGGTGGGGTTGTCGGGCCTCGCGGTGGGCGGGGTTGGCGTGGCGGCAGCGGTGCGGGCCTATCTGCAACGCAAGACCGCCGTGATCGCCACCTTCCGCGCCATGGGCGCGACGCGGGCGACGATCTTTCAGACCTACTTCATTCAGGTCGGGCTGCTGGCCGTGATAGGCGTGGCGCTTGGCCTGCTGATCGGTGCTGGGCTGCCGCTGGTGCTTTCCCCGCTGATCGAAGCGCAACTGCCCCTTCCCGCCCGTTTTGCGATTTATCCCGCCCCGCTGGCCGAGGCCGCGCTATACGGGTTGCTCACGGCCGCGCTTTTCACCCTTTGGCCGCTGGCCCGAAGCGCTGACGTGCGTGCCGCCACCCTGTTTCGCGATGACTGGCAGCGCCAATCGCCTTTGCCCGGCGCGCCCTACCTTGTGGCGATGGCGCTGCTCTTGGCCGCGCTCTTGGCGCTAGCGGGCTGGTTTAACGGATCGTGGTCGCTCACGCTTTGGACCCTTGGCGGTTTGGCGGCGACACTGGCGGTGCTGGCGCTGGCGGCAGCCGTGTTGCGGCTGATCGCGCGGGCCGCAGCCAAGCGCGTGCGGGGGCATCCGCGCCTGCGGTGGGCGCTGGCGGCGATTGGCGGGCCGGGCGAAGGGGCCACGGCGGTGGTGCTGGCGCTTGGGTTGGGCCTGTCGGTCTTGGCCGCAGTGGGCCAGATTGACGGCAATCTGCGCCGTGCGATTTCGGGCAATCTGCCGGATGTGGCGCCGTCTTATTTCTTTGTCGACATCCAGAAGGATCAGATCGACGGTTTCACCGAAAGGCTCACCAGCGACGCGGCAGTCGGCCGGGTTGAAAGCGCCCCGATGCTGCGCGGCGTGGTAACCGAGATCAATGGCCAGCCGGCCCAAGAGGTGGCGGGCGATCACTGGGTGGTGCGCGGCGACCGGGGCATCACCTATGCCGCAAAGCCGGGGGAAGACACGCGGATCACGGCGGGCGACTGGTGGGCCGAAGACTACACCGGCCCGCCGCAGATCAGCTTTGCCGCCGAAGAGGCCGAGGAACTGGGGTTGAGCCTTGGCGACAGCCTGACCCTCAACGTGCTGGGCCGCGCCATCACCGGCGAGATCACCAGCTTCCGCGAGGTTGATTTCTCCACCGCCGGGATCGGCTTTGTGCTGACGATGAACCCCGCTGCACTGGCCGGCGCGCCGCATAGTTTCATCTCAACCGTCTATGCCGAACCCGAGGCCGAAACCGCGATCCTGCGCGATTTGGCCGAAGCCTATCCCAACATCACCGCGATCCGGGTGCGCGATGCAATCGACCGGGTGGCGGCGGTGCTGGCGGGGCTGGCCTCGGCGATTTCGTTCGGGGCGCTGGCGACGCTGGCAACCGGCTTCATGGTGTTGATCGGCGCGGCAGCCGCAGGCACGGGAGCGCGCAGCTATGAGGCGGCCTTGCTAAAAACCATGGGCGCTTCGCGACGCACCATTGCCAGCAGCTTTGTACTGCGCGCAGCCCTGCTGGGTCTCTTTGCCGGGGGCGTCGCGCTGATGGCAGGCATCGCGGGTGGCTGGGCGGTGAGCCATTACGTAATGGAGACCGATTTCACTGTGATTTGGCCCAATGCGCTGATGATCATCGCAGGCGGGGTGCTGGCGACGGTTCTCGCGGGCTTGGGCTTTGCGCTAAAGGCGCTGAACGCCCGGCCTGCGGATATGCTAAGGGCGCAGGAATGATCCCGCGCCCTTTGGCTGTCTTGGTGGTCTGATCACTCCGCCGCTTCGGCGTAGTCCTCCAGCGGCGGGCAGGTGCAGATCAGGTTGCGGTCGCCGTGCACGTTGTCGACGCGGTTGACCGGCGGCCAGTATTTGTCGACGCGGAAGGCACCGGGGGGGAAGCAGCCCTGTTCGCGGCTGTAAGGCCGGTCGCCCCATTCCACAACCAGATCCTCCACAGTATGCGGTGCGTTTTTCAGCGGGTTGTTGGCCCGGTCCATCCGGCCCTCTTCGATCTCGCGGATTTCCTCGCGGATCGCCAGCATGGCGTCGCAGAAACGGTCCAACTCGGCCTTGGTCTCTGACTCCGTCGGCTCAACCATCAGCGTGCCCGCCACCGGCCAAGACATCGTCGGCGCGTGGAAGCCGCAATCGACCAGACGTTTGGCGACATCCTCGTTGGTGATGCCCGCGGTTTCCTCATAGGGGCGCACGTCGATGATGCACTCATGCGCCACCCGACCGCTCGGCCCTTTATAGAGCACATCATAGGCCCCTTCGAGACGCTTGGCGATGTAGTTGGCATTGAGGATCGCGGCGCGGGTCGCCTGCGTCAGACCGTCACCGCCCATCATCAGGCAGTAAGACCAAGAGATCGGCAACAGCGAGGGCGAGCCGTAAGGCGCCGCCGAGACCGCGGCCCCCTCTTCGTTCGGGTGGCCCGGCAGATGCGCGATCAGATGCGATTTCACACCGATCGGACCCATGCCGGGGCCGCCGCCGCCATGCGGGATGCAGAAAGTCTTGTGCAGGTTGAGGTGGCTCACGTCGCCGCCCAGATCGCCGGGGCGCGACAGGCCCACCATGGCGTTCATATTGGCCCCGTCGATATAGACCTGCCCGCCGTGATCATGGGTGATCTTGGTCACCTCGTGCACGGTTTCCTCGAACACGCCGTGGGTCGACGGGTAAGTGATCATGCAACCGGCAAGGTTTTCGCTGTGCTGCTCGGCCTTGGCGCGGAAATCGTCGAGGTCGATGTCGCCGTTGGCCGCCGTCTTGATGACCACGACCTTCCAGCCCACCATCTGCGCGGAGGCCGGGTTGGTGCCATGGGCGCTCATCGGGATCAGGCAGATGTTGCGATGCCCTTCGCCCTTGGCGCGGTGATAGGCGGCGATGGTCAAAAGCCCCGCATATTCGCCCTGCGCGCCCGAGTTCGGTTGCATCGAAATCGCGTCATAGCCGGTGATCTCGCACAGCTTGTTCGACAGATCGTCGATCATTTCCTGATAGCCAAGCGCCTGATCGGCGGGCACGAAGGGATGGATCAGCGAGAATTCACGCCACGTCACCGGCATCATCTCAGCCGCTGAGTTCAGCTTCATCGTGCAAGACCCCAGCGGGATCATCGCCCGGTCCAAAGCCAGATCACGGTCCGCGAGGCGGCGCATGTAACGCATCATCTCGGTCTCGGCCCGGTTCATGTGGAAGATTGGGTGCGTGAGGTAGTCGCTCGTGCGAACCATCGCGTCGGGCAGGCGGTACTCAGGGGTGAAATCATCATCCGCCTGACGGATGCCAAAGGCGCGCCAGACCGCTTCGATGGTGTCGGGACGGGTGCGCTCGTCCAGGGTGATGCCAACCTTGGTCGCGCCCACACGGCGCAGGTTGATGCCTTCGTCCACGGCGGATTTCATCACCGCGGCCTGCAAGGGGCCGACCTCGACGGTGACCGTGTCGAAATAGCTCTCGGGCTGCACGTCAAAGCCCGCGGCCTCCAGGCCCTTCGCCAGACGCACTGTCTTGCGGTGGATGCGCTGCGCGATGGCCTTCAAGCCTTCCGGCCCGTGGAACACGGCATACATCGACGCCATGACGGCCAGCAGCGCCTGCGCGGTGCAGACGTTCGAGGTCGCCTTCTCGCGGCGGATGTGTTGCTCGCGGGTTTGCAGCGACAGGCGGTAAGCGCGGTTGCCATGGGCGTCGATTGACACCCCAACAATCCGCCCCGGCATGGCGCGCTTCATGGAATCCTTGCAGGCCATATAAGCAGCATGCGGGCCGCCATAGCCCTCGGGCACGCCAAAACGCTGCGTGCTGCCCACGGAGATGTCGGCCCCCATCGCGCCCGGCTCTTTCAGCAGGGTCAGCGACAACGGGTCGGCAGTAACGATGCCCACGGCCTTGGCCTCGTGCAGGGCCGCCATGTGATCGGTGAAGTCGCGCACATGGCCGTAGGTGCCGGGATATTGGAAAATCGCGCCGAAGACCTTCTCGGCCTCCATCTCTTCGGGTTCACCGACGATGACTTCAATGCCCAAAGGCTCGGCACGGGTCTTCATCACGGCGATGTTCTGCGGGTGGCAGTTGGCGTCGATGAAGAAGCCCTTGGCCTTCGACTTCGAGCTGCGCAGCGCCATGGTCATCGCTTCGGCGCAGGCGGTAGCCTCATCCAGAAGCGACGCATTGGCGATTTCCAACCCGGTAAGGTCGCTCACCATGGTCTGGAAATTGAGCAACGCTTCCAGGCGGCCCTGCGAAATCTCGGGCTGATAGGGCGTGTAAGCGGTGTACCACGCGGGGTTCTCAAGAATATTCCGCTGGATCGCCGGAGGCGTGACGGTGCCGTGATAGCCCTGCCCGATAAGGCTGGTGAGCACCTTGTTCTTGCCCGCAACCTTGCGCATGTGCTCAAGCACCTCGCGCTCGCTCATCGCCTTGCCGAAATCAAGTGGCTGTTTCGCACGGATCGCCTTGGGCAAGGTGTCGTCGATCAGCGCATCAAGGCTTTCGGCGCCCACGGTGTCGAGCATCTGCGACATTTCGGAAGGGGACGGGCCAATGTGACGCCGGTTGGCGAAATCATAGGGCAAATAATCGGTGGGCTTGAAGCTCATGTCGGGTTCCTCGTCACGGCGCGGCAGCGGCGCCCCCTGTTTATGGCGCGCCGCCCAAAGCGGGCGACGCAGGTGATCAGCAGCGCGCCGGTCCCCCGGCACGCGCAGCGGTTTAGCCGATGAATTTCTGGTAGGCGGCTTCGTCCATGAAGTCGTCCATCTGGCTGGCATCGGTGAACTTCATTTTGAAGAACCACGCCTCGCCCTGCGGGTCATCGTTGACCATGCTGGGGTTGTCCGTGAGCGTGCTGTTCACCTCAGTGATCTCACCGTCGATTGGGGCGAGGATGTCCGACGCCGCCTTGACGGATTCGATCACGACAACTTCGTCATCCTTGCTGACGGTGGTGCCTTCGTCGGGCAGTTCCACGAAGACGACATCGCCCAACTGCTCGGCGGCGTGTGTGGTGATGCCCACGACCACTTCGTCACCCTCGACGCGCAGCCATTCATGTTCTTCGGTAAATTTCATATCAGATTTCCCTGTGTAGATTCAGCGTTTGAAGTTCGCCGCGACGAACGGCATTTTCGTGACAGTCAGTGGCAAGCGCTTGCCGCGCACCTCGCCCCAAAGCGGCGTGTCGACCTTTGCATGCTCGGCGGTGACATAGCCCATGGCAACGGGGCCGCCAACCGTCGGACCAAAGCCGCCAGAAGTCACTGTGCCAACCTCATTACCGCCCTCGGCTGCATCGAAAATCGCCACACCCTCACGCATTGGCGCCCGGCCCTCGGGCAGCAACCCCACCCGCTTGCGCGGCGCGCCGCCGGCCAGTTGTTGCAAGATCACGCCGGCACCGGGGAAACCGCCTGCACGCTCACCATCATTGCGGCGTACCTTCTGGATTGCCCAGTTCAGTGCCGCCTCGACCGGTGTGGTGGTGGTGTCGATGTCATGACCATAAAGGCACAACCCGCCCTCCAACCGCAGACTGTCACGCGCGCCCAGACCGATGGGCTCGACCTCTTCCAGCGCCAAGAGCTTGCGCGCCAAAGCCACGGCATCGTCATTCGCGACCGAAATCTCGTAGCCATCCTCGCCCGTATAGCCCGAGCGCGACAGGGTGACGGTGATCCCGTCAATGTCGACATCCTTGGCAACATCCATAAATTTCATATCCGCCACCAAGGGCTGCAAGCGGGCCAGCGCCGCTGCGGCCTGCGGCCCCTGAAGGGCCAGAAGCGCACGGTCATCCAAAACTTCGATATCACAACGATCCGACAGCGCCTCTTTCATCAGGGCAATGTCATCATCCTTGCACCCGGCATTCACAACAACGAACAGATGATCACCCAGATTGGCCAACATCAGATCGTCCAAGATACCACCCGTGGCGTCCGTGAACATCGCATAACGCTGGCGCATCTCGGCAAGCCCCAGCACATCAACCGGCACGAGGCTCTCCATCGCCAAGGCCACATCCTCATAGCTGCCAGACTTGGCCCGCAGCACGACCTGCCCCATGTGGCTCACATCAAACAACCCGGCGGCGGCGCGGGTGTGCAGATGTTCTTTCATCACGCCAAGAGGGTATTGCACGGGCATTGAATAGCCCGCAAAGGGCACCATCTTGGCCCCCAGTTCCACATGCAAATCATGCAATGCCGTCTGCTTGAGCTCGCTCATCCGGTTCGCCTTTCCTGTCGCTTCCGGATGACCTTTTGACCATGCCGGCACCTTAGCGCCGCTAACGCTGCGCATGATGCCCCCTCTGTCCTTCCGCCTGAGATCGTTATCCCTTCGGCGTGCGCATCCGCGCATCTCTCCAGAGTCTTGGTCACGTCACGGTCCTGGGGCCTGAGAGTTTCCGGGGCGGTTGCTCCTTCGGCATCGGCTTTAACCGATTCTCCCGTGACGATTGGGCCTTTCGTATGCCGCCGCATACCTCTGCGTCAAGCATGCTTGTGGCCGGATACGACACATGTTTTGGTGCGCGCGACAAATACAGGACCTTTCGCGCATGACCCCCTATTTTTTCGGCTACGGCAGCCTCGTGAATCGCAACACCCACAGCTACCCCGACGCCCGGCCCGCCCGGCTCGACGGCTGGCGGCGCAAATGGGTCCGCGCCGAAGGGCGCGACATCGTCTACCTCTCTGTGGTGCAAGATCAAAGCACCCGCATCGACGGGTTGATCGCCGCCGTGCCGGGCGCGGATTGGGCGGCGCTGGACCAGCGTGAATACAGCTACGAACGCCACGCCTCAGGCGGCGCCGTGGTCCATGATCTGGTCCCCGCACCCGACATCGCCCATTACGCCATCCCGCTCGAAATCGCGGTCGACCACGGCGATCACGTGATCCTGCTGAGCTATCTTGATGTTGTGGTCCAAGGCTTCCTGCGCGAGTTCGGCACCGATGGCGCGGCGCGCTTCTTCGACACCACCGAAGGCTGGGACACACCTATCCTGAACGACCGCGCAGCGCCCCTCTACCCGCGCCACCAGACCCTAACGCCAGAAGAAACCGCCGTGGTCGATCACCACATCGACCGCTTGTCGCTACAGGTGAAATCACGCGACGAAGCCCCCTTCACAAAGAAGAACTTCTAACCGCTCTAATTCATCCTTTTTCAAATACCCGCGGGGGTCCGGGGGCAGCGCCCCCGAATGCCCTCGGCCCGCCTCAACCGCGTGCTTTGACGGTCTGGAGCAACGGCAAAACCTGCGCCATCTCTGGCCCGTGTTCCTGCCCCGTCAGCGCCAAACGCAGGGGCCGGAACAACCCGCGCCCCTTGCGCCCGGTGGCCTCTTTGACCGCGGCGGTCCAGCTTGACCACGTGGTTTCATCAAAGGGCATCTCCGGGAGCAGCAGCATGGCCTGAGCCACGAATTCGCGGTCTTCCTCGGCAATCACCGGCTCGGCCCCGTCGCGGAACATGGCCCACCATGGCCCCAAATTCTTCAGCGTCGATATATTCTCGCGGGTAACCGCCCAGAACTGCGCGGCTTTGTCTTCCGGCACGCCAAGGGCGATGATATCGTCTTTCACCGCCTCAAGCGGCAGTTGCTGCAGGTAGCGCCCGGTCAGCGGGAACAGATCCTGCACATCAAACTTGGTCGGCGCCGAGCCGAAGCGGTTGATGTCGAAACCCTCGATCAACTCCGCCATATCCGTGCGCAGTTCCACCGGATCCGACGACCCCAACCGCGCCATCAGGCTCAGCAACGCAAAGGGCTGAACCCCCTGCTCACGCAGATCACGCAGGGCCAGCGTGCCAAGGCGCTTGCTCAGCGCCTCGCCCTGCGGGCCGGTCAGCAGCGAGTGGTGCGCGAACGAGGGCACCGCCCCATTGCCAAGCGCCTGCATGATCTGGATCTGGGTCGCGGTGTTGGTCACATGGTCCGACCCGCGCACCACATGGGTCACGCCCATTTCGGTGTCATCCACGACGCTCGCCAAGGTATAAAGGATCTGCCCATCGCCACGAATGAGTACGGGGTCACTAACCGAGGCCGCGTCGATGGAAATATCGCCCAAGATACCGTCATCCCATTCGATCCGCTGGTGATCGAGCTTGAACCGCCAAACGCCATCGCCACGCTCGGCACGCAGCGCGGCTTTCTCATCGTCGGAGAGGTTCAGCGCGGCGCGGTCATAGACCGGCGGCTTGCCCATGTTGAGCTGTTTCTTGCGCTTGAGGTCCAGCTCTGTCGGCGTCTCGAACGCCTCGTAGAAACGGCCCTTTTCGCGCAGATCTTCGGCGGCGGCATGATAGCGGTCCAGACGTTCCGACTGACGCTCGACCCGGTCCCATTCCAGCCCCAACCATTCAAGGTCTTGCTTGATGCCGTCGACGTATTCTTCGCGGCTTCGCTCGGGATCGGTGTCGTCGATGCGCAGGATGAAAGTGCCGCCCGCCTTGCGCGCGATGAGGTAGTTCATCAGCGCGGTGCGCAGGTTGCCCACGTGGATATAGCCAGTGGGGGACGGGGCGAAACGGGTGATCGTTGGGTTGGACATCTGGCGTACTCCTGTTGCGCGCGGGCTTGCCACAGGGCGCGGGCGTTGTCCAGCAAAGGCGGGGGTCAGCCGCCGTCTGCCGCGGTGCCAGTCGGGGGGGGCACAACCTCTGAGGTGTCGGCGTCGGTGCCGTCGTCTGACACGCCCTCATCGGGGGCGTCTGCCGCTGCCGGTGCCGCATCTGCAGGCTGTGCTTCGTCCGCAGGAGTCTCCGCCGCGGCGCCAGAGGCGGTGCCGGCTGCGGGATCGGCTGCGGTGTCAGAAGCCGCCCCGGCGGTCCCATCGCTCAACGCGCCGTTCTCCCAATCGCCCGAGGCTTCTTCGCCGCTGGCATAGCGCATGGTGCCGCTGCCCTGCCGCTTGCCCGCTTTGAACGTGCCCTCATAGACATCGCCATTGGCATAGGTCGCCACGCCCTGCCCTTCGATCTCTCCCTCGGTCCACTCGCCTTCGTAGACGAAACCGCTGGCCATGGTGATCTTGCCCTGACCGTGACGCTGCCCATTCCTGAACGCGCCTTCATAGACCGTGCCGTCGGGATAGGTCGCCTTGCCCTGCCCATGGCGCTGACCATCCTGCCAGCCGCCCTCATAGCGGTAGCCATCGGCATAGGTCATCACCCCTTGGCCGTGGTTGCGGGCGTCTTTGAATTCGCCCTCATAGACCACGCCATTGGTATAGGTGGCGATGCCTTCGCCTTCGATCACGCCTGCCACCCAAGCGCCCTCATAGGTCGATCCATCGGGATAGGTGATCTTGCCCGTGCCATCGGCCAGATCATTGCGAAAGGTGCCAACGTAAACGGACCCGTCGGGATAGGTCACCTGACCTTCGCCCTCAATCTGCCCGGCCACCCAAGAGCCGGTGTAGACATAGCCATCGGTGCCGGTGAAAGTGCCCTGCCCGTCGCGGCGGTCGTCTTTGAAGTCGCCCTCATAAACATCGCCATTCTCATAGGTGACCTTGCCTTTGCCTTCACGGCGGCCCGCGACCAAGGTGCCTTCGTAAACATCGCCATTGGGCTGGGTCAGCGTGCCGGTCCCGTCGATCTGGCCGTCTTTCCACAAGCCCACATAGACCAACCCGTCGGGCATGGTCAGCGTGCCCTCGCCACTGCGTTTGCCGCCTTCGATTTCACCTTCATAGACCGCGCCATCGGGGTAGGTGATCGTGCCGACGCCCTGTTTGACGCCATCAATCCAGTCGCCCTTGTACTCATAGCCGCCGGGGCTTTGCATCACGCCCTTGCCGTGGTGTTTGGCATTGCGGAACTCACCCTCATAGCGCACGCCATTGGCGTAGATCGCCACGCCTTGGCCCATGATCGCGCCCGCTTCCCATTCGCCCTCATAGGTGCCGCCATCGGCAAAGGTGATCTTGCCCAGACCTTCGGGCTTGCCCTTGGCAAAATTACCCTCATAGACCGAGCCATTGGGGAAACGCGCGACGCCTTCGCCCTTAATCTCGCCCTCGACCCATTCGCCGGAATATTCATAGCCGTTGGGCAGCTTATAGGTGCCGGTGCCATGCTGAAGACCGCCTTGAAACGTGCCCTCATAGATGCCGCCATCGTCATATTCCTTGGTCAGCACCTGCCCGTCCTGCGCCGCAAGCGGCGTGGCCAGAAGAGCGATCAGACAGAGGGGCAAGCTGCGGTGCAACATGGGCGGAATTTCCCGATCTCGTTAGGTGTCATTTGCCCTGAGGTTACGGGTGATAGAGGACAGAGGCAACGTGTTTGCAGGACAGGCACGCCGGTTTCGGCGGATCCCGCGCACCCGGCGCGGCGGGCCAGCCTGCGCGCAGGGGTTTCGCCCTCGGCCCGATCTGCTACATCCAACCCACACCAGCCAGCCCGGAGCCTTTGCATGTTAGACCGTTTTCGCCTCACCCTCGGGCAATTGAACCCGACCGTCGGCGACCTGCCGGGAAACGCGGCACTGGCGCGCGAGGCTTGGCAGGCCGGGCGCGACGCGGGCGCGCAATTGGTCGCCCTGCCCGAACTGTTCCTGACCGGGCATGATGCGAAAGCGCTGCTGCATAACCCAGCCTTTCAACGCGATGTCGTGACCCATCTTGAGGCGCTCGCCGCCCATTGCGCCCACGGCCCCGCCTTGGCGCTTGGCGCGCCTTGGGTCGAGGGGGCGAAACTTCATAACGCCTACCTCATCCTACAGGGTGGCAGGATCGCCCAGCGGGTGCTTCAACACAGCCCCGCGCGGCACTCTCGCTTTGATGCAGGTCCGATCAGTGGCCCCTATGCTGTTGAGGGGCTGCGCATCGGCTCCCCCATCGGGGCGGATGGCTGGACTGGCGATGTGGCCGAAACGCAGGCCGAAACGGGGGCCGAATTCCTTTTGATCCCTAATGCGGCCCCACATCAACGCGGCGCAATGAACAGGCGGCTGAATCATATGGTCGCGCGGGTGATCGAGACGGAGTTGCCGCTGATCAGCCTCAATATGGTCGGGGGGCAGGATGAGGCGGTCTTTGACGGCGCGTCCTTCGCGCTGAACCCCGGTGGCAAGCTGGCGCTGCACCTGCCTGCCTTTGACAGGGCCATTGCCCATGTCGATCTGGAACGGGCACCGGAGGGTTGGCAGATCGTGGCCGGAGACCTCGCACCGCAGCCAAGCGCACTGGAGCGGGATTACCGCGCTTTGGTTGTCGGCCTGCGGGATTATGTCGCCAAAGCCGGAGCCTCCAAGGTGCTGGTCGAACAGACCGAGGGGCGTGATGCCGCGCTGGCCGCGACGATCGCAGCCGATGCTTTGGGGCCCGAAAATGTGCGCCAGATCGCGGTCCCGGTGGGGGGTGATTTACAGTCCACACTGCACGCCCGCCTCGCAGGGCTTGGTGCGGCGGTCGGTGCCGATACCCTCGCCCTCCCCCTGCGCGGCCTGATGCTCCGCGCTTTGGCGCAGGACGCGGGGGAGCTGTTGCTCACGGCACAGAACAAATCCGCGGCCGCCATCGGACAGAGCGCGGTGCCGGGCGATTTCAATCCGGTCAAAGACCTGTACCAGACCGAGGTGCTGGCCCTTTGCCAATGGCGCAACACCACCCACCGCGTTTGGATGCGAGGCCCAGCCTCTGCGGCGTTTCCGCAGCGGGAAAATTCTCGAGAAGATAGCGCTCAAGAAGATAGCGCAGTGGACGACATCCTGTGCATCTTGCAAGAAAGGAACGGCAGTGTGGGGGACTGCGTAGCGGAGGGCTTTGACCAGCAGACCGCCCAGAAGGTTGCGGAGCACCTTTTTAACAACCAGCCGCGGAAAAATCGCTCCGCCCCCGGCCCGCGCGTCACGGCATCGCGGCCAGAGCACCCCTACCCCGCCCACTGGCGCGACGGCTGATAACGCCTAGATCCCCTCTCTGGTTTCCCATCTTTCCCTGAGCGCCAAAGGCAAGCGATTTCCCGCCACCTGCCAGCAGGTTACCGCCCAAATATTGAGCAATGGGAGCCAAAAACCGGGCGCTCCGGGCTCCATGGGGGAACGAACCCTCTCCCCCACAGTTGTCCAAACACGACCAACAACGGCGCCGGATTTCCCGCAGGGCACTCCCCGCCGAACAGAAAGGGTTAAGACATGAATATCGTTAAACTTGGAATGGTATCTGCCATCGCTTTGGGTGCCGCTGCACCTGTCTATGCACAATCGGCCGAAGCCTATGCCGCAACCGATCTTAACATCCGTTCGGGCCCCGGCCCGCAGTACGACATCGTCGGTGTCATCCCCGGTGGCGAAGCCACTATGGTGGAAGGCTGCCTTGACGGCCAATCCTGGTGCCAAGTCAAATTTGGCGACGCGATGGGCTGGTCCTATTCTGATTACCTTGCCGTTGAAGTTGAAGAGCAGGCCGTGGCTCTGACCACCCGCCCCGCGACCGTCGAAATCAGCACCGTGACCTATGAAGATCCAGAAGGCACCGCCGAGAATGAGACCGCAGGCGCTGCTGCCGGTGCGACCCTGGGTGCGCTAACCGCATATGCCGTTGGTGGCCCGATTGGTGGCATCATCGCCGGTGGCATCGCAGGTGGTGCGGCAGGTTCCGCCGCTGCTGAGCCAGAGGAATCCACCATCACCTACGTCCGCGAGAACCCGGTTGATACCGTGTACCTTGACGGTGAAGTGGTTGTCGGCGCGGGCATCCCCACGACCGTGACCACCTATGAGGTCCCGGAAACCACATACCGCTATGTCAACATCAACGGCGCGACCGTGATCGTTGACAACGAGACGAACCTGATCGTCGACGTTGTGCGCTAAGCTGCAATAACGTGCTGCGCTAAGCCACCATAGACTTGGACAAAGAAGGCTCGGAGAGTGATCTCCGGGCCTTTTCTTTGCCCGAAAACTAGGGCTAGCATGGGGGCAGCAACCGCAGGGAGCCACCATGATCGCCGTTATTTTCGAAGTCTTCCCCCACCCCGACCGCCGCGAGGAATACCTTGATGTCGCGGCCAAGATGCGGCCCCTGCTGGATGAGGTGGATGGCTTCATCTCTGTCGAACGGTTCCAAAGCCTGACCAACCCCGAAAAGCTGCTTTCGCTCTCTTTCTTCCGCGATGAAGAGGCAGTGCAGAGCTGGCGCAAGCTGACCGCGCACCGCGGCGCGCAGGCAGCAGGGCGCGAGGGAATCTTTACCGATTACCACCTGCGCATTGCCCATGTGATCCGTGACTATGGCATGTTCGACCGCGCAGAGGCACCACGGGACAGTCAGGACATCCACCCGCCGCGGCCTGTACCCGAGGGCTAACCGGGATTAGACCGTCTCCCCCGCCTCCAGCCGCCGCAACCAGTTGCCCGCATCGCGCAAGACCGCCTCACGACGGTCGGCATCCATGCGGTCCCACGTGGCATACATGTTTCTCATACGCGCATTGCCCTGAAACCGCTCTCGGTGCCGGTCAAGAAAGTGCCAGTAAAGCAGATTGAACGGGCAGGCTTTCTTGCCCGCCTTCGCGCTGACGCTGTAGCTGCACCCTTTGCAGTAGTCCGACATGCGATTGATGTAGGCCCCGGACGAGACATAGGGTTTCGAGGCAATGACTCCGCCATCTGCGAATTGGCTCATACCCACCGTGTTGGGCGCTTCGACCCACTCATAGGCATCCGCGTAGACCTCTAGATACCATTCATGCACCTGATGCGGATCGATCCCCGCCAGCAGGGCGAAATTGCCCGTCACCATCAATCGCTGAATATGGTGGGCATAGGCGTATTTCTGCGTTTGCCCGATGGCTTGCCGCAGGCAATTCATCTGCGTGTCGGCACCCCAGTAAAAGGCAGGCAAGTCGCGGTCGTGTCGCAGCACGTTGCGCGCCACATACTCCGGCCCCTCAAGAAAATAGATGCCCCGCACATATTCGCGCCATCCAAGGATTTGGCGGATGAACCCTTCGGCAGCGTTGATCGGCACGTCCCCCTGCTGCCACGCCTTTTCGGCGGCCCGGCAAACCTCCATCGGATCGAGCAACCCAAGGTTCAGATAGGGAGAGATCAGCGCGTGAAAAAGATAGGGCTCCCCTTCCAGCATCGCGTCCTGATAATCGCCAAAGCGCGGCAGGGCGTGGGTGATGAAATGCGCCAAGACCTGCAGGGCCTCCGCGCGCGTAGTGGCAAAGTCAAAGGGGAGCAGATCACCGAAGTTGTCCCCATAGCGCGTCTCCACAAGGTCAAGCACCGCTTGGGTCTCAGCATCAGGCGCAAAGCTGAGCGGCTGGGGGAACTCCAGCCCCTCCTTCGGGGGCTTGCGGTTGTCGTGGTCGAAATTCCATTTGCCCCCTGCGGGATCGTCGCCCTCCATCAACAGGCCGGTCTCGCGGCGCATCTCGCGGTAGAAATACTCCATCCGCAGCGCCTTGCGCCCCTCGGCCCAATCTTCGAACCGTTTGCGGCTGGCGATGAAACGGTCGTCTGGCAAGATGCGTGTAGGGATCGGCGCATGGGTCAGCTTGTTGATCAGCCGCCACTCCCCCGGCTCGGTCGCGATTATCTCGCCCGCGCCGGTCTCCTCCGCCCGGCGGAGCAGCTCGCCGACGAGAGAGCCCGCGTTTTCGGGATCATCCAGCCGGGTATAGCGCAAGCTCCAACCGTCATCCTCCAACTTGCGGGCAAATTTGCGCATCGCGGCAAAGACCAGTGCGATTTTCTTGGGGTGGTGACGGACATATTCCGCCTCCTGCGCGACCTCGGCCATGACCACCACATCGCGCGCCTTGTCGGCCTCGCGCAGCGATGACAGGTTTAGGGAAAGTTGATCGCCCAAGACCAAGATCAAACGGCTCACCACGGCACCGCCTTTCCGGCCCAGTCGAAGAACCCGCCGCTCTCCTCCGAGGTCAGCCCGTCGATCACCCGCAGCAGATTGTCCGCGGCCTCCCCCGGCGGCACCGCCGGATGGCGGCCCAGATATTTTTCGGTAAAGGGTGTTTCGACGGTGCCGGGGTGCAGCGCCACGCAGATGCTTTGCGGATGGGAGCGGCTGAGCTCGATCGCGGCGGTGTGCACGATTTGGTTCACCGCCGCCTTGGCGCTGCGGTAGCTGATCCAACCGCCCAGACGGTTGTCCCCGATGGAGCCGACCCGCGCCGAAAGCACGGCGAAAACCGCCCGCCTGTCGCGGGGCAAAAGCCTTGCCGCGTGGCGCAGCACCAGCGCCGGGCCGACCGCGTTCAGCGCGAATTGATCCAGCATCGCCTTTTGCGTGATGGCGTGCAGTGACTTTTCCGGCGCCGCTCCGTCGATCTCCAACGCACCAGTGGCGACAATCATCGCATCAAAGGGATCACCAAGCCCCTCCAGCGCCGTGGTGACCGAAGCCTCATCCGTCACGTCGAACCCGTCTGTCGTGCGCGAGAGTGTCGTCACCTCATCACCGCGCGTTTGAAACGCTGCCGTCAGCGCCGCACCGATACCGCCGCTGGCACCGATTACCAAAACCCGCGCGCTCATGCGGTGGCATGCCTGTGTTGTGTCGCTCTTTGCTGCATCCGCATCCCCCTTGCCTATAGGCAGATAGGCGGCGCTGACGCGGGGGCAAACAAAAGCCGCAACACCCCCTTTCCATTTGAAAACGGGTGCGTATAACTATCCGCATGACACAGGCCGTCCATATCCCGACCCTGCCGCGCTACTGCGCGGGCCTGCTGCGCGCCAACTTGCTGCACCTAATTCGCCTCTGAGCGTGCCCTTCGGCGCGCCCGCTCAGAGGGATGTGTCGCGCGCCAAGGATACCAGCAAAGAAAGAACCCAGGATGACCGATATGACGAAACAGGACCGTGTGCTGATTTTTGACACCACCTTGCGGGATGGCGAACAATCCCCCGGGGCGACGATGACCCATGCCGAAAAGCTGGAGATTGCGCAGCTTTTGGATGAGATGGGCGTCGACATCATCGAAGCAGGCTTTCCCATCGCCTCCGAAGGCGACTTTAACGCGGTGAGCGAGATTGCCCGCCAATCGCAAAACGCCGTGATCTGCGGCCTTGCCCGCGCCCAATTGGGCGACATCGACCGATGCTGGGAGGCCGTGAAACATGCCCGTCAGCCGCGCATCCACACCTTCATCGGCACCTCGCCCCTGCACCGCGCCATTCCGAACCTGACACAGGATGAGATGGCCGACCGTATCCATGAGACCGTGACCCACGCGCGCAACCTCTGCGACAGCGTACAATGGTCGCCGATGGATGCCACGCGGACCGAGCTTGATTACCTCTACCGCGTTGTCGAGATCGCCATCAAAGCCGGGGCCACCACGATCAACATCCCCGACACCGTGGGCTATACCGCCCCGCGTGAAAGCGCCGATCTGATCGCCAAACTGCTCGAAAACGTGCCGGGCGCGGATGAGATCATCTTTGCCACCCACTGCCACAACGATCTAGGCATGGCGACGGCCAACAGCCTTGCCGCTGTCGAGGCAGGGGCGCGGCAGGTGGAATGCACCATCAACGGCCTGGGCGAACGCGCGGGCAACACGGCGCTCGAAGAGGTCGTCATGGCGCTGAAAGTGCGCAATGACATCATGCCTTACGAGACGCGCATCGACAGCCGCAAGATCATGAACATCTCGCGCCGGGTCGCTGCTGTCTCAGGCTTTGCGGTGCAGTTCAACAAGGCCATCGTCGGCAAGAACGCCTTTGCCCATGAGAGCGGGATCCACCAAGACGGCATGCTGAAGAATGCTGAGACCTTCGAGATCATGCGCCCCGAGGACGTGGGTCTCACCGAGACCAACATCGTCATGGGCAAGCATTCAGGCCGCGCCGCGCTGCGGTCCAAGCTCGAAGACCTCGGGTTTGAACTGGGCGACAACCAGCTCAAGGATGTCTTCGTGCGGTTTAAGGAATTGGCTGATCGCAAAAAGGAAATCTACGAGGATGACCTGATTGCGCTGATGCGCACCGCGACCGATCCCGAGGAAGACCGCATTCGCCTCAAATCGATGAAGGTCGTGTGCGGCACCGATGGCCCGCAGACCGCCGATATGGTGCTGGATGTGGATGGTGCTGAGCAGTCCACCAACCAAACCGGCGATGGCCCCGTCGACGCGGCGTTCAACTGTATCAAGGCACTGGTGCCGCACACCGCGCGCTTGCAGCTTTACCAAGTGCATGCCGTGACCGAAGGCACCGACGCGCAGGCGACGGTTTCGGTTCGGATGGAGGAAGAGGGCCGCATCGTGACTGGCCAGTCGGCGGATACCGATACCGTGGTGGCAAGTGTGCGGGCCTATATCCACGCGCTCAACCGTTTGTTGGTGCGGCGTGAGAAGGGCGGCACGGACAAGCGCGAGATCAATTATAAAGATGTGAGTTGATGCGGAGGGCGGGGGAAACCCCGTCCTTCTTCTTTGCGGGGAGGGCCAGCGCCTGCCCGCGGGTTGGCGATCCAAGGCTAAGTTGGTGCCACTTTATGGTGCAGCCGTGGTGTGCGTTTTCTAGGTCCCACCCAGCCTCACCAAATCGCCTACCCGGTCGCACCAAAGGTGCGCCCAGTTCATTCCGGCACGCCTCCGGCGTGACGGAGCGGGCAGGCGATGGCCCGGCGCCTGCGGCTTGTCCCGGGCCGGGCGGCAGTCGCCAACGGAGAACCAATCTCAATAAGGATTCTTCGCCCCGCGATCCGCACTCAGCGATGCCTGCCCCCGCTCCACAATCATCACCACCGCATCCGCCAGATGTTGCCGCTGGATATGATCATCCCCCGCCGCAACCCGCAGCTTATGCGCCTCTAGCATCACCTCGGCATGGCTCGACCCGCGCGGCGGGATGAAGGTGTAGCAGGCCAGCTCGATCAACTGCCCCAGCGGATCCTTGAAATAGATCGAATGCATAAAGCCTCGGCCTTTCACCCCCGAATGCCCAATGCCGCGCGCCTCCAGTCGCTCCGGCACCTGATCAAACATCGCGCGGTCCACCTCGAACGCCAGATGATGCACGCAGCCCGGATCCATCGGCGTGCGATTGTGCACCCGCTTGCGGGTCTCATTGGTGAAAATCGTGATCAGCCGTCCGTCGCCGGGATCGAAATACAAATGCCCCTCATCCGGGTCATCCAAATTGGGCTGGTCAAAAATGAAAGGCATTCCCAAAACGCCCTCCCAGAAGTCGATTGAACTTTGCCGATCGGCCCCGGTGAGGGTGATGTGATGCACCCCAAGTGTCTGTATCTTCTGCATGGTATCGCCGACCTCCGCCTGTGCTGCGCCCTAAATATACCGCTCTATGATAGCGCGGCGGCAATATCGCGCCACCTTTGCGGTCTTGCCCCTTTCACCCTGACCCTGTGCGCCCTATAAGAGCCAATAGCCCGCGCGTGGTCCCATGCTGGCGGGCCTGTCCGAATATTTGCAAGGCTCCGCTACTGTTATGTCCATCCTCGATCAATTCCGCGGCCTGTTCTCCTCCGATATGGCGATCGACCTCGGCACCGCGAATACGCTGGTTTACGTCAAGGGTAAGGGCATCGTTCTCAGCGAGCCTTCGGTGGTGGCCTATCACGTCAAAGACGGCGTCAAGAAAGTGCTCGCCGTGGGCGAAGACGCCAAGCTGATGCTGGGCCGGACGCCCGGCAGCATTGAGGCGATCCGCCCGATGCGTGAAGGGGTCATCGCCGACTTCGACACCGCCGAGGAAATGATCAAGCACTTCATCCGTAAGGTGCACAAGCGCTCGACCTTCTCCAAACCCAAGATCATCGTCTGCGTGCCGCATGGGGCGACCCCGGTTGAGAAACGCGCAATCCGCCAGTCGGTGCTGAGCGCTGGTGCGCGCCGCGCCGGGCTGATTGCGGAACCCATCGCTGCGGCCATCGGTGCGGGCATGCCGATCACCGATCCCACGGGTAACATGGTCGTCGATATCGGCGGCGGTACGACCGAGGTTGCGGTGCTGTCGCTGGGCGACATCGTTTACGCACGCTCTGTCCGCGTCGGCGGTGACCGCATGGACGAAGGCATCATCAGCTACCTGCGCCGCCAGCAGAACCTGCTGATCGGGGAAACCACGGCTGAGCGGGTGAAAACCTCCATCGGTACGGCGCGGATGCCCGACGACGGGCGCGGCACCTCAATGCAGATCCGGGGCCGTGACTTGCTGAATGGTGTGCCGAAAGAAATCGAAGTGACCCAAGCGCAGATCGCCGAGGCGCTGGCCGAACCGGTGCAGCAGATTTGCGAAGCCGTCATGACCGCGCTGGAAACCACCCCGCCGGATCTGGCCGCCGACATCGTCGACCGGGGCGTGATGCTGACAGGCGGCGGTGCGCTGCTGGGTGATCTTGATCTGGCGCTGCGCGAGCAGACCGGCCTTGCGATCTCGGTCGCGGATGAGCCGCTGAACTGCGTGGCCCTCGGCACCGGCAAAGCGCTGGAATACGAGAAACAGCTGCGCCACGCGATCGACTACGACAGTTAACACTGGCAAGTTAGCCAGACCCGGCACGCGGCGACACCGCCCCGCCTGACCGGGTGGGAGTTTCGGCACAGATGCCCAAAGACCGTTCCAGTTCCAGCGATTTCACCGGCCCCCTGCGCCGGTTGCTGCTGGCTGTGTTGGTGTTGGCGCTGGTCG
This sequence comes from Sulfitobacter sp. OXR-159, assembly GCF_034377145.1. Lineage (NCBI taxonomy): Bacteria > Pseudomonadati > Pseudomonadota > Alphaproteobacteria > Rhodobacterales > Roseobacteraceae > Sulfitobacter > Sulfitobacter sp. OXR-159. Next base: position 3,121,297 of record NZ_CP139707.1, read on the forward strand.
GGATTTTCTTGCTTTGGCGCATCGACAGCCCCCGCGTTGAACGCTTTCGCGCGCAGGTGACCGACCGTTTCGTGCCGAACCTTGATTGGGCCATGGCCCCGGTGACAGGCACCATTAACCTTCTGCGCGATTTCCAGAGCTACCAACGTCTGAGCGAACAGAACCGCGAACTGCGTTCGGAACTGCGGCAGATGCAGGCGTGGAAAGAAGCGGCCCTTCAGCTAGAGCAAGAGAACGCCCGCCTGCTGGATCTAAACAACGTGCGGCTTGACCCGCGCCTCACATTCATCACCGGCACCGTTCTGGCCGACAGCGGATCGCCCTACCGCCAATCGGTGCTGCTGAACGTCGGCGCGCGTGATGGGCTGGTTGAAGGTTGGGCCACGATGGACGGCATCGGCCTTGTGGGCCGCATTGCAGGCGTGGGCAAAAACACCGCGCGCGTGATCCTGCTGACCGACGCTTCCAGCCGCATTCCGGCGACGATCCAGCCTTCTGGCCAGCGGGCCATCGTGGCGGGCGACAACAGCGCCGCGCCGCCACTTGATTTCATCGAGAACCGTGAATTGGTCCGCCCCGGTGACCGGGTGATCAGCTCGGGCGATGGCGGGGTGTTCCCGGCGGGCATCCTGATCGGTCAGGTCGCCGCCGATCCGGGCGGGCGTCTTCGCGTCAGGCTGGCGGCGGATTACGAGCGGTTGGAGTTCCTGCGCGTGCTGCGCCACCATGGCAATGAAACCGTGCCGGACACCGTCCATGTCATCACCTCCGATGGCCCCTTGGCCGACCCGGCGGCGCCGGTCGGAGTGCAGCCATGACCGATCTGTCACGCAGCCGCCTGTGGGTCATGCGCCTGAGCTTTGTTGCGCTGGCGCTGGTGATCTTGTTCTTCCACCTGCTTCCGCTTGAGACGACCCCGCGCCCTTGGGCCGGGCCGGACCTGCTGTTGGGCTTCGCCTGCGCTTGGGGTCTCAGACGGCCTGAATATGTGCCCGCGCTGTTTCTGGCCTTGGTCTTTTTGCTGGCGGATCTCTTGCTGCAACGCCCGCCCGGCCTTTGGGCGGTGCTGGCCTTGATCGGGGTCGAGAACCTCAAGTCGCGGGGGCGGCATCTGCGGGATGCGAGCTTTGCCGCCGAATGGCTGACCGTGGCGGTGATCCTGACCATAGTGATCTTTGCCAACCGCATTTTGCTGAGCCTTGCACTGGTGCCCACGCCCGCCATGACGCTGAACCTCACGGAATTGGCACTGACGATGCTCGCTTATCCGCTGATCGTGGCGGTGACCCATGGTATCATGGGCGTGCGCAAGACCGCGCCGGGCGATCTGGACGCGCTTGGCAAACGGGTGTGATCGGGGAGCGATGAGATGAGACGTAGCCGCGCCGACAACGATGCAAACCACACGCGCCTGACCCGGCGCGCCGCGCTTTTGGGCGGGGCGCAACTGCTGTTCATGGGCGGTCTGGCCGCGCGGATGCGCTATCTGCAGGTCGATCAGGCCGACCAATTTCGCCTGCTCGCCGAAGAGAACCGCATCAACATCCGCCTGATCCCGCCCTCCCGCGGTGAGATTTTCGACCGCAACGGCGTACAGCTTGCCGACAACGTCCCCTCCTACCGGATCGTCATGGTGCGCGAAGACGCGGGCGACGTGGCGGCGGTGATGGAACGTTTGGCCCAAGTTATCGAAATTGATGACGAAACCCGCGAACGCGCCATGACCGAGATGGCCCGCTCCGCGCCCTTCCTGCCCGTCACCATCGTCGATGACGTCAGTTGGGAGGTCGTGAGCAAGGTCAGCGTCAACGCCCCTGCCCTGCCCGGCGTCACTCCCGAAGTGGGCCTGACCCGCGTCTACCCGCGCGGCGCGGATTTCGCCCATGTGGTTGGCCGCGTGGGCCGGGTGAGCCAAGCCGACCTCGACGCGCTGGAGAACCCCGATCAGGTGTTGCGCATCCCGCGCTTTCAAATCGGCAAAATCAACGTCGAAGCCCGCGCCGAGAACCTGCTGCGCGGCGCGGCGGGCACCAAACATGTTGAAGTGAATGCCACAGGTCGCGTGATGCGCGAGTTGGAGCGGCGCGAAGGTCAGGCCGGGGCGGATCTGCAATTGACCGTCGACGCCAATCTGCAACGCTATGTGCAGGCCCGTCTGGGAGACGAAAGCGCCGCCGTGGTCATTATTGACTGCGAGAATGGCGATCTGGCCGCATTGGCCTCTTCGCCCAGCTATGACCCGAACCTCTTTATCGGCGGCATCTCTTCGGCGGACTATAACCCGCTGCTAAACTCCAAATACCGCCCGCTGGTGAACAAACCCGTACAAGGCACCTACCCGCCCGGCTCGACCTTCAAGATGATCGTGGCACTTGCCGCCATCGAAGAGGGCATCGTCGCCCCCGATGAGACCGTCTATTGCCCTGGCCATCTGGAGGTCGCGGGCCGGCGGTTCCACTGTTGGAAACGCGCGGGCCATGGATGGGTCAACCTTCAGGATTCGCTCAAGCAATCCTGCGATGTTTACTACTATGATCTGGCCGTGAAGGTGGGCATCGAAAAGATCACCGCCATGTCGAACCGCTTTGGCCTTGGGATCAAACACGATCTGGCGCTGTCTTCGGTCGCGGGTGGGCTTGCGCCGACCAAACAGTGGAAACGCTCGGCCCGGGGTGAAGATTGGGTCGTCGGCGACACGGTCAACGCCTCCATTGGGCAGGGTTTTACCCTGTCCTCCCCACTGCAGCTGGCGGTGATGAGCGCGCGGATCGCCACCGGGCGCGCGGTGGCGCCGCGGCTGATCAAATCCATCGACGGGGTGGAACAACCCAGCGGCGCGGGCGAGCCGATGGGCCTGAACGAAAACAACCTGCGCCAATTGCGCAAAGCGATGTACGACGTGGTTAACGATCGCCGCGGCACCGGCTATCGCAGCCGCATCATCGACGACACGATGCGCATGGCGGGCAAGACTGGCACCAGTCAGGTGCGCAACATCACCGCCGCCGAACGCGCCCGTGGTGTGACCAGCAACGCCGACCTGCCGTGGGAGCGCCGCGACCACGCGCTGTTCGTGTGCTTCGCGCCCTACGACAAACCCAAATACGCGGCCTGCGTGCTGGTGGAACACGGGGGGGGCGGGTCAACCGCCGCCGCCCCAATTGCGCGCGACGTGATGTTGCAGGCCATGGCCGGGGGCGAGCCGCCGCTCGAAGCCTACCCCAAGTCCGACCGGGGCCGCATCGCCACCCAGCAAGAAGAGCTGCGCGACACCGCGCCGGAAACCTCGGCCAGCGTAGCGGGAGACGATCAGGCATGAGCTATCTTGAGCATACGGTCAAATCCGTCCCGACGGGGCTGCGCAAGATCCTTTTCATGAACTGGCCGCTGGCGATCCTGTTGACCAGTGTCGCGGGCGTGGGGTTCTTGATGCTCTACTCGGTCGCGGGCGGGTCATTCTCCCCTTGGGCTGAACCGCAGATGAAGCGTTTTGGCATGGGCATTGCGATCATGTTCACTGTGGCGATGGTGCCGATCTGGCTCTGGCGCAACCTGTCGGGCGTGGCCTATGGGGCGACCTTGGTGCTGCTGGTCGCGGTCGAACTCTTTGGCTCTGTCGGCATGGGCGCGCAGCGTTGGATCGACATTGGCTTCATGCGGCTGCAACCGTCGGAGTTGATGAAGATCACGCTGGTGCTGTTTCTGGCCGCCTATTACGACTGGCTGCCGGTCAAAAAGGTCTCGCGCCCCTTTTGGGTCCTGCTGCCGATCCTGATCATCGTGGTCCCCACCGCTTTGGTCCTGAAACAGCCCGACTTGGGCACCTCGATCCTGCTTTTGACCGCCGGGGGCGGGCTGATGTTCCTTGCAGGTGTGCATTGGGCCTATTTCGCCGCCGTCATCACCGCCGCCATCGGGCTGGTCACCGCCGTCTTCCAATCGCGTGGCACCCCGTGGCAACTGCTCAAAGATTACCAATACCGCCGCATCGACACTTTTCTCGACCCCAGCCAAGACCCGCTTGGCGCGGGCTACCACATCACCCAATCCAAGATCGCGCTCGGTTCGGGCGGCTGGTCAGGGCGCGGCTACATGCAGGGCACCCAGTCGCGGCTGAACTTCTTGCCCGAGAAACACACCGACTTTATCTTTACCACGCTGGCCGAAGAGTTCGGCTTCGTCGGCGGCGTCTCTCTGCTGGGGCTTTATGCGCTGATCATCCTGTTCTGCGTGGCCTCGGCGGTGAAGAACAAAGACCGGTTCTCAAGCCTGCTGACACTGGGCATCGCGCTCAACTTCTTTCTCTTTTTCGCCGTTAACATGTCGATGGTCATGGGGCTGGCCCCGGTGGTTGGCGTGCCGCTGCCGATGGTGAGCTATGGCGGCTCGGCCATGCTGGTGCTGCTGCTGGCCTTTGGGCTGGTGCAATCGGCGCATGTTCATAGACCGAGGTAATTCATGACGATCAATATTCTCTTCGCCGCTAAAGCCGAACGCTGGGACGGCTACGAAAAGCCTTTGAACGACGCCCTGCGCAAAGCTTTGCCCGGGCAGGACTTCAACCTGGCCACCGACCTGCCACCTCAGGAGGTCGATTATATCGTCTATGCCCCCAACAGCGACCTGCAGGATTTCAGCCCCTACACCCGCGCCAAGACGGTGCTGAACCTCTGGGCCGGGGTGGAGGCGATCACCGGCAATGAGACCTTGAATATCCCGCTGACGCGGATGGTCGATTTCGGCCTGACCCACGGCATGGTCGAATGGGTCACGGGCCATGTGCTGCGCCATCATCTGGGGATGGATACCGATATCCTGCGTAAGGACGCCAAATGGGAGCCGCGCACCCCGCCACTGGCACGCGAGCGGGGCGTGGCGGTGTTGGGCATCGGTGCGCTCGGCCAAGCGGTGGCCGCAGCGTTGGTGGGTCTGGGCTTCGATGTGACCGGCTGGTCGCGGAGCGAAAAGCAGATTGAGGGCGTGCGTTGCCTGCATGGCGACGACGGCCTGACAGAGACACTGAAACGGGCCGAGATCGCGGTACTGCTGATGCCTGACACCCCCGCCACGCGAGACGTGCTGAATGCCGAAACGCTGGCGCAGATGCCCAAAGGCGCGTTTATCATCAATCCCGGACGTGGCCCGCTGATTGATGATGACGCCCTGCTTGCCGCGCTCGACAGCGGGCAGATTGCCCATGCCACGCTGGATGTCTTCCGGGTGGAACCGCTGCCCGAGGATCACCCCTATTGGGCGCATCCGCGCGTCACCGTGACCCCGCATATCGCGGCGGCCACGCGCAATGAGACCGCCTCGGAAGTCATTGCTGAGAACATCCGCCGCAGCGAGGCCGGAGAGCCTCTGCTGCATCTGGTAGACCGCGACCGGGGGTACTAACCCCCGGCCGCGTCAAGGCTCAGGCCGCCAGCCCGCGCCCTTTGAGCAGCGCCTCGACCCCCGGCAGACGCCCCCGGAACGCGGTATAAAGCTCTGCCGGATCACGGCTGCCGCCGGTCGACAGGATGTGGGTCTCCAACGCCTCGGCGCGCTCCGCGTCAAAGGCGCCGCCCGCTTCTTCGAAGGCGGCGAAAGCGTCGGCGTCCATCACCTCGGACCACATGTAGCTGTAATAGGCGCTGGAATATCCGTCGCCCGAGAAGACATGCGCGAATTGCGGCGTGGCGTGGCGCATCCGGATCGCCTGCGGCATGCCGATGCTGCTGAGCACCTCGGCCTGTTTCGCCATCGGATCGGCGGGCGGGGCACCGTCGTGGAACTCCAGGTCGACGAGGGCCGAGGCGATATATTCCACCGTCTGGAACCCCATGTCGAAGGTCGACGCCGCCAACACCTTGTCCAGCATCTCACGCGGCATCGGCTCGCCCGTCCGGGCGTGGGTGGCAAATTTCTGCAAGACCTCGGGCTGGTCCAGCCAATGCTCATAAAGTTGGCTGGGCAATTCCACAAAGTCCCGCGCCACCGAGGTGCCGCTGACGCTTTCGTAGGTCACGTCCGACAGCATCTGGTGCAGCGCATGGCCGAACTCGTGAAACAGCGTGCGCGCGTCGTCATAGGACAGCAGCGCCGGGTCGCCCTTGGCGAAATTGCAGACGTTGATCACCACCGGCGCCTGCGCGCGGGGGAACTTCGCCTGCGCGCGCATCGCTGAACACCATGCGCCCGAACGCTTCGAGCCGCGCGCGAAGTAATCGCCGATAAAGACCGCCACATGCTTGCCGTTCCGCGTGACCTCCCACGCTCGGCAGTCGGGGTGGTAGAGCGGCACGTCGAGCGGCGCGAACGCCAAGCCGAACAACCGGTTGGCACAGTCGAAGGCCGCGTCGATCATCCGGTCGAGCTGAAAATAGGGTTTCAGCGCCGCCTCATCGAGGTCATGCTCTGCCGCGCGGCGCTTTTCGGCGTAGTAGCGCCAATCCCATGGCTCCAGCGCCCCGTTCACGCCGTCCTCACGCATCAGCGCGGTCAGCACCTCGGCATCGGCGTCGGCCTGCGTCTTGGCCGGTTTCCAGACCGACATCAGTAAGTCGCGCACGGCGTCCGGCGTCTTGGCCATTTCGGTTTCCAACTTGTAGGAGGAGAAATTTTCATAGCCCAGAAGTTCCGCCCGCTCCTTGCGCAGGGCCAGCGTTTCGGCAGCGATGTCGCGGTTGTCGGTTTCCCCGCCATTGGCACCGCGTGCTTCCCACGCACGAAACGCCTTTTCGCGCAGGTCGCGACGGTCTGAGAATTGCAGGAAGGGTGTGATCAGCGACCGCGAGAGCGTGACCACCGGGCCCTCCGCGCCCTTCTCCTTGCCCGCCGCGCGGGCGGCGTCGAGCGCGAAATCCGGCAAGCCGGTCAGATCGCCCTCCGACAGCGGCATGAACCAATCCCGCTCATCGGCCAGCAGATTTTGCGTGAACTGCGTGCCCAGCACCGCCAGCCGCGCCTTAATCTCTTTCATCCGCTCGGCGGCCGCCCCGGTCAACGCCGCGCCGGAGCGGACGAAGCCGCGATGTGTCAGCATCAGCACGCGGGCCTGCTCCTCGGTCAGATCGAGCGTGTCGCGGGCCTCCCAGATGGCAGCGATGCGGGCAAAGAGCTTGGTGTTGCCCGAGATCGCCGGTTGATGCGCGGCAAGCTTGGGCGAGAAATCGCGCTGCAACGCCTCGCGCGCGCCGTTGCTGTCGGCCCCCGCGACGGTGAAGAACACGCTCAGCACCTTGTCGAGCGCGTCGCCGGATGCTTCGAGCGCCTCGATCGTATTGGCAAAGCTGGGCGCCGCGGGGTTCTCTGCGATGGCGTCGATCTCGGCCCGGTGGGCGGTCAATGCCTCCTCAAGCGCGGGGGCGAAATCATCGTCTGAAATGCGGTCAAAGGGGGCGATGCCGAAGGGTGTGTTCCAGTCAGCGAGCAGCGGATTTGTCATGTAAATCTCCTTTGCGCTCTAGATGGGGCGCGGGAAGGAGACTTGCAATCACCCGCCGCAGGTTTCGCAGCCCGCCCGCCGCTTGAGCCCGATCTTGCGGGTCTCACCGTAAAGCCCGTCGTAGATCATCATCTCGCCGCGCAGCACGCTGCCCGCGCCGGTGATCAGCTTCACCGCCTCAAGCGCCATCATCGTGCCGATCACGCCGGGCAACGGCCCGATCACCCCGGCCTCGGCACAGGAGGGTGCCAGCCCCGCGGCAGGCGCTTGCGGAAAAATGCAGCGATAGCAGGGCGCACCGCGCGCGGGATCAAAGATGCTGAGCTGCCCCTCCCACTGGCTGAGCGCGCCTGAAATTAGTGGCTTACCAGCCGCGACACAGGCGGCATTGACCCGGTAACGGGTGTCGAAATTATCGGTCCCGTCGAGCACGAGGTCATAGTCGGCCACCAGTTCGGCGGCGATCTCGTCGCTGAGGCGACGGTGGTAGGGGCGCACGGTGATATGGGGGTTTTGCGCCAGCATCTCGGCTTGGGCCGAGAAGACCTTGGGCGTGCCGATGGCCGCGTCTTTGTGGATTACCTGCCGTTGCAGGTTCGCGTTCTCGACCGTGTCGTCGTCGATCACCCCGATGGTGCCAACGCCCGCCGCCGCGAGATATTGCAGCGCCGGCGCGCCGAGGCCACCCGCCCCCACGACAAGCACCTTGGCGTTTTTCAACGCCTTTTGCCCGGCTCCGCCGACCTCGCGTAGTACGATATGGCGGGCATAACGGTTGAGTTCACTGTCCGAGAAACGGCCCGAGGTCTGGGGCGCCGCCGGTTCGCGCGGTGTGGCGCGGGCGCGCAGGGTTGCCAGCCCCTGCCGGTAGAGCATCACCAGCGCAACGAAGCCGCCCAGCAGCAGCCAAGGCGCGGCGCTGCCCCCGGTGGCCAGCCGCAGCGGGTGTGTGGCTGGAAAGACCAGATGCAGCCCCACCAAAGCCAGATACATAACCGCAACCAGCCCCGCACGTAGCCCGCGCGGCAGGCCGAGAAACCCGCCGCCAAACCAAAGAGCGGCAGCGATGATTAAAACCGCCAGCATCAGTGCGCCCCCGTCGAGCCGAAACCGCCCGCGCCGCGCGGGGTTTCATCAAGGCTGTCGGCCAGATCGAACCCCGCCTGCACCACCGGCGCCACGACCATCTGCGCGATGCGCATGCCCTGTTCGACGGTGAAAGCCTCTTGCCCCATATTGCCCATGATCACCCCCACGATGCCGCGATAATCGCTGTCGATGGTGCCCGGGCCGTTGATCAAGGTGATCCCATGTTTCAGCGCAAGGCCCGAGCGCGGGCGGATCTGCACCTCGAATCCCTGCGGGATCGCCATATGCAATCCGGTCGAGATCAGCGCCCGCGCGCCGGGGGCCAGCGTGACCGGACCTTCGGGCAGGTTGGCCCGCAGGTCCGCGCCGGCCGCGCCTGCGCTTTCATAGGCGGGCATTGGCAGGCTGCGATCCGCGCCATCGGCCCAGCAGAGTTTGATCGTGGTCATAGCGTCCCCTTAGGCAAGTGCTGCGGCGATGCGTTCGGCCAGACGGGCGGCCACGGCATCCTTGCCCATGCGCGGCCAGTCCTCTGCGCCCGCGTCGGTGATCAGCGTCACGGCATTCTCGCGCCCGCCCATGATGCCGGTGGCGGGGGAAACGTCGTTGGCGACGATCCAGTCACAGCCCTTGCGCGCGCGTTTCGCGGTGGCATGGGCCAGCACATCGTCGGTCTCTGCCGCGAAGCCCACGACGAGCGCGGGGCGGCCTTCGCTGCGCTGGCTGATGGTTTTCAAGATGTCGGGGTTTTCCGCGAATTTGAGACTGGGCAGCCCGTCTTTGGATTTCTTCAGCTTGCGGTCCCCTGCCCCCTGCACGTGCCAATCGGCCACCGCAGCGGCAAAGACGGCGGCATCGGCGGGCAGTGCGGCGTTTACCGCCTGCATCATCTCTTGCGCCGTTTGCACGGGCACCACCTTGACCCCCTCGGGCGGCGCGACCTCTGCCGGGCCGGTGACAAAGGTCACATCTGCTCCCAAAGCCCTGAGCGCGCGCGCGATGGCCGTGCCCTGCGCACCAGAAGAGCGGTTGGCGATGTAGCGCACCGGGTCGATCGGCTCATGGGTCGGGCCGGAGGTAACGAGGATGCGTTTGCCCTTGAGGGGTCCGTTGCCAAGCTGCGCCTCAACAGCGGCGACAATCTCAAGCGGTTCGGCCATGCGCCCCGGTCCAAATTCGCCGCAGGCCATGTCACCGTCATTCGGGCCCACCATGGTGATGCCATCGCCGCGCAACGTGGCGATGTTGCGCTGTGTCGCGGGGTGCTGCCACATGCGCACATTCATCGCAGGCGCCAGCAATACGGGCGTGTCGGTGGCCAACAGCAGGGTCGAGGCCAGATCATTCGCCGCACCCTGCGCCATCTTGGCCATCAGATCAGCCGTGGCGGGGGCGACCACCAGCAGGTCTGCCGCGCGGCTAAGTTGGATATGGCCCATCTCGGCCTCATCCCCCAGATCGAAAAGATCGCGAAACACCTTCACCCCGGTCAGGGCAGAGACGGAAAGCGGGGTGACGAACTCTTCACCTGCGCGGGTCAAAACCGGGGTCACCTTGGCCCCGCGTTCGCGCAGGCGGCGGATCAGATCGAGGGATTTATAGGCGGCAATGCCACCGCCGATGATCAGCAGAATATGTTTGCCCGACAGCATAAAGGCCCCCCGTTTGCGTTCGGGAGACCTTAATCCGGGGCGGCGAAATCTGCCAGCCCCGGTGGGCATCGCTGAAGGGGGTCAGGCGAGAAAGGCAAAAACCTCGCGCGATTGCAGTTCAAGCGACTTGCGCATTTTGCCAAAGGCCGCGGCCTCAAGCTGGCGCACTCGTTCTTTGCTGAGGCTCAGCTCATCCCCGAGGCTCTCCAAGGTGCGGGCAGGGTCGCGCAATTTGCGCTCGCGCACGATGAACTGCTCCCGTTCGGACAGCCCCTGCATGGCCGTCAGCAGCCAGTTGCGCAGTTGCGCGGTGTCGTGGCTTTCTTCGACACGTTCCGCGGCCTGCGCGCTTTCGTCGGCCAGCGCTTCGATCCACTCGCGGCCTTCGTCCTCAGCCGATTGCGTGGCGTTCAGCGAATAGTCAGAGCCCGACAGACGCCCTTCCATCATCTCGACATCATGCAACGGCACGCCGATCTCGGTCGAGATCATCTGGCGCAGCTGGTGCTTGTCCAATGTCTCGCCCATGGCCGTGGCTTCGCGCTCAAGCCGGGCTTGCACGCGGCGCATGTTGAAGAACAAGGATTTCTGCGAGGAGGTCGAACCGGTCCGTACCATCGACCAGTTGCGCATCACATGGTCCTGAATGCTCGCCTTGATCCACCAGACCGCATAGGTCGAGAACCGCACGCCGCGGTCGGGGTCGAATTTGTCGGCGGCTTTCATCAAACCCAGACCGGCCTCTTGGATCAAATCGTTCATCGGCGCGCCGTAGCGTTTGAACTTGCCCGCCATTGAGATCGCCAAACGCATGTATGCGGTGATCAAACGATGCAGAGCGGCCTCATCCCGCTGATCACGCCACGCATAAGCCAGTTCCAACTCTGTCTCGGCATCGAGCAATTCGGCCTTCATTGCGGTGCGGGTGAGTGAAAATTCGCGAGCGGTCTGCAATGACATTTGGTATCCCCCTTGAGAAATGCGTGGCGCACCTTGTGATGGGCCGTTGGTGGAGATACGCAGAGACATGCCATTTGGTTCAAATATTTGGTGAGAAGATGTTGCCTAGAACTACCTTTGCCCTAGGCGGGGCGGCCTCGGGCAAGTCGGAATGGGCAGAGGCCCTCGTAAATTCCAGCGGCCTGCCAAAGACTTACCTTGCCACCGGACGCATTTGGGATGACGAAGTTCAAGAACGCGTGAAAAAGCATCAAGCAAGACGTGATGCAGGATGGCGCACCGTTGAATGCCCGCTCGATCTGACCGAACCGCTGGCAAAATTGCCCGCAGGCGAAATCGTGCTGATCGACTGCGCGACCATGTGGCTTAGCAATCACCTGATGGAAGGCAGCGATTTAGCCGAGGCGCAGGCGGCGCTTTTGACGGCTCTGCGCGCCTGTGCCGCGCATTGGGTCATCGTCTCGAACGAGGTCGGCCAAGGCATCGTGCCCGAAAACGCCATGGCGCGGCAATTCCGCGAGGCGCAGGGACGGCTCAACATCGCCTTGGCCGCCGAGGCGGACACCGTGGTGCAGGTCGTCGTGGGCCTGCCGCAACTGCTGAAAGGGGAGATGCCGTGACCATTTGGCATTGGGTGCGCCACGGCCCGACCCATGAGAAAAATTTTGTCGGCTGGCGCGATGTCCCGGCTGACCTTTCCGATGCTCCCCGTCTGGCACGTTTGAACCTGCACCTGCCTGACGACGCGCTGCTTGTCTCATCGGACCTGATGCGCGCGGTGGATACGGCGGATGCGCTCGCCCAGCCCAAGCGCCGCCGCTTGCCCCATGAACACGGGCTGCGCGAACTGCATTTCGGCGCTTGGGACGGGCTGCATTTTTCCGAGGTTGCCGCGCGTGACCCCGACCTCAGCCGCGCCTATTGGGAGACGCCCGGCGATGTCGCGGCCCCCGAAGGGGAAAGCTGGAATCAGACCAAGTCCCGCGTCGACCGGGTGGTGGCACGGATCAACGCGGCCCACCCCAACGCCCATGTGATCGCCGTGGCGCATTTCGGGGTGATCCTCACGCAGGTCCAACAGGCCCAAGGCGGCGGCCCGCTTGAGGCGATGGCCCATAAGATCGACAATCTCTCGGTCACGCATTTGGTACATGAAAGCGGCACTTGGCGGATCAACGGCATTAATCACACGCCCTAGCCTGCACCGCCGCACAAAGGGCTTTGCTTGGCGACCTGCTTCTGCCTAATTTCGCCTATGACATATGATCTTTATATCGGCGATCGCACCTTCTCCAGTTGGTCCCTCAGGGGGTGGCTGATGCTTGAGAAGTTTGATCTTCCTTACCGCGCGCATCTGGTCGGCCTCTACAGTGGGACCATGGCCCAAGACCTTGCCCCCCTCGCCCCGGCGCGGTTGGTGCCTGCCTTGCGTCTGCCCGACGGCACCGTGGTGGGAGAGACGCTGGCCATGGCCGAAACGCTGGCCGAACGGCATCCCGATGCCGGGCTCTGGCCCGCTGATCCAGCCGCACGCGCCACGGCGCGCTGGCTATGTGCTGCGATGGCTTCCGGCTTCGGCGCGCTGCGCGGAGCCTGCCCGATGCAGTTGCAACATGTGTGGGAGGGGTTCGACCCGGATGCTGACACCCGGCAGGACCTAGAGCGCATCGAGGACCTGTGGCGACATGCCCGCAGCCAGCCGCGCAGCGCAGGGCCGTGGCTTTTCGGGGCCTACTCGCTCGCTGACGTATTCTATGCCCCGGTTGCCGCGCGGATCGTCGGTTATGACCTGCCAGTCTCGGCTGATGCGCGGGCCTATTGCGACGCCACAATCCATGATCCGGCCTTCAAAACATGGCGCGCTGCCGGGTTGGAAACCGCGTATGAACCGTTCCCCTATGAGCTTGGTTTGCCCAAACGGGACTGGCCCGTCACTACGGCGGCCTAAGACCTGCATTAACCATTCCTAAACCCGTCTTGCCTACCGATTAACCATAGCAAGGCGGGAGAGTGGGCAATGGTATCGCGGGCCTATACGGTCGCATTTCAGGGGGTTGAGGCGCGCATTGTCGAGGTGCAATGCGCGGTCACTGCGGGCCTGCCCGGTTTCTCTATCGTCGGACTGGCGGACAAGGCCGTGTCAGAAGCGCGCGACCGGGTGCGCACCGCGCTCAGTGCCATGGCCATCGCCTTGCCGTCAAAACGCATCACCGTGAACCTTTCCCCGGCAGACCTGCTCAAGGAGGGCAGTCACTTCGACCTGCCCATCGCACTGGCACTTCTGTCAGCGCTCGACATCCTGCCAGAGGACATCACCCAGAATGTGGTCGCCTTGGGAGAGCTTTCGCTTGACGGTACGCTCATGCCGGTCGTCGGCGCCCTCCCCGCGGCGATGGCTGCCGCCACCCACGACCGCAGCCTCCTATGCCCCGCAGGATCGGGAGCAGAGGCCGCTTGGGTCGGCAACACACAGGTCATCGCCGCGGCCAATCTAGGCGACGTTGTTCGCCATTACACAGGCCAAGTACCGATCACCCCCGCAGAGCCGGGGGAGGTGCCATTGACCGCAGCAGGCCGTGATCTGCGCGAAGTCAAAGGTCAGGAACGCGCCAAACGCGCGCTGGAAATCGCGGCCGCCGGACGGCACCATTTGATGTTGGTCGGCACGCCGGGTTCGGGGAAATCCATGCTGGCCGCGCGGCTGCCGGGCATCCTGCCGCCGCTCACCGCGACCGAGGCGCTGGAGACGTCGATGATCCACTCCCTCGCCGGGCTTCTGGATGAGGGGGGCATTTCCCGCAGCCGCCCCTTTCGCGAGCCACATCACACGGCCTCGATGGCCGCGATCATCGGCGGCGGACGCCAAGCACGACCGGGTGAGGCATCCCTCGCGCATAATGGCGTGCTGTTCATGGATGAGTTTCCAGAGTTCAATCGCACGGTCCTCGAAACCCTGCGCCAGCCGATCGAAACTGGCGAGGTCATGATCGCGCGCGCCAACGCCCATGTGAAATACCCCTGCCGCTTCATGCTGGTGGCCGCAGCAAACCCGTGTAAATGCGGATATCTGCCCGATCCGGCCCGCGCCTGCGCCCGCGTCCCGGCCTGCGGCGAAGACTACCTAGGCCGCATTTCGGGCCCGCTGATGGACCGTTTCGACCTGCGTGTCGACGTGCCCCCCGTCAGCTACAGTGACCTCAACCTGCCCGCCAACGGCGACACCTCTGCCGAGGTTGCGGCAAGGGTCGCTGCCGCGCGGGCGCTCCAATCAACCCGCTACGCCCAGCATGACGGCATATCGGCCAATGCCGACGCGGCGGGGGAATTGCTCGAAACGGTCGGCAGCCCGGATGCGGAAGCGCGCGACCTGCTGCTGCGTGCGGCTGAACGGTTTTGCCTCTCCGCGCGTGGATATCACCGGGTCATGCGCGTGGCCCGCACCATCGCCGATCTCGAGGGTGCCGCCGAGGTGCGCCGCCCCCATATGGCCGAAGCGATCAGCTTTCGCCTGCCCGATCCGGCGGCAAGGCGCTGATCCACTCGGCGAGGGTCGCAAGGGTCTCGCGCGCCTCCGGCAGGTGGTTTTGGAACAGCGGCCAAACATGCGGCAGATCATGGACCTCTTGAAAGGTGACCGGCACCTGCGCGTCGCGCAAACGGGCCGCAAAGCGGCGGCTGTCGTCGCGTAGGATTTCGCTGTCACTCACGGTAAGCCAGACCGGCGGCGCCCCTTTGAAATCCGCGAGGATCGGACTTGCCCGCGGGCTCTCTGCGCTCTGCCCCCGCAGATATAGCCGCGCCATCTCTGCCGCGCGGGCGGCGGGCAACAACACGTCACTTTCGGCATTCTGCGTGAAGCTCGCGCCGGAAAAGGTCATGTCCAACAAGGGGGAAAGCCCGAAGACGCCCGCAGGCAGCGCCGCGCCTTCGCGGCAAAGCTCCGCCAAAAGGTCAAAGACCAAAGCACCGCCCGCGCTGTCGCCGCCAATCACGATGTCCCGCGCGGCGATGCCTGTCCGACACAGCGCGTCCCAAGCCGCGCGGATGTCTTCCGCAGGTTTGGGAAAGGCCGCTTCCGGCACCCGCGCATAGCGCGGCAGCACCGCCTGCGCGCCCGTCAGCAGCGCCAAACGCGCGACCATGGCACGGTGGGTTTCCGGGCTGCCGAAGACAAATCCGCCGCCATGGACGTAGAGGATCACGCGACCATTCGAAGGGCCCTGCGGCGTAAGCCACAGCACCGAACCCGCCCCCGGCAAGCCCCGCCATTCGAAGAAGACATCGCGCGGCCCTTTGAAAAAGAGCCGCGCCTGCATCTCCATCGTGGCCCGCAGCATTTGAGGGTTTGCGCGGGCCAACAAAGGCTTCTCTGTCAGGCGCAGGCAGCGGTTCAAAAGATGCTGGCGCAGGCTCACCCGCGGCGGGCCTCGATCGCCTCCCAGATTTTGCCAGCGATATTCTCGCCGTCGAACCGTTCCAGTTCCTGAATGCCGGTGGGAGAAGTCACGTTGATTTCGGTCAAATAGTCGCCGATGACATCGATACCGACGAAGACCTGACCCTTTTCTTTCAGCAATGGGCCAATGGCGGCGCAAATCTCCAGATCGCGCTCGGTCAGCCCGACCTTTTCCGGTCGCCCGCCGACATGCATATTCGACCGCGTTTCGCCTTCCGCCGGTACGCGGTTGATCGCTCCTACTGGCTCCCCGTCCACAAGGATGACGCGCTTGTCGCCTTTCGACACGGCAGGCAGGAATTTCTGAACGATCAGCGGCTCCCGAGAGAAACCGGTGAACAGCTCATGCAACGAGGTAAGGTTGCGGTCATTGGCATCCAGCCGGAACACCCCGGCGCCGCCATTGCCATAGAGCGGCTTCAAGATCACATCGCCGTGCTTCGCCTTGAAGGCTTTGATGGTCGATAGATCCCGCGCAATGGTCGTGGGCGGCGTCAGGTCGGGGAAATCGAGAACCAAAAGTTTCTCGGGATAGTTGCGCACCCAGAAGGGATCGTTGACCACCAATGTGGTGTCTTTCAGCCGATCCAGCAAATGGGTCGAGGTGATGTAATGCATGTCGAAGGGCGGGTCTTGGCGCAGCCAGACCACGTCGAAATCGGCCAGATCGACCTCACGTTCACCTCCGAACTGGGCATGATCGCCCAGCACGCGCTGTACGGTAAAATCATAGCCCCGCGCGGTGATCCGCCCCTCTTGGTACGCCAGATGATCGGGTGTGTAAAAGAACAGCTCATGCCCCCGCGCCTGTGCTTCTTCGGCCAGCCGAAAGCTGCTGTCGGCGTTGATGTTCACGTCCCCGATCGGGTCCATTTGAAAGGCGATTTTCATCGGCGTCCCCCGCTGCTTACCTTGTCGTGATCCGACCCGGACCGACGGTGCAGGCGTTTGGGATCGCTTCTTAGATGGCGCAGCAGGGGCCTATGCGCAATGGGTCAGCCGTAGCCAAAAGCGTTTTCGATGATTTCCGTGGCTCCCTGCCCATCGACAAGCGCCACGTCAAAGCGCACTTCGGTCAGGCTGCCAGCAGGTTCACCGGCAAGGAATTCTTCGGCAGAGCGGTAGATGCGCTGCATCTGTCGGGCAGAGAGGCTTTCAGCGGCACGCGCAAAACTTCGGCTTTGCTTCACTTCGACAAAAATCAAGGCAGCCCCATCGCGCAGGATCAGGTCAATCTCTCCGGCGCGGCCACGCCAGCGGCGGCGCGCGATGGCAAAGCCGCGTCTTTCGTAGTCTTGCGCGATCCTATTTTCGGCTGCGATCCCGGCATGATAGGCCATGCGGCCTCGTTGGCGCTTGGCCGCAGTTCGCATCATTCCTGTGTCACCCTGCGCCATGTTCGTTACTCCGACTGTTGTCCTAACTTTTGCCGAGCGCCAATGCCGCCTGATAGACTTGCCGCCGTGGCAGGCCATGGGCCTGCGCCACCAAATCGACAGCGTCACGCATCGACATCTCTTTAAGCGCCCGTTGCAAATCTGTTTCTAGGTCAAGGTGATTAACAGACTCTGAACGGCTTCGATCAATAAGAACGACCACTTCGCCTTTTGGCGATTGGCCCTGATAGGTCTCTGCAAGGCTTTCAAGCGTATCGCGTCGAATTTCTTCGAACTTCTTGGTCAACTCTCGGCACATGGCTGCTTTGCGCCCCGCGCCCAGCGCGGTTGCCGCATCGCGCAGCATGGCCCCAAGCCGTTTGGGTGATTCGTAAAATACCAAGGTTCCCGGCACGTCGCGCAGCTTTTCCAGCGCCGCGATCCGTGCGGATTTACTATTGGGCAGGAAGCCTGCGAAGAAAAACGCATCCGTCGGCAGGCCGCCCAGCGCCAGAGCGGTCAGCACCGCCGAGGGCCCCGGTGCGCAGGTCTGCATCACCCCCGCCTCGGCGGCGGCACGGCTAAGCTCGAAGCCCGGATCGGCGATCAGGGGCATGCCCGCCTCTGACGCATAGGCAACCGATTTGCCCTCGCGGATGGCCGCGATAAGCCGCTCTTGCACGGATGTGCCGCTGTGGTCGTGCAGGGCGATTACCTTGCGTCCATTGAGCGGTACCCCGTGGATTTCCATAAGCCTGCGCAGGCTGCGCGTGTCTTCTGCCGCCAGCAGATCCGCCGCGGCAAGCGTGTCCAGCGCACGCAGCGTGATATCGCGTGCGGTGCCGATTGGGACGCCCACGAAATAAAGTCCTGGGGCTAGAGCTGTCTTGAGGAATTTCAACGCTGGACCCGCCTTTCGCAGTGACTATGATCGCGGCCATGTTCCGGCGACCGTCGTCGTCTTGCCACCACCGGGGAGTGAATACAAATGATTGCCTGTTTCCGAGCCTTCCGCAAGAAGATGCACCTGCTCTTATTGCCTCTATTCGCGGTCCTGCTCGCGGCCTGTCAGCCCGTCGCCATCGGCGGCGCCAATTCCGGCGGCCCGCGCATTGACCCCTCTGCCCCCGTTCCTGTCGCGCTTTTGGTGCCGCGCGGTGGCTCTGCCAGCGATGAGTTGCTGGCCAAAAACCTTGAGAATGCAGCGCGTCTTGCGATGCGCGACCTTGGCGGCGTCGAGATTGACCTGCGCGTCTATGGCACCGCGGGCAATGCCAGCAAAGCCGCTGCCGCTGCCTCTCAGGCGGTGAATGAAGGGGCCAAGATCATCCTCGGGCCAGTTTACGGCGAGGCGGCCAATGCGGCCGGCGTGGCGGTGGCCTCTTCCGGGGTCAATGTGATCTCTTTCTCGAACAACCCGACCATCGCGGGCGGCAATGTCTTCGTGCTTGGGCCGACCTTTGCCAATACCGCCAACCGTTTGGTGAGCTTTGCCAAGCGCAATGGCAAAGACAAAATGGTCGTGCTGCATGGTCAGGACCTCGCCGGTCAACTGGGCCGCGATGCGATTGTTCAGGCGATCAGCGCCAATGGCGCGACACTGGCGGGCACCGTGGATTACGCGCTGAGCCAAGAGTCGGTCGTGGCCGCCGTGCCGCGGGTCAAGGCGACGATCGAAGGCAGTGGCGCGAATGCGCTGTTCCTCACAACGTCCTCGGCCAGTGCCCTGCCACTTTTCGCAGAGCTGCTGCCCGAAGCTGGGATCCAATCGGCGACCACACAATATGTCGGCCTGACCCGTTGGGACATCCCGCAGCAAACGCTGGCCCTACCCGGCGTGCAGGGCGGCTGGTTTGCCCTGCCAGACACAGCGGCAAGCGGTGCCTTCTCCAACCGCTACAAAGCGGCCTATGGCAGCGACCCCCATCCTTTGGCCGGGCTGGCCTTTGACGGGATCGCGGCGATCGGGTCCTTGGTAAAGAGCGGCAAATCCAACGCGCTTTCCGGTGCGGCCCTCACCCAAGGGGCGGGTTTCCAAGGGGCCAGCGGCATCTTCCGTCTGCGCCGCGATGGCGCCAATGAACGTGCGCTGGCCGTGGCCACGATCCGCAACAACCGGGTTGTCGTGCTAGACCCAGCGCCGCGCGGCTTTGGCGGGGCTGGTTTCTGAATTGGACCTCGCGAAACCGACAACAACATCAGGCGCGCGTCGACACCCGCGCCTGATTTGCGCGCCCGAACAAATCCTTGACGATACAGCCGTCTGGCAGGCCCTTTCGCAACGCGACAGCACGCTGGAAGGTGCCGCGCTGCGGGCCGAGATCGTCCCCCTCATCCAAGAAGCCCAGCAGGCAGGCCGCAAGGCAATCGCCGCGGGCTTTGCGGAATCGCCCTTTGATGCGCGGGCGATGACCTCTTCCTACACCTATCTCACCGACCAACTGCTGCGCTGCGTCTTGCAGATCGCCACGCAGGTTCTGCACCCCAATCCGAACCCGACCGAGGGTGAACGGCTCGCCATGATCGGCGTGGGCGGCTATGGCCGGGGAGAGATGGCGCCCTTTTCCGATGTCGATCTGCTTTTCCTCATCCCCTACAAGGCCACCGCTTGGTCGGAGAGCGTGATTGAATCGATGCTCTATATCCTGTGGGATTTGAAGCTGAAGGTAGGTCACGCCACCCGCACCATCGAAGATTGCCTGCGGCTTGGGGCCGATGACTACACCATCCAAACCGCTCTGCTGGAGAACCGGTTCATCGATGGCGATCTCACCCTTGCCCAAGAGCTTTCCGAACGCCTTAAGAACGACCTCTTTTCGGGTGCCGGGAAGGATTTCATCGAAGCCAAGCTGGAGGAGCGCGACAACCGCCACCTGAAACAGGGTGAGCGCTATATGGTCGAGCCCAACGTCAAGGAAGGCAAAGGCGGGCTGCGCGATCTGCATTCGCTCTTTTGGATTGCCAAGTTCATCCATGACGTGGACCGGGTCGCCGATCTGGTCGATCTCGGTGTCTTTCGCGCCGATGAATACGACACCTTCCGCGAGGCCGAGGCCTTTCTCTGGGCCGTGCGCGGGCATCTTCACCTGATTGCAGGTCGCGCGACGGAACAGTTGACCTTTGACATGCAGGTGCAGGTTGCCCAAGCGATGGGCTATCAGGATATCGGGGGCCGGCGGGGCGTCGAGATCTTCATGCAGGCCTATTTCCGCCACGCAACGGCGGTGGGGGATCTGACCCGTATCTTTGTCAGCGGGCTTGAAGCGTCGCATATGAAGGCCGAGCCGCTGCTGGAGCGCATCTTTCGCCGCCGCCCGAAAATGCGCGAAGGGTTTCAGGTGGTCCACAACCGCATCGCGCTAAAAGACGACCAAGAGTTTCTACAAGACAAGCTGAACCTGCTGCGCATCTTCGAAGAGGCCCTGCGCACCGGCATGCTGATCCACCCTGACGCGATGCGGCTGATCAAGGCCAACCTCGCGCTGATCGACGATGACATGCGCCGCACGCCAGAGGCGCGGCGCATCTTCCTTGATCTGCTGTTGAAACACGGCAATCCCGAACGCTCTTTGCGGCGGATGAACGAATTGGGCGTCTTGGGCGCCTTCATCCCTGAGTTTGAGCCCATCGTGGCGATGATGCAGTTCAATATGTACCACTCCTACACCGTGGACGAACATACCATCCAGTGCATTGCCAACCTCGCCCGGATCGAAAAAGGCGAGCTGGAAGAAGAACTGCCCGTTGCCTCTTCGATCCTGAAGCGCGGGGTCAATCGCAAGGTGCTTTATGTGGCACTGCTGCTGCATGACATCGGCAAAGGGCGACCCGAGGATCATTCGATTATCGGCGCGAAACTCGCGCGGCGCATCGGCCCACGGTTGGGGTTGAAACGCGATGAGGTCGATACCGTGGAATGGCTGGTGCGCTACCACCTGCTGATGTCCGACATGGCCCAGAAACGCGACATCGCCGATCCGCGCACGGTGCGTGATTTTGCCAAGGCGGTGCAGACGGTCAAACGGCTCGACCTGCTCTGTGTGCTCACGGTCTGCGACATTCGCGGCGTAGGGCCGAACACGTGGAACAACTGGAAAGCGGTGCTGATCCGGGCGTTATATCGCCAGACCGAGCGGGCACTTGAAACCGGGCTTGAAGACCTCAACCGTGAGAACCGGGGGGCAGAGGCCAAGAAAGCCCTGCGCGCCGCGCTTTCCGACTGGCCGCGCAAGCTTTTGCAGCAAGAGACAGCCCGCCACTACCCGCCCTATTGGCAGGGTCTGCATGTCACCGCTCACGTCGCCTTTGCAGAACTGCTGCGCGACATCGGCAATGACGACATCCGCATCGACCTGCACCCCGACGAAGACCGTGGTGCCACCCGCGCCAGCTTTGTCATGGCCGATCATCCGGGCATCTTTGCCCGGCTTGCGGGTGCGCTTGCACTGGTCGGAGCCAATGTCGTCGACGCGCGCAGCTATACCACCAAAGACGGTTTCGTGACCGATGCCTTCTGGATTCAGGACAGCGAAGGCAACGCCTATGAAGCTTCGCGCCTGCCGCGCCTGCGCGACACGATCGAAAAGACCCTGCGGGGTGAGATCGTCGCCCGTGATGCGCTGAAATCGCGCGATAAGGTCAAGAAACGCGAACGCGCTTTCAAGGTGCCGACCCATATCACTTTCGACAACGAAGGGTCTGAAATCTATACGATCATCGAGGTCGACACCCGCGACCGGCCCGGCCTTCTTTATGATCTGACCCGCACCTTGGCTGGCTCAAACGTCTATATCGCCAACGCCGTGATCGCGACCTTTGGCGAGCAGGTGGTCGATACCTTCTACGTCAAAGACATGTTCGGCCTGAAATACTACACCGAGGCCAAGCAGCGCACCTTGGAAAAGCGCCTGCGCGAAGCGATTGCCGCAGGGGTTGAGCGGGCCGAGGGCTAGGGTTCCTTCGGCACGTTTTGACCGGCAAAATCCCGCCACCCTTTATTTCCGCGCTTTGCTTTTGACATCGGATCCTCAAAATCTCTTTCAACCCGGCAGAAGCGCGGGATTGCATGAATGAGGGACATATGAGCGTCACACGCGCAGCACTGCCGAACCGGGGCCTGATGGCCCTTTGCGCCACACTTCTTTTGACGGCAGCCTGCGCCAAAGCGCCTGACATCCCGCAGCCCTATGATTTCTCAGGAATAGATCCGCAGCGCCATTTCATGGCCGTGCAGACAGCCCAAGACATGCGCGCCAAGGGCCAGCGCGTTTGGTGCGTGCCCTTTGCCCGCAATGTCAGCGGCATCCAGATTCGCGGCAATGCAGAGACATGGTGGGGCAAGGCCAAAGGGCTTTATCCGCGCGGCAATGAGCCTGTGGTCGGTGCCGTTATGGCGTTTAGCGCGACCGGGTCCATGCCCATGGGGCATATCGCTGTGGTTTCCGATGTCGTCTCACCGCGCGAAATTCGGGTGGATCACGCCAATTGGAAACGCAATCAGGTCTCGCTCAAGATGGCGGTGATCGATGTGTCCAAGGCCAACGACTGGTCTGCCGTGCAGGTCGAAAGCCAGCCCGGCGCCTTTGGCAGAACCTATCCGATCAATGGGTTCATCTACCCCACCGGGGGATAAGCGCCACCTTGCCAAAGCCAAGGGGCTAGCCTTCCGGCACCGCTCACCGCGATTGCACCGGGTAAGCGCCCGCGCTAGGGATCACCTCAGCGCAATTTAAGGCACCTTTTGATGAAACCTATCCGTCTTATGTCCGGCTTTTTCACTGTCGGTGTCTGGACCTTGCTCAGCCGTGTGCTCGGCTTCATGCGTGAGGTGCTGTTGCTGTCGCTCATTGGCCCCGGTCCGGTGATGGACGCCTTCGTCGCCGCCTTCCGCCTGCCCAATATGTTCCGCCGCTTCTTTGCCGAGGGCGCGTTCAACGCCGCCTTCGTGCCGATGTTCGCCAAAAAGCTGGAGGGCGAGGAAGGCGCTGGCAAATTCGCCCGCGATGCGTTTAACGGCTTGTCGCTGGTGGTGCTAGCGCTGACCGCTTTGGGCATGATCTTTATGCCCGGCTTGGTCTGGCTGACCGCCGAGGGCTTTGTCGGCGACCCGCGGTTCGACATGACCGTCGCCTTTGGCCGCATCGCCTTTCCCTATATCCTGTGCATGTCACTCTCGGCGCTGTTTTCCGGCATCCTGAACGCCACCGGACGCTTTGCCGTGGCCGCCGCCGCGCCGGTACTGCTGAACATCTTCGTCATCGCCGCCATGACCTTTGCCGCCCTCACCGGGGGCGAAGTCGCGCTCTGGCTGATCTGGTCGATCCCAGTGGCTGGCGTGGCGCAGCTTGCCCTGACATGGCGCGCCGCGGCCCAAGCGGGCTATCCGCTGCGCCCCTCGCGGCCCCGCTGGACCCCCGACATGCGCGCGATGATCGTCATCGCCCTGCCCGCCGCGCTGGCCTCGGGCGTGATGCAGATCAACCTCGTGGTGGGGCAACTGGTCGCCAGCCAATATGACAAGGCCGTCTCATGGCTTTTCGCCGCCGACCGCCTTTATCAGCTGCCCTTAGGCGTGGTGGGTATCGCTGTTGGCATCGTGCTGCTGCCCGACCTTTCGCGCCGCCTGCGCGCCGGGGACAACGACGGCGCGCAAACTGCGCTTAGCCGCGCCGCCGAGATTTCGCTGGCCTTGACGATCCCTTCGGCAGTGGCGCTGATGGTGGTGCCCTTCGCATTGGTTACCGTATTGTTCCAACGCGGCGCCTCGGGCGTGGATGACACCGCAGCGATTGCCACAGCGGTGATGATCTACGGCCTCGGCCTGCCATCCTTCGTGCTGCAAAAGATCCTGCAACCGGTCTATTTCGCACGCGAAGATACCCGCCGCCCCTTCTACTTTGCTGTGGTCGCCATGGTCGTCAACGCGGCTCTCGCGGTGGGCCTTGCGCCCTTCATCAGCTGGATCGCCCCTGCTGTTGCAACTACGCTGGCGGGCTGGACGATGTTTGCCTGCCTCGCCATCGGCGCGCGGCGGTTTGGCGATGCGGCCAAGTTCGACGCGCGGTTCCACAAGCGTATCTGGCGCATTCTCATGGCCTCCGCCGCGATGGGCGTCGCCCTTTGGCTGGGCAATGCAGCCCTGCAACCGATGCTGGGCCTGCCATGGTGGCGTGGTCTGGCGCTGGTGCTGCTCATCGCCATCGGCGCGATCAGCTACTTTGGCATCGGCCAGTTGATCGGCGCCTTCCGCTTGTCCGAGTTCAAACGCGCGGTTCGGCGCGGTTAACGCTGCTGCAACCGCGCCCTCAGTCGCGCCCATTCACCGGGCGCGACCAAGAAGCTCAGACCGAAGCCGCAGAAGAACCCGGCCAACTCGGCGACCCACAAAAAGCCGGTCTCAAAAAAGATGCCCCAGAAAAGCTGTAGCCCCATCAGCAGGGCGATCAGCGTGAACGCCTGATACTGCGGCCCGCCTGAGCCAAGCAGCCGCCGCCACATCACAAAACTATAGCCGCCGATCAACCCATAGACATTGGGATAGGCCCCGGCGAGCCAAACCGGATCGTTTAACAGCGCCCCATAAACCAGCGCCCCGCCGATCCCCGACAGCACAAATATCACCAGAAAGGCCATCTGCCCCATCGCCTCGGCCACCAACTTGCCCAGAGCCAACAGCAGCACGACGGCAAAGATCGCATGGGTAAAGCCCAGATGAATGAACGGATAGGTCACCACCCGCCAGATATGCTCAATCGGGTACTGGCCAGCCCCGATCATCGCGTCAAAAATCAGCCCCGAAAAGCCAAAGTCGCGCACCAGCGCCAGCCGCCAGCCTACGGCAGCAGGGCCACCGACCAGCCCAGCCTCGGCCAAGGACAAGACCACCTCAACGCCAGTAATGGCCAAAAACAACACGACAACCGCAGGCGGCAGCGGGTTCACGGGGGGCTGGAAATCAGGGTCTTGCATGGGCGCTCCTTGACGGGGTTCGCGGCCAGAAGTAAGCCTGCCGCGCAAGACTTTCCAGCCCAGAGGTGCCGCCCGATGTCCGAGACCCAATTCACCCCGCGCGTGTTTTCCGGCATTCAGCCCTCGGGCGACCTGCATCTGGGCAACTACCTGGGCGCGCTCAAACGCTTTGCAGATGCACAGGAAAAGGGCGTGCAGTCGATCTATTGCATGGTCGACCTGCACGCGATCACGGTCCCGCAAAAGCCCGAAGACCTCAAACGCAGCACCCGCGAACTTTGCGCCGGCTTCATCGCTTCGGGCATCGACCCGGAAAAGTCCATCCTGATCAATCAAAGCCAAGTGCCCGAACACGCGCAACTGGCTTGGATTTTCAACTGCGTCGCCCGCATGGGCTGGATGGGCCGCATGACCCAGTGGAAAGACAAGGCCGGCAAAAATGCCGAGGCCGCCTCCCTCGGCCTTTTCGCCTACCCCGCACTGATGGCCGCCGACATCCTGATCTACCACGCCACCCATGTGCCGGTGGGCGAGGACCAGAAACAGCACCTTGAATTGACCCGCGACATCGCGGCCAAGTTCAACCACGACTACGGCGTCGATTTCTTCCCCCTCACCGAACCGGTGATCGAAGGCGCGGCCACCCGCGTTATGTCCCTGCGCGACGGGTCCAAGAAAATGTCAAAGTCCGATCCTTCCCCCGCCAGCCGCATCAACCTGACCGATGACGCAGACACGATCGCCAAGAAATTCCGCAAGGCCAAAACCGACCCCGACGCCCTCCCGTCCGAGGCCGAGGGCCTGAAGGACCGCCCCGAAGCGCGCAACCTCGTGAACATCTACGCCGCCCTCAGCGACCAGACCATCGATCAAGTCTTGGCCGAAGTCGGCGGCCAGCAGTTTGGCACTTTCAAACCCGCGCTGGCAGAACTGGCCGTGTCCAAAATGGGCCCGATCACCGCCGAAATGCAGCGCCTGATGGCCGATGAGCCCGAGATCGACCGCATCCTCGCCCGGGGCGCGGAACAGGCCCGCGAAATCACCACCCCGATCCTCAAGCGCACCTATGAGATCGTCGGCATGGTCGGCTGACAGACCGGGGCTGCGCGCAATGCCGCACAGCCCCCCTGCCCTCCTGCGCAATTGCGCCTG
Source organism: Sulfitobacter sp. OXR-159 (assembly GCF_034377145.1). NCBI lineage: Bacteria > Pseudomonadati > Pseudomonadota > Alphaproteobacteria > Rhodobacterales > Roseobacteraceae > Sulfitobacter > Sulfitobacter sp. OXR-159. The sequence continues at coordinate 3,147,379 of NZ_CP139707.1, forward strand.
CCCCCTCTCGCTGCCATCTTGACTGGAAAGCAAAAGGACCAAGCGATGAACCACGCAACCGTCGGCCATATACACCTCAAGGTCGCTGACCTTGACCGCGCCATTCATTTTTACGGCGACTTGCTGGGCTTTGCCGTGACCCAACGCTACGGCGATCAGGCGGCTTTTCTAGGCGCGGGCGGCTATCATCACCACATCGGGCTGAACACATGGGAAAGCGCGGGCGCCACCCCGCCGCCGCCAGGCCATACCGGCCTCTACCACAGCGCCTTTCTCTACCCTGACCGACAGCAATTGGCGCGCGCCCTGCGCCGGGTGCTTGAGGCTGGCATCACATTGGACGGCGCCGCCGATCACGGTGTCAGCGAAGCGGTCTACATGCGCGATCCCGACAACAACGGTGTTGAATTGTACCGGGACCGGCCCCAAGCCGACTGGCCCCGCGATGCACAAGGCGATCTCAAAATGGTCAACGCCCCCCTCGATGTCGCTGCCCTACTGGCCGAGGCAAACTGACCGCAGCGCTGCCGAAAGAGCTCCCCTGCCCCCTTCATCCTTTTAGAAATACCGAATCCCGCACCCACCCCACGCACCACCGCCCGTGTGAACCCTTCCCGCCATGGACAATCCCGCTGCCCTGCGCCACCTTCCCCGCAAGGATGAAGGGGATCACACGATGACCACAGGTTTTTTCTGGGACGAACGCTGCTTCTGGCACGCAGGCGGGAACTACGCCTTTACCATGCCGGTCGGCGGGCTGGTGCAGCCCCTCGCGGCAGGCGGCCTGCCGGAAAACCCCGAAACCAAGCGCCGAATGAAGAACCTTATGGAGGTAACGGGGCTCTTCGACGAACTCGATACCCGCAGCGCCGCCCCGGCCAGCCGCGAAGCGCTGGCACGGGTGCATCCCGAAAGCTACCTTGATGAATTCAAGCGACTCTCTGACGCGGGGGGCGGGGAATTGGGCCATGCGGTCCCCTTCGCCCGCGGCGGTTATGAGCTGGCCGCGCTGTCTGCCGGGCTGGCCATCGCCGCGGTCGACGCCGTAGCACGCGGCGATCTCGACAATGCCTATGCCCTCAGCCGCCCACCGGGGCATCACTGCCTGCCCGATCTGCCCAATGGGTTCTGCCTGCCGGCCAATGTCGCCATCGCCATCGAGGCCGCACAGGCCAAGGGGCTGGCCAAGCGCGTGGTCGTGCTGGACTGGGACGTGCACCACGGCAATGGGACCGAGGCGATCTATTATGACCGCGATGACGTGCTGACGATCTCTCTGCATCAAGAGGGGAATTACCCGATCGACACCGGCGGCCTCGCAGATCGCGGGCGGGGTGCTGGCGAAGGCTATAACATCAACCTGCCGATGCACGCGGGCTCGGGCCACACCGCCTACCTACACGCGATGGACCGCGTGGTGATCCCCGCGATTGAGGCCTTCGCCCCCGACATGATTATCGTTGCCTGCGGCTATGACGCGGCAATCGTCGATCCGCTGGCACGGATGCAGGCCACCGCCGCCACCTTTGCCGAGATGACCAAGCGCATCCGCGACACCGCCGACAAGCTCTGCGACGGCAAGCTCGTGCTGGTGCATGAGGGCGGCTATTCCGAGGCCTATGTCCCCTTCTGCGGCCATGCCACGATCGCCGCGCTTGCGGGCAGCAAGATCGACGCGCCTGACCCGATGGCGCGGTCCCTGCACGCCCGCCAACCCTCGCCCGCCTTTGATGCCTTCCTGCGCCAGTCGATTGACGATATGGCGCAGCAACTGGACCTGTAAGAGACCGCAATGCCCGTAGCTGACCCTTCCGCCCTCGCCTTTTTGCAAAACCGCCGCTCGCGCCCGGCCAAGACGCTGGGCCTGCCGGTGCCCGATGCCGAGGCGCTGCGCCCGCTTCTGACCGCCGCCGCCCGCACGCCGGATCACGGCAAGCTGGAGCCGTGGCGTTTCGTGGTCATCGACCGCGCGGCGATGGCGCGATTGGCCGAAGTGGCTGAGAAACGCGGCGCGGCCCTTGGCCTCGGGCCAGAGGACACCGCCAAGGGGCGTGGCCAATTCGATCAAGGCAACCTCGCCGTGGCGGTGATCGAGGTGCAAAAGCCCTCACCCAAAATCCCACCACTAGAGCAGACATATTCCGCCGGGGCCGTCTGCCTTGCGCTGCTCAACGCGGCGCTTGCCGCAGGCTGGGGGGCAAACTGGCTCAGCGGTTGGCCTTCCCATGACCGCGGTTTCATGGAGGAAGGCTTTGCCCTCGCCCCGCATGAGCGTATCGCGGGGATCATCCATATCGGCACCGAAACCGCCGCCCCGCCCGAGCGTCCGCGCCCTGACATCGACGAGATCACCACATGGCTGTAAACGCGATCCTGCGGTCCTTTACCCGCGCGCTTGGCCAATTGGGCGATGCGCGCTTTCGCAAGGTGGTCCTGCTCGGCGTCGGCCTGTCGCTGGCGCTGCTGGTCGCGGCGACGGCGGGCTTTGCCTATCTGGTGGATTGGGTCACCCCCGAAGACGCTTGGCTGCCGGTACTGGGCGAGGTCAACTGGCTCGATGATCTGCTGAGTTGGAGCGCGCTAATCCTGCTGATGGTGCTCTCGGTCTTTTTGATGGTGCCCGTCGCCTCGGCGATTACATCGATGTTTCTGGATGATGTGGCCGATGCGGTGGAAGAGGTGCACTACCCGCATCTGCCCCCGGCGCACCGTGTCAGCATCGGCGATGCGATCCGCGATACTGTCAACTTCATGGGCGTGCTGGTGGGGGCAAACCTGCTGGCGCTGGTGCTCTACCTGCTCTTCGCCCCGGCGGCGCTGTTCATCTTTTGGGGGCTGAACGGGTTCTTGCTGGGGCGCGAATATTTCACCCTCGCCGCGCTGCGCCGCCATGGCCGGGACGAGGCGAAACGCCTGCGCCGCCGCCATGCGGGCACGATCTGGCTGGCCGGGGTGCTGATGGCGGTGCCGCTGTCGGTGCCGCTGCTGAACCTGCTGATCCCGATCCTAGGAGCGGCGACCTTTACCCACCTGTACCATGCGTTGGTGCCACATTCGGATGCAGCCAGCCTTCGATATCCGCGACGCTGATCCAGCCCGACAGGATGATCGTGGCGCAGATCGCCCAAATGATTGCGGCCACCAGCGTGGTCCACAGCGCCTTGCGCCCCAGATGATGCTGCGCCGGTGCGCCCGCATGGGTGCCGGGCACGACCTCGCCTGCGTCCCCTTGAGTTTGCACCCGAATCGGCAGGGCGACCATGAATGTCATCGACCAGATGACGGCAAAGAGCACGAGGCCCGAAACGATCCCCATGCTCAGACCTCCTCAAGCTCGACGAGCGCGCCGTTGAAATCCTTGGGATGCAGGAACAGTACCGGCTTGCCATGGGCGCCGATCTTGGGTTCGCCCGAGCCCAGCACCCGCGCGCCGGTGGATTTCAGGTGATCGCGCGCCGCGATGATGTCATCGACCTCATAGCAGATGTGGTGGATGCCACCCGCCGGGTTCTTTTCCAAAAAGCCATTGATCGGGCTGTCATCGCCCAAAGGATGCAGCAATTCGATCTTGGTGTTGGGCAGTTCGATAAAGATCACGGTCACCCCGTGATCCGGTTCGGCCTGCGGCGCGCCGACCTTGGCGCCAAGCGCGTGGCGATACTGATCCGCCGCCGCATCGAGATCCGGCACGGCGATGGCCACATGGTTAAGACGTCCGATCATCTTGGGTGCTCCTCGTGATTTGCCCAGCTTTATGCCCGCCCGTCCGCTGAACAACAATGCGTCACGTTAACGCGTCGTTAGCCAACGCGGCGTAACGATAGCGTAGCAGATGTTGTTGGAGGCGATCATGGACGACACCGACCCTTTTGAAAGAACCACCCCCACCCCCACGGCGGAGCGACCGCTGCTGGGTCTCACCGTTTTGGTGGTGGAAGACAGCCGTTTCGCTTGCGAGGCGATGCGCCTGCTCTGTCTACGCTCTGGCGCGCGGATCAGGCGGGCAGATAGTTTGCGCTCTGCCCGGCGCCATCTACAGGTCTATCGCCCCGCTGTGGCGTTGGTCGACCTTGGCCTGCCCGACGGCAGCGGTCTGGACCTGATCGCCGAACTCACACAAAGCACGCCACGGGTGGAAACGATTATCGCCATCTCTGGCGACAGCCATATGGAGCCTGATGCCCGCGCGGCCGGGGTCGATGGGTTTATCGCGAAGCCGATTACATCGCTGTCATCCTTTCAGCAGGCCATTCTGAAAACCCTCCCCGAAGAGCGCCGTCCCGTAGGCCTGCGCGCCCTCCCTGATGAAGAGATCTCCCCGGACCGAATCGGCTTTCAAGATGACATTGCCCATATCGCGGGCGTCCTCGGCGGCGAACCGGATGAGCCCACGCTTGATTATGTCGCGCAATTCCTCTGCGGCGTTGCCCGTTCCGCGAATGACCTTAGGCTGGAAGAGGCGGCAAGGGCTTTGGCACATAAACGCGCACTCGGCCAACCCGCGGGATCAGAGGCCGCGACAATAGCCGGAATGATCCAGATCCGATTGACTGAGAAAATTGCGATTTGACCCACCCGGCAGGCAGGCCACTTAAAGCATCGGGTCGCTCGTTACACGAACAAGGCGGGTCAGATCGCCGAGCCGTTCCTTCTGTTGCCCCTGCCCGTCAAAATTACTGGGGGACAGCCAAGCTTCAAACGCCTCTTTCAGCGCGGGCCATTCCGTGTCGATCGCGGCGAACCAAGCCGTGTCGCGGTTGCGCCCCTTGACGATGGTCGCTTGCCGAAAGACACCCTCATAGCTCAACCCCAACCGCTGCGCGGCGCGGCGGGACGGACGGTTGAGCGCGTCGCATTTCCACTCGAACCGTCGGTAGCCCGCCTCAAAGGCCCATTGCATCATCAGGAATATCGCCTCGGTCGCCGCGGGGGTGCGCTGTAGGGCGGGGCTGAAGTTGATGTGGCCCACCTCGATACTGCCTGCCTCGGGCTTGATCCGCAGAAAACTTGCCACGCCCGCCCATTGATCCCGCGCGCGGTCTTTCACTGCCATGAAATACGGATCAACCTGCGCTGCACTATCGCGCACCCAGCGGTGATACTGCGCCGCCGAAGAGAATGGCCCGTAGGGCAGATAATCCCAAACGTGGTCCTCCCCCACATAGGCGGGGTAGAGCAGCGCAGCGTGTTTCTCTGCCGAAAGCGGCTCCAACGCCACATGGCGCCCGGAGAGCACCTCACCGGCGGGCCGTTGGGGCTCGGCCCAATTCTCTATCGTGGGCCCGACAGGGCGCGGGTCTGATCTGCTGTTCATAGCAAAGTTATGCACCGCGCTTTACAGGCCGCCAAGATGAATAAACTTGAATTAATCCCACCAGACCCCAGTCTTGGCATCCCGGCTACACATTCATGCCACATTCAGCCTGCAGCATTATGCTAAACGCAAGCGACCCCCGGAGGGTGAGATGACCCAGCACCACGCCAAGGAAAGCGTCAAACCCGCAAAGCCGGTCGATTGGATCGTCGTGGGCGCGAATGTTCTGGGGCTGGTGGTCGTTACTTTGGCGGCATTTCACGCCCAAACAGGCGGGCTGTTCCAACAGGTCGCCAGCCAAGCGGCGAAGGGCGCGGTCTTCTAGGGCGGGAACCTGCCGGTGGCTTCGGCGTTACCCACAGGTAACACCAAAGGATTTTTCCCCATGCCCTCCATCTATGACGCGATCAAAGAAGATCATGATGAACACCGCGCCATGCTCAACACCATTGCCGACACCGAAGGCGACAGCGCCGAGCGCCGCAAGGCTTGGGACCGTTTTTACCATGACGTGAAATCCCACGCCGCCGCCGAAGAAGAGACCTTTTATTCTACGCTGATGTCCGAAACATGGGGCCAAGATCACGCGCGCCATTCGGTTCACGAACACCAGCAGCTTGACGATATCATGGAAGAGCTGCGCGAAACCGATATGTCGTCCTCTGCTTGGCTGACTCGTTTCAAGCAACTCAAGCATGACTACGAGCATCACATGGACGAGGAAGAAGACGAGCTTTTCACCCGCGCTAAGAAGGTCATCGGCGAGGAACATAACGACGCCTTCGGCGACAAGTTCCTGAAGCGTAAGGAAAAGGAAGCCAAGCTCATCGAGGAAAAGCGCGAAGACAGTCTTGAGGATTGACCGGACACGCTCTTACCTGATAAACGTGTTCTCTTAACGTTCTTGTGGATATCCAGCCCCTCTGGGCAGGTAGCGGTTGCAAGAAAGCCCGAGGAAACGCAATATATTGGATATGAGCGATAATCCATCACAAGACCTACGCGACTTTCTGGGCAAAGATCGGTTTGGATGCGTCATGGCGGACCCGCCGTGGCGCTTCACCAACCGCACCGGCAAGGTCGCGCCCGAGCATAAGCGCTTGGCCCGTTATCCCACGATGACGGTTGATGACATCTGCGCCCTGCCCGTGGCCGATCACCTCGAAGACCGCGCGCATTGTTACATGTGGGTGCCGAACGCGCTGTTGCCCGAGGGGCTGCAGGTGCTCAAGGCTTGGGGATTTGAATATAAATCCAACATCATTTGGCATAAAATCCGCAAAGATGGCGGCAGTGACGGGCGTGGCGTGGGGTTCTATTTCCGCAATGTGACCGAAATTTTGCTGTTCGGCGTGCGCGGCAAGAACGTACGCACCTTAGATGCCGGGCGGCGCCAGGTAAACATGATGCAAACCCGCAAGCGAGAGCATTCGCGCAAGCCGGATGAGCAATATGACCTGATCGAAAGCTGCTCTTGGGGCCCCTACCTCGAACTGTTCGGGCGCGGTGTCCGCGAGGGCTGGACCGTTTGGGGCAATCAGGCCGAGGCGGATTACAAGCCCGATTGGAAAACCTACAGTTACAATTCCAGTGTCGCGGCTGAGTAATCTGGCGCGGCGCATCGACGACGCGGTGTTCGACGATGAAAGGCTCGTCGAAGACCTGCTGCCCGTCGATCTGCGCGATCGCTACTCCGTCACCAGCTACCGCAGCGCAGCCGCCGTCTTGCAACAGCGTGCGCCGGAAGAACTGGCCGCAATCATCCGCGTGCTGCGTCAGTTCACCATCAGCCGCAATGAAATCCGCGCGCCGGGAGGCAACCGCATGTCGGCCACGACCCGGTTCGCCCAATATGCGGCGGCCGAGAATTTCCACGAGGAAGTGCGGATCAAGGCCGACTTGCTGGTGCAACTTACCGCTGGCAAGGGCGACAGTGCCCCCGAGGTCGACCGCATCATCCGCGAAGACTTCATCCACAACCATATGGTCGACTTTTGGCGCAGCCGCGTGGCTTTCGACTATGAGTGGAACAGCAAAGACCAGACCTACGACCGTGACCTCTATGCCTTTCGCAGCTTTTTTGAAGCGGGGGTGATCGACGTTGGCGTCATCGTGACGCGCGAACTATCGAACGGGTTTTTCAAATCGCTCGGCAATTGCTTGGACAAATTCGGCAATGAGACCGACAAGACCGTAAGCGCAAAGTTCGGGGCCAGCACCACCGGCACCCATAAGCTTATCAGCCGCATCGCCGCCGGGCGCAGCGGCGGCTGTCCAGTTCTGGTGCTGGGCATCCTACCGGGCAATATCACCCCCGACTAAGCCGGGGGCGACATTTCACTCAGAAAGGATCACTCCTGCGGGATGACCCGCAAGCCCAGTTCCATCAGCTGATCGCTGGTGGGTTCAGAAGGCGCGTTCATCATCAGGTCTTCGGCACGCTGGTTCATCGGAAAGAGGATGACTTCGCGGATGTTCTGCTCTTCGGCCAGCAGCATGACGATCCGGTCGATACCGGCAGCACAACCACCGTGGGGCGGGGCGCCGTATTGGAATGCATTAACCATGCCGCCAAAGCGCTTGCGCACCTCGTCTTCGCCATAGCCCGCGATCTCAAACGCCTTGAACATGATCTCGGGCTTGTGGTTTCGGATCGCACCCGAGACCAGCTCATAGCCGTTGCAGGCGAGGTCATATTGATAGCCCAGCACCTTGAGCGGATCGCCCTGCAGCGCCTCCATCCCGCCCTGCGGCATGGAGAAGGGGTTGTGCTCGAAGTCGATCTTGCCGGTCTCTTCGTCACGCTCGTAAATCGGGAAATCGACGATCCAAGCAAAGGCAAAGCGGTCCTTATCGGTGAGGTTCAACTCCTCGCCGATCACGTTCCGCGCGCGGCCTGCGACTGCTTCAAACGACTTCGGCTTGCCACCAAGGAAGAAGGCGGCATCGCCGACACCCAGATCCAACTGCTGGCGGATCGCCTCGGTGCGCTCGGGACCGATGTTTTTGGCCAACGGGCCAGCCGCCTCCATCCCGTTGCCCTGATCCCGCCAGAAGATATAGCCCATGCCGGGCAGACCTTCTTTTTGAGCAAAGGCGTTCATGCGGTCACAGAACTTGCGGCTGCCGCCTTTGGGCGCGGGGATCGCGCGGATTTCGGTGCCATCCTGCTCCAGCAGCTTGGCGAAAATTGCGAAACCGGAATCGCGGAAATGGTCCGAGACCACCTGCATCTTGATCGGGTTGCGCAGATCGGGCTTGTCCGAGCCATACCACAGCGCCGCGTCTTTGTAGGAAATCTGCTCCCAGGTCTCATCGACCTTTTTGCCGCCGCCGAACTCTTGGAAGATGCCTGCGATCACCGGCTGGATCGTGTCGAAAACGTCCTGCTGGGTGACAAAGGACATCTCCATGTCGAGCTGGTAGAAATCGGTGGGCGAGCGGTCGGCGCGCGGGTCTTCATCGCGGAAGCAGGGCGCGATCTGGAAATACTTATCAAAGCCCGAGACCATCAGCAGCTGTTTGAACTGCTGCGGCGCCTGCGGCAGGGCGTAGAACTTGCCCGGGTGCAGACGGCTGGGCACGAGGAAGTCGCGCGCACCTTCGGGGGAAGACGCCGTGATGATCGGCGTCTGGAACTCACGGAAGTTCTGATCCCACATGCGCTTGCGGATGGAGGTCACAACGTCGGAACGCAGCGCCATGTTCTTTTGCATCTTCTCGCGACGCAGGTCGAGGTAGCGATAGCGCAGGCGCGTCTCTTCGGGGTATTCCTGCTCGCCGAAGACCTGAAGCGGCAATTCAGCGGCGGAGCCTAGCACTTCGATGTCGCGCGCATAGACCTCAATCTCGCCGGTGGGCAGCTTGGGGTTCACAAGGCTTTCGTCCCGCGCCTTTACAGTGCCATCAATGCGCACGCACCATTCCGCGCGGACCTTTTCCATCTCGGCGAAGGCCGGGCTGTCAGGGTCGCAGATGACCTGAGTGATCCCGTAATGGTCGCGCAGGTCCAAAAACAGCACACCGCCGTGGTCCCGCACCCGGTGCACCCAGCCGGACAGGCGCACAGTGTCACCCTTGTTCTCAAGGCTCAGATCGGCACAGGTATGGCTGCGATAGGCGTGCATGATGGTCCCTTCCTAGGGCTATTTCAGGTTTCGCGCAGGTACACCGTTTGACGGTCGGGAAGTCAAGACTTTGCTGCCCCGCCGCGCCACAATAATAGAAGGGTTTTGCGCCTTGCGGGCAAGCCGGGCCTGCGCGCAAGACGGGCAACAGCGATCACTTATAGCGCAAGCGCGTCCAAGAGTTGCGCGCGTTGGGCTTCGGATTTTGGGATCGATTGGGTGATTTGTCCGCGCTGCATGACGTGGAAATGATCGGCATTGAGGTAGGCAAATTCGAAATTCTGCTCCACCAACACGATGGCCAATTCCCCCCGATCCCGCAGAAGGCGAATGGTGTGGCCGATCATCTGGATGATATTGGGCTGAATCCCTTCGGTCGGTTCATCCAACAGCAGCACCTTAGGGCGGGCAATAAGCGCCCGGGCAACGGAAAGCTGCTGTTGTTGCCCACCAGACAAGTCCCCCCCGCGCCGGGCCTTCATCTCAGCGAGGACCGGAAAAAGCTCAAAAATGTCATCCGGGATCTTATGCTCGGATTTGGGAAGGCAGGCAAAGCCCGTTTCGAGGTTCTCTTGAACGGTCATGAGCGGAAATATCTCGCGCCCCTGTGGCACATATCCGACGCCCGCTTTGGCCGACAGGGCCGCACGGCCCGGTTGCAATTCCTCACCATCAAGGCTGATCCGCCCGCCCGAAAAAGGATGCCGCCCGGCGATGGCTTTCAGCAGGCTGGTTTTGCCGACCCCATTGGTGCCCGTCACACAGGTCACCTGCCCCACGGGCGCGTTCAACGTGACCTCATGAAGTATCTGAGATTGCCCGTATTTCAGGTTTAGGTTCTCAATCTCCAGCATCGCTGCGCCCCAAATAAACGTCAATAACAGTCTGGTTGCTGGTGACATGATCCAGCGACCCTTCGGCCAGCACCGATCCTTCGTGCAACACGGTCACCTTGCAATTCAGCCGCCGCACAAACTCCATGTCGTGTTCCACCACGATAACGGCGCGGGTCTCGGCGGCTTTTTTCAGGATGTCTGTGGTGTGTTCGCGTTCATGCGCCGTCATGCCTGCGGCGGGCTCATCCACCAGCAGCAAGCGGGGTGATTGCGCAAGCAGCATCCCGATCTCCAGCCACTGCTTTTGCCCGTGGCTTAACTCTCCGGCAGGGCGGGAGAGATGGGCGGTCAGGTTGATCTCATCGGCGATCTTTTCAAGCCGCGCCGCCCCTTCCGAGGTCTTGCGGTGGAACAGCACCGAGAATGTACCACGCGGGTTCTTTAGCGCCATGGCAAGGTTTTCGCGCACGGTTTGCGCCTCAAACACTGTCGGCTTTTGAAACTTGCGCCCAATCCCAAGCATCGCGATCTGGCTTTCCGACATGCCAATAAGAGAGCGGCTGTCATCACCAAACAGAATATAGCCTTCATCCGGCTTTGTCTTGCCGGTGATGATGTCCATGAAGGTCGTCTTGCCCGCGCCATTGGGGCCGATCACCGCGCGCAATTCCGGCTCACCGATCTGTAGACTAAGGTTCTTGATCGCCTGAAACCCGTCAAAAGATTTCGAAATTCCGGACATTTCCAAAAGAGAACTCATGACTTGCGCACCAGTTTGTCAAAGAGGCCGCCGATGCCCTTGGGGGCAAACAGCGTGATAAGTACAAAGCTCAGGCCAAGCAGCACCAGCCACCAATCAACCCAGTGGATCGTATAGACCCCCAGATTGATGCTGGGCGCGCCGCCGCCCGTAAACCAACTGGACAAAAGTGAGACCACCGCCGCACCGATCACCGCACCGTAAAGCCGGCCACGCCCGCCGATGGCGACCCATACCGCGAGATAGATCGACGCGATGGGGGCGATTTCAGCCGGGTTGATGATGCCCGCTTGCGGGTAATAAAGCGCGCCGGCGATGCCTGCGACGATGGCGGTGATGGTGAAGACGAAGAGCTTATAGCTCTCTACATGGTAGCCCAGAAAACGAACGCGCGATTCATCGTCACGGATGGCTTGGATGACATTGCCCAGCTTGCTGTCGGTGATCCATGCGAAAAACAGATAGCCCAGAGCAAGCGCCAAGGCAGAGGCGAGGAAAAAGACGATGGAGACCACGTCTTGGCCGCTTTCGGCGAAGCCGGGGATGTTTTGCAGGCCCGACAGACCGTTGTTGCCACGCAAACCGCTGTCGTTCTGAAACAGGTAGAGCGCGAGCGCCAGTGTCATGGCTTGGGTCAGGATCGACAGGTAAACGCCGTTGACGCGGCTGCGGAATGCAAGCCAGCCAAAGACCAGCGCAAGGGCGCCGGGGATCAGCACGACGAAGGCCAATTGGATAAAAATGTTTTCCGCGAAAGCCCAGATCAACGGGAATTCCGATGAGCCGACGACACCGAAAATTTGGTTTCCGATGGCGTCTGAAATCTCTTGCGGGGTTGGCGGGATGACCTGACCTGCGAGGCTGTCCGCGACGATGTTTTCCGTACGCGCATACATGAGCCACATCCCGATGGCGTAGCCGCCGATCCCGAAAAAGGCGAAATGACCGAGGCTAAGGATGCCGCAATACCCCCAAACGACATCCATCGCGATGGCCACGAGGCAAAGACACAGGGCTTTGCCCAATGTCTTGACGAAGGAGGTTGAGACAAGACCGGTACCGGCGGCTTCGGACATCACCGTCACAAGGACTGTAAAGAGACCCAGTGCGGCAAGGAAGTAGAGAACCGAAGGATTGCGGCCGATGAAAGACCGTCGTTGGCTGTGCGTCTGGGTCATGGCTCAATCCGCCGCTGCCCGGCCTTTGGGGGCGACGATGCCCTTGGGCCGGAATTGAATGAACAGGATGATGAAAAGGATCATGTAGGTCTGTGCCGCCAGTGTGTTGGACGGGTTCAACCACTCGATCCCCTTTTGCAGGAAGCCAATCAGCCCCGCTCCGGCCAGCGTGCCGAATACCGATCCAACACCGCCCACTACGACGGTCATGAAGCTTTGCACGATATAGTTCGCGCCCATTTCAGAGGTGACCTGCGCATAAAGGCCGATGCCGACGCCCGCGACCCCGGCGATGCCGGACCCCAGCCCAAAGGTCATCATATTGATGCGGTCAGGGTTGATGCCCATTGAAGCCGCCATGCCCGGGTTTTGCGTCACCGCGCGCACCTCCAAACCAAGGCGCGTGCGCTTGAGGATATACAGCAGCAAAAATAGAAAGATCAGCGCCAGCACGAATATGGCAATGCGGATGTAACTGATTTGAACCACATCCGAGATTACGAGCGCGCCCCGAAGCCACTCAGGCGATGTCAGCGGGCGGGCCTGAGTGCCAAAGATATTCTTGGCGATTTGCTGCAAGGCGATCGAGATGCCGAAGGTCGCCAATAAGGTTTCAAGCGGGCGATGGTAGAGATGCCGGATCACCAGCCGCTCCATTGCGACACCCGCCCCAAAGGTAACGGCAAAGGCTAGCGGCAGCGCGATGAGCAGCGAGACCGTGTAGTCAGGGACGATGAGTTGCACGACATAGCCCGTATAGGCGCCCATCATGATAAACTCGCCATGGGCCATGTTGATGACCCCCATCTGCCCAAAGGTAATCGCCAGCCCAATCGCTGCGAGAAAATAAATCGAGGCCAGCGACAAACCGTCCAACGTCAAATCAAAGGTCTGCGCCCAGCCGACCTGCGTCTCAACCGCGTCAAGCGTGGTGCGGGCAGCGTCGGTAATCGCCCTGTCATCCTCTTCGTAGCGTTCATAGAAGACGGCATTCTGCAGGGCGGTGACGATATCATCCGGCGTTACCAACGGCGGGACGGTCCCCGCCTCGGCAAGCGCGCGATACGCATCCATCCGCCTGTCCGGGTCGTCCAGTTGCGCCAGAGGGATGCCGCCGACGCGGCCATCGACGATATTGGCTTCAAGGGCAGCACGAATATCACCGGGCGGCACGATTGCGGGGGCAAGATCGGCTTCGACCAGCGTCTCATAGCTCGCCGAAGGGGCCACCATGGGGTCAAGATTGCGGGCGATGTTACCCTCGGGCTGCTCTGCCGCAACGCCTGTCGTTACAGATAGAATTTGGCTCAGCACCGCGCGGGCTTCGAGAGAGGTGTCGGAAGACAGGCTTTCGATCGCACGAATGCGCGCCTCGGGGGCCGCTCCGAAGCGCGCGGTCAAGAAATTGCTCAGTTGCTGTTTGCGGGCGCGCAGGATGGGATCATTCTCCCCTTCGAGCGAGGCCAAGAGCGGGTCAAGCTGGCTGGCATCGCTGCGTCTCGCGATGCTTTCAAGGGCGGCGCTGCGGCGTTCGGGGTCGGGATCAGACAGTTGGAACTGCACCAATGCCGTGCCGATGACACGCCGCACACCGCCGTTGGGGCGCAGCTGGCTGAAACTGTCCGAAGAAGCCGTTGTCTCTTCGCCCGTATCAACGTCGCGCAGCGTGAGTGTATCGCCGGCTTCCTTCGCAAAGTAGAACAGGCCAGTTGCATCGTCTTGCCAGACGCTCCGCTCGGCCCATTGCTCCAGAAAAACAGGAACCTGCGGCAGGCCCGATGCCACCAGATCGTCCAGCAAAACGCCGACCGATTTGCGCGATGGCTTGGCCACCTCTTCGGCGTGGGTCTGCAAGACAGACTGAAGTTCCTGAGCGGATGCAAGACTGACGGATGTCAGCAAGCACATCAGGCTGAGCAGTATTCGAACCATGAGATATGGGGCTTTCGGACGGAAAGAGTGTTCAGAAAGAGCGTCGGGCGCGGTTGAGGACGCGCCCGACGGTTGGCGTTAGTAGTTCGAGGTCAACTGAACGCAGGTTTTGGTTTCGGTATTGTACATGCCGCACTCAAGTTCTTTCCAATCGGAGACCAGAACAGCCGATTCAGGCAGGAAGTCCGTCCATGCATCGCCGGGCACCTCTTCGGTCTGGCTGATGATGTCGAACTGGCCGTCAGAGGTGATTTCACCAATCAAGACAGGCTTGGCGAGGTGGTGATTGGGCAGCATGACAGCCGTCCCGCCGGTGAGGTTCGGGAATTCCTGCCCATACATCGCCGCACGCACCGCATCCACATCCGTGGTGCCCGCCTCGGTGACCGCATTCACCCACATGTTGAAGCCGATATAATGGGCTTCCATCGGGTCATTGGTCACGCGGTCTTCGCCCATCGCCTCTTTCCAAGCGGCGACCCATTCGTCGTTCGCATCGGATTCTGCGGATTGAAAGTAGTTCCACGCCGCGAGGTGGCCGACAAGGTCAGCGGTATCGAGGCCCGAAAGCTCTTCTTCCCCGACCGAAAATGCCACGACCGGGATGTCATCAGCCGAGATACCGGCAGCCGCCAACTCCTTGTAAAAGCCGATATTCGCGTCGCCGTTGATGGTCGAGATCACGCCCACCTGAGAGCCATCCGCCCCCAGTTCGACCACATCCGCCACAATGGTGGACCAGTCCGAATGCCCGAAGGGTGTATAGTTAACGAAGATGTTTTCCTTGGGGATGCCCTTGTCCAAAAGGTACTGTTCAAGGATATTGTTGGTGGTTCTGGGATAGACATAGTCTGTGCCGAGCAGAGCAAATTTCTCGACGCCCAGTTCCTCCAGGAAATAATCGGTCGCAGGGATCGCCTGCTGATTCGGGGCCGCGCCGGTATAGAACACGTTGCGCGAGCTTTCCTCGCCCTCATACTGAACCGGGTAGAACATCAGGCCGTTCAACTCTTCCAGAACAGGCAATGCGGATTTGCGCGAAACAGATGTCCAGGAGCCGAAGATGACATCCACCTCGGACACGGTCAGAAGCTCGCGCGCCTTTTCGGCGAACAAAGGCCAATCCGAGGCGGGATCCACGACAACGGCTTCGATTTCGCAATCCAACAGACCGCCCGCAGCGTTTTGTTGCGTGATCAAAAGCTCCATCGTGTCTTTCAACGTCGTCTCGGAAATGGCCATCGTGCCGGACAGAGAGTGCAGCACGCCAACCTTGATCGGGTCCTCGCATTCCGCGCTGGCGGCTGAACCTGCGATCAATAGGGCAGCGGTCGCAGTAAGTGTGCGTTTGGTGGAAAGTCTCATTTCGGTATCCCCGTTTGGTGTGCGGAAGAGCGGAGACGCAAGCATGCCAAAGGCCAAATGCATTTCCACACAGCGTTTATTATAGTTACGCACGGATGGCCCCCTTGCCGGACTTCTCCGTTCGCGACGCCCCGTAGCGGAGCCTCTACAGCCTCAGTTCAGAGGACCGAGCCAGCAAGCCCCGACCGCGGGGAAATTTCTGCACCGCAGAAAGGGTGCTGTATGATTGGGCAGTTGGCAGCCGAACTGTGAAATTTTGGGCAACTCGCGTATGGGGCGCGCGCTGTTTTGCGGTAGAAGCGGAATGTCGGATGGGGACGGCCCGTGTGACGTTGGTGCGGGAAGGCGTGAGGGGTAGACCACGATGGGCGGGAGGAATTGCCCATTCCAACGCAAGTGAGAGTACGCCCTGCAGGGCGTCAGAGGACTAAATCTATTGGATAGTCCAGTTGCGGGAGCGCGATTTGGGCGATGGCGTGAGGTGGAAAAATTGTGACCTCGTCACCCTAACTTTCGTGAATTTGAATGGGCAACAGGTAGGAAGTTTCAGGCTCAGAGCACTAAATCTATAGACATATCACGCGCATTGCAGCTATGGCGGCCCCATTCAAAGCACCTGCCAAGTTTAGAAAAAGTGATAGTTATGATGCCCAGCAACCTTGCGCCGATCCCCGAACTCTATGTCTCTTACGAGTCTTCGCAGAAACTCAAGATCGAAGCCGGCAATTTGGTGAGCCTTGATCTCACCCCGCGTCAGATCTGCGATCTGGAGCTTTTGATGAACGGCGGTTTCAACCCGCTCAAAGGTTTCCTGTCCGAGGAAGACTATGACGGCGTGGTCGAGAACATGCGGCTGGCCGATGGCAGCCTCTGGCCCATGCCGATCAACCTCGACGTCAGCGAAGCCTTCGCCGAAAAGCTGGAACTGGGTCAGGACATCGCCCTGCGCGACCAAGAGGGCGTGATCCTTGCGACCATGACCATCACCGACCGTTGGACCCCAAACAAGGCACGGGAGGCCGAGAAGGTCTTTGGCGCGGATGACGACGCGCATCCGGCGGTGAACTATCTGCACAACCAAGCGGGCAACGTCTATCTCGGCGGTCCGGTGACCGGCATCCAGCAGCCCGTGCACTATGATTTCCGTGCCCGTCGCGACACGCCTAACGAGCTGCGCGCCTATTTCCGCAAGCTGGGCTGGCGCCGCGTGGTGGCCTTCCAAACCCGCAACCCGCTGCACCGCGCGCACCAGGAACTCACCTTCCGTGCCGCCCGTGAGGCGCAGGCCAACCTGCTGATCCATCCGGTCGTCGGCATGACTAAACCGGGCGATGTCGATCACTTCACCCGCGTGCGCTGCTATGAGGCGGTGCTCGACAAATACCCTGCCGCCACCACCTCGATGAGCCTTTTGAACCTCGCCATGCGCATGGCTGGCCCGCGTGAGGCCGTCTGGCACGGGCTGATCCGCAAGAACCACGGCTGCACACATTTCATCGTGGGTCGCGACCACGCTGGCCCCGGCAAGAACTCCGCCGGTGAAGATTTCTATGGCCCCTATGACGCGCAGGACCTCTTCCGCGCGCATCAAGAGGAAATGGGCATCGAAATGGTCGATTTCAAACATATGGTCTGGGTGCAGGAACGCGCTCAATATGAGGCCATGGATGAAATCGAGGACAAAGACAGCGTCACCATCCTGAACATCTCGGGCACCGAGCTGCGCCGCCGCCTGCGCGAAGGGCTGGAAATCCCTGAGTGGTTCTCCTTCCCCGAGGTCGTCAAGGAACTGCGCCGCACCTCGCCGCCGCGCTCGAAGCAGGGCTTTACCGTCTTCTTCACCGGTTTCTCCGGCTCGGGCAAATCCACCATCGCCAACGCGCTGATGGTCAAGCTGATGGAGATGGGCGGTCGCCCTGTGACGCTCCTAGATGGCGATATCGTGCGGAAAAACCTCAGCTCGGAACTGGGCTTCTCGAAAGAGCACCGCGACCTGAACATCCGCCGCATCGGCTATGTTGCAAGCGAGATCACCAAGAACGGCGGCATCGCCATCTGCGCGCCCATCGCGCCCTATGCCACCACCCGCCGCGCGGTGCGTGAGGATGTGGAGAACTTCGGCGCCTTCGTTGAGGTCCATGTCGCGACCTCGATTGAGGAATGCGAGCGCCGCGACCGCAAGGGGCTCTACAAGCTGGCGCGCGAAGGCAAGATCAAGGAGTTCACAGGCATTTCCGACCCCTATGACGTACCGCAGAACGCCGAACTGGTGCTGGAGACCGAGAATGTTGAGGTCGACAACTGTGCCCATCAGGTGCTGCTGAAGCTTGAGAACATGGGGCTGATCGCGGATTAACCTCCCCCGTTTCAGTTCAACCGAAAACGCAACCCTCGGGGTTGCGTTTTGCGTTTCGGACAGTCGCTCTAAGTCTGAAATTCTCTACCTGTATCCGTGATCTTCATTGTGTCGGTCCAGCTCGTGCCGGTCCCGGGTAAGGATCTTCTCTGCGGTCTTGGCCCAATCAAAGCGAGGGACGTACGGAAGCTTCATTCCAATGGCTACCCGGCGAATCGCAATTGACCTGCCACGGGATTTTTCCTCCACCGTCGATTAGAGTCCGGCCCAACTTGAGGACGGACAATGAAGCGAACGAGATTCACGGACGAACAGATCATCGGCATCCTTGGCGAGCACGAAGCAGGCGCAAAATGCGCGGACTTGTGCCGCAAGCACGGCATGTCGGAAGGCACCTTTTATAACTGGAAGGCCAAATTCGGCGGCATGACGGTGTCTGAGGCCAAGCGGCTGAAGACGCTTGATGATGAGAACGCCAAGCTGAAGAAGCTGCTGGCCGAGCAGATGCTCGATCTGGCTGCAATGAAGGAACTGGTTTCAAAAAAGTGGTGACGCCTGCCGTGAAGCGCGAGGCGGTCGCGCATCTGAAGGCCCTTCTCGGGCTATCGGAACGGCGGGCGTGCCGGATTGCCGGGGCGGACCGCAAGATGGTCCGCTACCAGGCTAAGCGTGCGCCGGACACGGTTCTACGCGGTCGGTTGCGGGATCTGGCCAATGAGCGTCGACGGTTCGGTTATCGGCGGCTCTTCGTGCTGCTGCGCCGCGAGGGCGAGCCCTCGGGGATCAACCGGATCTATCGGCTTTACCGCGAGGAAGGGCTGGCGGTGCGCAAGCGAAAGGCCCGACGCAAGGCTGTCGGGACACGGGTGCCAATCTTGGTCGAAGCACGGCCGAACGCACGTTGGTCATTGGATTTCGTCCACGACCAATTCGCCAGCGGCCAGCGCTTCCGGGTGCTCAACGTGGTCGACGATGTCACCCGGGAGTGCTTAGCGGCAATCCCGGATACCTCGATTTCGGGACGGCGTGTGGCACGCGAGCTGACGGCATTGATCGAGCGGCGCGGAAAGCCTGGCATGATTGTCAGCGATAATGGGACCGAACTAACCAGTAACGCGATCCTGCGCTGGTGTTCCGAGCATCGGATCGAATGGCACTACATCGCGCCGGGCAAGCCCATGCAGAACGGCTTCGTCGAAAGCTTTAACGGGCGGATGCGCGACGAGCTACTTAACGAGACCATGTTCCGCAACCTGGCACATGCCCGCGTCGTGATCCCCGCATGGGCCACCGACTACAACACCGAACGCCCGCATTCGGCCTTGAATTACCAGACCCCGGCCGACTACGCGCGGACCCTGACCACCGCAATCGCCCGCCCCGATACGCGAGATGAAAGCTCCGCGTGTCGGGCGATTGCTCAACCTGCGCCAATCGGCGTAAACATCAATCGGGCTCAAGTCACAGCTGGATGAGAGTTCCGTGGCAGGTCAAAAAGGCTTCGAAGTCGTATGCATGGAAGCTCGGCAAGTAAGTGCCGCCTTATCTCCGATGCGAAACAAAACCGACAAGACAGATGCAAAGGGCATTGCCCAAATCCTACGAACAGGCTGGTTCAGTCCGGTCCATATGAAGGGCCGAGAAGCCCACGGGCTGAGGGCGCTATTGAGCACGCGAAAAGCTTTGCTCCAGAAGACAATGGATCTGGCCAACGAGGTTCGCGGTCTGCTGAAAATCTTCGGCGTACGATTGCCCCGAACAGTGAAACACGGATCTTTTGATGGCTTGGTACGGCCGATGATCGAGTTGGACGACGTCCTTGCGCATTCGATCATTCCATTGCTCGACGCGCGGGCGGCTTTGTTCCAACACTACCTCAAGCTGAATCGGCGCGTGAAACGTGCAGCGTCTCAAGACGAGGTTTGCATGCGCATGATGACCGTTCCAGGTGTTGGGCCAATTGCAGCACTGACATTCAAGGCGGCCGTTGATGATCCAAACCGCTTCAAGCGTTCGCGTACAGTTGCTGCGCACTTTGGCCTGACGCCAACGCGCTTTCAGTCAGGGGAGCACGACAATCCTGGCCGAATTTCAAAGGCAGGAGATCGAGATGTTCGTGCAACTCTTAATGCTGCTGCCAACGCATTGCTGATGCGAACGATGGCAGGGTCACAGATTAAATCATGGGGCATGCGATTGATGCGCACCAAAGGTCGCCGATGCGCAGTTGTTGCCGTCGCCCGCAAACTTGCTGTTCTACTCCACCGTATGTGGATCGACGGCAGTGAATTCCGTCAGGAACAAGTTGGAGGCACGGCATGAACAAGTAGCCTACCACCTAACCTGACGGGATCGTCCAATCCGGACGAGGTTCGTGGACGAAGCCGAAAATGTCCGCTGCGCAACTTGAAGCGCGCCGGAAAGCGGGGCTCTCCACTTTCAATCTGACACATGCATGCAGCGGCGCCATTTCGAACGCCAAACCAGACTGCGAAGAGAAGCGTGACCCGGACAAACGATCCTTGATCATTCAAAAGTAGGAAAACGAACTTGACCCAGACACCGAATTAGAGAAGCGGCCATTAGCTGCGGACTAAACGAATGTCCGGCCTTTTTTCTTCGATAAACACAGCCTCCTAGGGAAAATCAAATATGCCACGATCTCGACCCCTTAGCCAAGTTGTGATCAAGCGGCGTAGATCAGTTTCTTGACCCAACTTACGCAATGCTTCGACAGGCATATCTTCGGCAGGTAAAACGTCGTGCTCAAACGAGTCTATTCTGGGTCTATTCCTTCACTTACAAGATCAGACCCCATCTCTGCATCTTTAAGAAATTTTTGGATTCTGTTGTCGCCCTCATTACAAAGTCGCCGGCTCAGAAAATTATGTGTTCTTTCCAACGTGTCCATGTCGAAAGACATAGCCCCAAGGGGAGTTGGAAAGCCCAAGTTTAGCATTATCGGTGCGTGAACAGACACAGCCACTAAGATGCCGGGGATAAATAATATCTCAAGCTCTCTTGGAAGACTCTGAACCCTAATATCAATAGCAAAGTCAAATACATGGCGAAGATGGAGGGGATGACTCCCCGGAAAGAGACACAAGTTTGCGATATCTCGAATATTAACTGCACCTCCTGACGAGTCGGCTATTTTGGTTTTAATAAAATCATTAGTGCTTAGAGCGACGGAAGTTGCTGCCCAAGTCGGAATTTGCGGTCCAGCCCAAAAATAGTCTAGTGTTCTCCACCTGACAGGAGATTCCCATCGGCAACGTGATGTGCCATATTTGAGGCATGAGACGCCATGACATCTGCCTTTACCTTGGCCCCGCCGACCGTACTGAGCTTCAAGCCCTGATCAGCAACCGCAACACTGCGCGCAAGCTTGTCTGGCGGGCCGAGATCGTCCTGGCCACAGCGGACGGTCATGGCACGTTCGAGATTATGCGACGCGCGGGCACGTCGAAACCCACGGTCTGGCGCTGGCAGCAGCGGTATCTCGATGAGGGCGTGGCCGGTCTCAAGCGTGACAAGACGCGACCCTCGCGGGTGCCGCCTTTGCCCGTGGAAACAAGGCTGAAGGTGATCGCCAAGACGGTGCAGGAAACCCCGCCCAATGCAACGCACTGGAGCCGCGCGCTAATGGCCGAAGCCATGGGCATCTCGCCGTCGAGCGTCGGCCGCATCTGGGCAGAAGCTGGCTTGAAGCCGCATCTCACGAAGGGGTTCAAGGTCTCGAACGACCCAAAGTTCGAGGAGAAGGTCACCGATATCGTCGGGCTCTACCTCGACCCGCCAGACCGTGCCGTGGTGCTCTGCGTCGATGAGAAATCCCAGATCCAGGCGCTGGATCGCACCCAGCCCGGACTGCCGCTCAAGAAGGGCCGTGCCGCGACCGTAACGCACGATTACAAACGCCATGGCACGACCACGCTGTTTGCTGCGCTGGATGTGAAATCAGGCACCGTCATTGGCGATTGCATGCCACGCCATCGTGCGCAGGAGTTCCTGAAATTCCTCCGACAGATCGACAAGGCTGTGCCCACGCGGCGCGATGTGCATCTGGTGCTCGACAACTACGCCACCCACAAGACGCCTGAGGTAAAGGCCTGGCTCGAAAAGCATCCGCGCTTCAAGCTGCACTTCACGCCCACCAGCGCGTCATGGCTGAACCTGGTGGAGCGCTTCTTTGCCGAGATCACATCAAGGCGCATCCGGCGCGGCAGCTATTCCAGCGTCGATGATCTTGAGGCCGCGATCTACGACTATCTGGCCCACCACAACGAGAAGCCAAGGCCCTTCAAATGGACCAAAACCGCAGAGGATATCCTCACCCGGGAACGTCGCGCGCTGGACAAGCTCGATGAAACTCGCGGAAACAGGTAGGAAGTGTCAGACTCAGAGCACTAGCCTCTCACGCTTTAATGTTCGATTAAAGTTCCTGGCTCCGTATTCGATCACTTGACCGATGGCCCTTGAGTTCTTTTTCGTGAACAGCGAGCCAACCACTGGAACGGTCTTGCGGTTGACCCTTGGCGATGGATCCTGACCTGCCACTTCCCGCCAAAAACGCTCAACATTAAGTCCCCGCCGCGTGGAAAACCGATCTAAGTAATCAGGAAAAATCTCTGAGAGTATGTCATAGGCTTCATCTCCATCGCCAGTTCTCGAAAGAGTTTTCAACGTGTCGACAAACTTCGACACTTCCCGCTCAATTTCTAGTCTGTCCGCAATTTCATGGTCCGCCCTCCATTCACTTAAATCTGCCGTTACAATACTCGGAGAAGATATACTCGCCACAAGTGAGATCGGGATACTCTCTTGGAAACGATTTTCTGCTCTTACGTTGTCGACAGAATATAATGTCGCGGGTACTTCACCTTCACGACTACGAGATAGGCCCAATTCTCCAAAAAATCGTCTTAGGCTATTTACCTGAATCTCTTGTGCCACTCCCTTAGAAGCTGCTTCGTTTGAAATCGGTAATTCAGGTAACGATTTGACGCGGAGATTCTTCTGACTAGTAGGAGAAATAGACAAAAGGTCAAAAGATACCTTGTCAATCTTCTTTCGCACTGAGAACAGCCTTGGACCATCGATCGATTTTTCGAAGAGCTCCCGTCCGGCAATCGTAAGGTTTAATCTGCTATCTGCTTCGCTCACGAAGCCATGAACTGTCGCTTCATTAACGACGAAAGCGATCTCGTCGTCGTTGTAGCCAAAGAATGCAGACACTTGCCCTCTTTCAATACCCGGTGCTGAATGAATAATTCGAAGCAAAAACTCAAGAGTTGGCGAGAATTTCTCAGAACCGGCGACCTTGTATTCGACTAAAAAATGTCGGCAAGGTAAAGCTAATTCAATAGTTCCAACGACAATCTTATCCTCATCTACAGCCTCATTTTCTTCTCCCGTCAAGTGTTTTTCTTGGTAAGGGTTTTGGCTTACGGAAAGTATCTTTCTCTTGGACCGTTTCATACCCCACATTTCCCAAGTAAGGCGCTGATTTCGCTGTCCTGACCATTATATTTCCTATATAAAACATGGTGTTGAAGGCTGCGAGGGGCGCGTTTCATGGATCACCCAGAGGGTGCGGGCTTGCAACGGGCAGATCGGGTGGATTTCGACCCTCGCGTGCGGCTGGAATTTCGCGGCACGCAGCTCAGTTCCGACGGCGGCCTTCTGGTGATGCGCGAGCTTGATGACGCGCTCGGGTTGTCCGATTTGGCGTCAGCGGCGCTGCGCGATACTCGCTCTGGCAAGAACACGGTCCATCGGCTCGACGGCCTGTTCCGGCAATCAGTCTTTGGGCGGCTGGCCGGATACGAGGATGTCAACGACGCCAACCGTCTCGCCTGCGATCCGGTCATGCGCCAAGTTGTCGGCGGCAGAGCGGTCGATGCACAAGCGGCCTCGGCATCGCAGATGGGACGGTTCGAGACCGAGACGCTGGCTCTGGCCGGGAACCGTGCCGCGCTGGCCGACCTGAACGGGCAATGGATCGACCGGTTCCATGACCGTAACGGGCTGAAGTACATCGTTCTGGACATGGACAGCTCGGTCAGCCCGACCCATGGCGACCAGGAAGGGTCCGCCTGGAATGGCCATTTCGACTGTAGCTGCTATCACCCCAACTTTCTGTTCAACCAGTTCGGGATGCTGGAACGCTGCGCCCTGCGCCATGGCAACGTCCACAGCGCCGATGGCTGGCGTGATGTTCTCGACCCCGTCATTGCGCGCTACGCGGAGCGCGACCTTGGTGGCAGGTTCTTCCGGGCCGATGCTGCCTACGCGATCCCGGCGATCTATGAGCGATTGGAAGAAGCGCGGTTCTTCTACGCCATCCGGCTGCCCGCAAACGCGGTCCTCAAGGACAAGATCGCGCATCGGCTAACGCGCCCTGTCGGGCGGCCGTCACTGACCAAGGTCAAGCGGTTCTTCGAGGAATTCGAGTATCAGGCGGCGTCCTGGGACAAGGAACGCCGGGTGATCGCCAAGATCGAATGGCATCCGGGCGAACTGTTCCCGCGTGTCGGCTTCATCGTCACCAACCTGCCGATGGAGCCGGACTGGGTGGTGCGGTTCTACAACCAGCGCGGCACCGCCGAGCAGCACATCAAAGAGGGCAAATACGCCTTTCGCTGGACGCGGCTGTCGTGCCGGAAGTTCCGCGACAATGAGGTGCGGCTGCAACTGCACGCCCTGGCGTACAACCTGGCCACCTTCTTGCGCTGCATCGAGCTGCCCGAAGCCATGGCCGACTGGTCGTTGACCAGCCTGCAACTGAAGCTGATCAAGATCGGGGCACGTGTGGTCCGTCACGCCCGCACCATCACCTTCCAGCTGGCCGAGGTCGCTGTCACCGGCACGATGGTACGCGCCATCCTCGCCGCTATCCGCCGATTGCGAGCGCCACCGCTATGCGCATGATCGCGATCCACGCTCAAACTGAACGAAAGCGGCTGGACAGATCTGTCCGCTGCGCTGAAAAACGCCGCCCCTGGGCAAGGAAACAGCGGCTTCGCGGTCTGATCCGTCCAGATCCAGCAGTCTGCGCGACCGCAGGTGCCGCTTGCGGCAGAAAATCCTTGTCTAGCGATCGGATACAGGCGATCTTCACCTCAAACGACACGCCACCTGGGGAATGCAGGTCATACTCAACCCTCTTGCTCTACATTCCCGATGCTTCGGTCAATTAAGGTATCTGCGCTGATCACTGTTGCTCGGCCTTGCGAGGCCAGCTCTGAAAACTCTGATGCGGCGCTTGCAATTGGAGTCCCGGGGCGCCACGCATTCCTATTTCCTACGATAAACAATCGATCCATCGCGCGACTAAATGCAACATTAATTCTGTTTGGGGCAATCAAGAACCCTTCCCGTATAGATCGTTCTCCGTTCACAACTAAACCGTTTTTGTTGTTTCGAACCAATGAGAGTATGACGATTGGGTTCTCCTTACCTTGGTAGCTGTCTACGGTCCCCACCTTTAGACCTTTATTCAAATACCTACTGGCACACGACATATTCAATTTTCGCTTTAGGAGGTCGCGCTGTGCTGCGTACATGCAAATTACCCCAATTCCCGCTTCATAATCGGTTTGACTTTCGAGCCATCTGGCAACGGTATCGTCAGCAACCCACTTTTCGATGAGTCCTACGATGGCATCAGCTTCAGCTTCATTGACTTTACTGGAGCTTCCCTTTGGGCTGGTTTCATATCCCGCCTTCCCCAAGCTATCCGTCTCTACCCAAGCGACTTCATTCTCCAAGATCTTTTCAAGCACACTTGGTGGGAGCACTGGTTCGTGGCGTCCGGCCGAAAGGTTTAATCCAGGATAGAAAGTCTTAGAAACAATTTGATTGATTGCCGGTAACATTCTGTATTGGCGCTGCAAACTGAATCCACCAGTTTCGGCATATGGTGAACAAAACACCCGCTCGAAATCTGATACCAGTATATCGCTTCGCTTCAGCTTAAGTTCTCTAGAAACCCTTTCGACGACGGCTGGCTCGTGGTGAGGTTGAAGCTGAGCGTGGTCACCGACCATGACTGTCCATCGCGAGGCTTGAAGCGGCACGAGCAGTTCGCTAGCTGTACACCGCGCTGCCTCGTCAACAATAACAAGGTCAAAAGGCGTAGTGGTTAGCCCCAAAGAGCGACGACCTAGCCCTACGCAAGTTCCCGCGACTATCTGGCGCGTGCCTGCAAAGAAGGGTTCAAAACTTCTAGACACAGACGAGCTAGCTCCAATAAAATCCTTCGCAAGGCGTATGATTTCGCGTAGCTTTTCAATTTTGTCGTCCCCGAGACCAATAGGTCTGCAGTCTAACTTAATGATTTGAGAAACGACAGCGTTTGGAACTTCCAACATTTCGTTATCGTCTGTGCTAACTTCTCCTTCTGGAATAACCGATGCGATCTGTTGCTCCAGAGACATCAACAAATTATGCTTCCGCTTATTTGAGTCGTTGGGATCACGTGAAGCCATTGATAATCGTTCAATCGAACTCACCATATCGTTGATTGTGGTTTCCACCACGCAAATTTTGTCCGAGATATCTTCAGGAACTCCTAGTGTTCTCCACCTGACAGGAGATTCCCATCGGCAACGTGATGTGCCATATTTGAGGCATGAGACGCCATGACATCTGCCTTTACCTTGGCCCCGCCGACCGTACTGAGCTTCAAGCCCTGATCAGCAACCGCAACACTGCGCGCAAGCTTGTCTGGCGGGCCGAGATCGTCCTGGCCACAGCGGACGGTCATGGCACGTTCGAGATTATGCGACGCGCGGGCACGTCGAAACCCACGGTCTGGCGCTGGCAGCAGCGGTATCTCGATGAGGGCGTGGCCGGTCTCAAGCGTGACAAGACGCGACCCTCGCGGGTGCCGCCTTTGCCCGTGGAAACAAGGCTGAAGGTGATCGCCAAGACGGTGCAGGAAACCCCGCCCAATGCAACGCACTGGAGCCGCGCGCTAATGGCCGAAGCCATGGGCATCTCGCCGTCGAGCGTCGGCCGCATCTGGGCAGAAGCTGGCTTGAAGCCGCATCTCACGAAGGGGTTCAAGGTCTCGAACGACCCAAAGTTCGAGGAGAAGGTCACCGATATCGTCGGGCTCTACCTCGACCCGCCAGACCGTGCCGTGGTGCTCTGCGTCGATGAGAAATCCCAGATCCAGGCGCTGGATCGCACCCAGCCCGGACTGCCGCTCAAGAAGGGCCGTGCCGCGACCGTAACGCACGATTACAAACGCCATGGCACGACCACGCTGTTTGCTGCGCTGGATGTGAAATCAGGCACCGTCATTGGCGATTGCATGCCACGCCATCGTGCGCAGGAGTTCCTGAAATTCCTCCGACAGATCGACAAGGCTGTGCCCACGCGGCGCGATGTGCATCTGGTGCTCGACAACTACGCCACCCACAAGACGCCTGAGGTAAAGGCCTGGCTCGAAAAGCATCCGCGCTTCAAGCTGCACTTCACGCCCACCAGCGCGTCATGGCTGAACCTGGTGGAGCGCTTCTTTGCCGAGATCACATCAAGGCGCATCCGGCGCGGCAGCTATTCCAGCGTCGATGATCTTGAGGCCGCGATCTACGACTATCTGGCCCACCACAACGAGAAGCCAAGGCCCTTCAAATGGACCAAAACCGCAGAGGATATCCTCACCCGGGAACGTCGCGCGCTGGACAAGCTCGATGAAACTCGCGGAAACAGGTAGGAAGTGTCAGACTCAGAGCACTAGCGATTTTCCAGCGATACGAATTCGGTCTTTAAAGGAAGCCGAAAACCGATCTTTGAGAGATTGCTCCAAATTTCGTGCGAAATACTGTTGAAGTTCGCCCGTGGCGTCCACTGTATTTGCACCCACCCGGAAGACACTTGGCTTCTCCCCCTCATTGGCAAAATGCTTTATTACACCTTCAATAGCAGTGTTAACGGCTTCATGGGATTGGCTACTTAACAAGACGCTTCGCGCTAGCCCATGAGTAAGGGCATAATGAGCAAGGGCGGCAATAAACCGCGTCTTGCCAGTTCCAGGGGGGCCTTGGACAAGGCTCAATGGCCTCTTTGAAATCACACCCCTCAATGCCAGTTCTTGTTCCTCGTTCAATTGATAGGACGCAATCAGGTCATTATCTGGGACCCATGAAAAGTTGGTTGGTATAGAGTTTCTCTGGGGATCAAAAGCGGAGACCAAGTCGGCCGTACGTCCGCTGCCTTGTAGTACTTTATCAACGGCATCTTTGCGACGCTTCAAGCTTTCCGACGTGAAGAAGCTTTCAAACCGCAAGCGTGTTCCGGCTTCAATCCTCAAGCTGGCCTTTTCCCAAAAGGAATCAACGTAAACACAATCTCTTCTGGACTGCCGTACATCCAACTGCCCTATCTTCGCCCACCTTCCAGCTTTGGTTTCTTTTTCAACTAGTGTTCTCCACCTGACAGGAGATTCCCATCGGCAACGTGATGTGCCATATTTGAGGCATGAGACGCCATGACATCTGCCTTTACCTTGGCCCCGCCGACCGTACTGAGCTTCAAGCCCTGATCAGCAACCGCAACACTGCGCGCAAGCTTGTCTGGCGGGCCGAGATCGTCCTGGCCACAGCGGACGGTCATGGCACGTTCGAGATTATGCGACGCGCGGGCACGTCGAAACCCACGGTCTGGCGCTGGCAGCAGCGGTATCTCGATGAGGGCGTGGCCGGTCTCAAGCGTGACAAGACGCGACCCTCGCGGGTGCCGCCTTTGCCCGTGGAAACAAGGCTGAAGGTGATCGCCAAGACGGTGCAGGAAACCCCGCCCAATGCAACGCACTGGAGCCGCGCGCTAATGGCCGAAGCCATGGGCATCTCGCCGTCGAGCGTCGGCCGCATCTGGGCAGAAGCTGGCTTGAAGCCGCATCTCACGAAGGGGTTCAAGGTCTCGAACGACCCAAAGTTCGAGGAGAAGGTCACCGATATCGTCGGGCTCTACCTCGACCCGCCAGACCGTGCCGTGGTGCTCTGCGTCGATGAGAAATCCCAGATCCAGGCGCTGGATCGCACCCAGCCCGGACTGCCGCTCAAGAAGGGCCGTGCCGCGACCGTAACGCACGATTACAAACGCCATGGCACGACCACGCTGTTTGCTGCGCTGGATGTGAAATCAGGCACCGTCATTGGCGATTGCATGCCACGCCATCGTGCGCAGGAGTTCCTGAAATTCCTCCGACAGATCGACAAGGCTGTGCCCACGCGGCGCGATGTGCATCTGGTGCTCGACAACTACGCCACCCACAAGACGCCTGAGGTAAAGGCCTGGCTCGAAAAGCATCCGCGCTTCAAGCTGCACTTCACGCCCACCAGCGCGTCATGGCTGAACCTGGTGGAGCGCTTCTTTGCCGAGATCACATCAAGGCGCATCCGGCGCGGCAGCTATTCCAGCGTCGATGATCTTGAGGCCGCGATCTACGACTATCTGGCCCACCACAACGAGAAGCCAAGGCCCTTCAAATGGACCAAAACCGCAGAGGATATCCTCACCCGGGAACGTCGCGCGCTGGACAAGCTCGATGAAACTCGCGGAAACAGGTAGGAAGTGTCAGACTCAGAGCACTAGTACAGTGTCTTCACGATCAAACTCAATCTGGCCCAAGTCTAAACTAAAAGGGACGGCTGTCATTTTAAGGCGCTCATCGAACCAACTATCGGCTGTCGTATCCCCCTCAATGGAAAGTTGGCTCTCTACGTCAATGAGCTTTTTCCAAAGCTCCGGCACATCGACATCTGTCGATGGCGATAGGCCTTCACCTACTGATACCTTTTCTGCCGCGGCTTTTTCTACAAGAGCGTCCGTCTCATCGTCTGTCGACCTAACTAGTTCATCGTCCGTCTCTACGGCGCTCGGTGTCGTCACGTTTCTAAGTAGGTTTCGCAGATCGTAGCGTTCGATGAGATTGCTCAGTGAACCAAAGCTGTCCCGCGTGTTTTCCTGGACGCTAACATGCAACTCACAACGGAAAAATTCACTTTTCTCGTTTCTTATCAGGTTTTCCTGTGAAACCTTTTGCCTCTTGGCCCATTGAACTTCCCAATCTGGTGACAAGGCAATCATTAACTCTTCGTTGGCCCCACGCAGGTGTATGAACTCAATGTCTCGGTTTCTCGATACACGGTGCCGGAAGAAGAAATGGCCTTCATCAGGCTCGATTGGACCAGTCCCAGCATTCCGGATCGAAATATCCAGCCTCTGCACTTCATCGGCAGGGCTTACAGGATTTTCTATCTCATTAATTTGATCAATTATTTTCTCTTGAGGGCACCTCTAAAAATTGCCCCAACCCCGGTGCTGCGTTATCTTTGATGGGACGAACCGGCACAGGGGAGACGGCAATGACGCAGATGGGTTTCTTTGATCTTTCCGACCGCTATGCGAGCCTTGACGCGAAGAAGGACCCATTGGTTGAGATCGATGCGGTCGTGCCGTGGGAGGAGTTTCGTTCTATTTTGGATGAGGTTTGGCGCAAGCCTGATGCGGAGCGCAAGTCGCGCGCAGGCCGCAAGCCGATGGACACTGTGCTGATGTTCAAGACGCTGGTGCTGAGCGCACTCTACAACCTGTCGGACGATCAGATCGAATATCAGGTCCGTGACCGGCTGTCCTTTATGAGGTTTCTGGGACTTAGCCTTGCGGACCGGGTGCCGGATGCAAAGACGGTGTGGCTGTATCGCGATGCGCTGGCGCAGGCGGGCAAGGTGGAAGAGCTGTTTCGTCAATTTGACGGGTATTTGGCGCGGCAGGGGTATATCGCTCGGGGTGGGCAAATTCTTGATGCCTCTATTGTGGCGGTGCCGCGCAATCACAACACGCGCGACGAGAACGCGTCAATCAAGAAGGGCGAGAACCCCGAGCATTGGGAAAACAAGCCCGCCAAGCGCAGCCAGAAGGACGTGGACGCGCGCTGGACGAAAAAGCACGGCAAGAGCCATTACGGCTACAAGAACCATGTGAACGTCGACCGAAAGCACAAGCTGGTCCGGCGCTATCACGTCAGCGATGCCGCGCTGCATGACAGTCAAGCGGTGGATCACCTGCTGATGCGAGGCAATACCGGCTCCGGTGTGTGGGCGGATGCGGCCTATCGGTCCGAGGAGACGGAGGCGAAATTGCGCGCGCGGAAGCTGAAAAGTCACATCCACCGTAAGGGGAAACGCGGCAAACCTCTCACAGATCAGGCCAAGGGCAGCAATCGGACCAAATCCACCGTTCGGGTCCGGGTGGAACATGTATTCGGCGCACAGACCAACGACATGGGTGGCACCCTTGTGCGTAGCATTGGTCTGGTGCGAGCCAAGGCTAGGATCGGGATGAAGAACCTCGCATATAACATGCGACGCCTCGTTCAACTGCGCCGCATCAACCCGTGTCCGGCGTGAATACCGGGCGATCCAAGAACCGATCACGCGTCAAAGCATGACAAACAAGGCTTGAAGGCCGCAATACAGCGGTTGCGAGGCTCTGCCAATTGCCAGACGAAAGCCACGATCCTGCTTCAGGCCGCCCGCGCCGCCAAACTACCAAAAATTGTTCAAAAATCGAGGTGCCCATGAGTAATGCCGAATAGGGGCTATTCCTTTTGGCTGGTCGGCAATCATATTTTTGGCTTGCTCCAAGAATGACAGTATTTTCGGAGAGTTCTTTCCTAAGTCGCCAATTGCTGCTTGTTTCCACATTTTGACAAGAAGCTTTCTTCCTGCATGCTCTGTGATCCAAGCTTCCAAAGCGTTTGTTTCACATATGGGCACCTCTAAAAATTGCCCCAACCCCGGTGCTGCGTTATCTTTGATGGGACGAACCGGCACAGGGGAGACGGCAATGACGCAGATGGGTTTCTTTGATCTTTCCGACCGCTATGCGAGCCTTGACGCGAAGAAGGACCCATTGGTTGAGATCGATGCGGTCGTGCCGTGGGAGGAGTTTCGTTCTATTTTGGATGAGGTTTGGCGCAAGCCTGATGCGGAGCGCAAGTCGCGCGCAGGCCGCAAGCCGATGGACACTGTGCTGATGTTCAAGACGCTGGTGCTGAGCGCACTCTACAACCTGTCGGACGATCAGATCGAATATCAGGTCCGTGACCGGCTGTCCTTTATGAGGTTTCTGGGACTTAGCCTTGCGGACCGGGTGCCGGATGCAAAGACGGTGTGGCTGTATCGCGATGCGCTGGCGCAGGCGGGCAAGGTGGAAGAGCTGTTTCGTCAATTTGACGGGTATTTGGCGCGGCAGGGGTATATCGCTCGGGGTGGGCAAATTCTTGATGCCTCTATTGTGGCGGTGCCGCGCAATCACAACACGCGCGACGAGAACGCGTCAATCAAGAAGGGCGAGAACCCCGAGCATTGGGAAAACAAGCCCGCCAAGCGCAGCCAGAAGGACGTGGACGCGCGCTGGACGAAAAAGCACGGCAAGAGCCATTACGGCTACAAGAACCATGTGAACGTCGACCGAAAGCACAAGCTGGTCCGGCGCTATCACGTCAGCGATGCCGCGCTGCATGACAGTCAAGCGGTGGATCACCTGCTGATGCGAGGCAATACCGGCTCCGGTGTGTGGGCGGATGCGGCCTATCGGTCCGAGGAGACGGAGGCGAAATTGCGCGCGCGGAAGCTGAAAAGTCACATCCACCGTAAGGGGAAACGCGGCAAACCTCTCACAGATCAGGCCAAGGGCAGCAATCGGACCAAATCCACCGTTCGGGTCCGGGTGGAACATGTATTCGGCGCACAGACCAACGACATGGGTGGCACCCTTGTGCGTAGCATTGGTCTGGTGCGAGCCAAGGCTAGGATCGGGATGAAGAACCTCGCATATAACATGCGACGCCTCGTTCAACTGCGCCGCATCAACCCGTGTCCGGCGTGAATACCGGGCGATCCAAGAACCGATCACGCGTCAAAGCATGACAAACAAGGCTTGAAGGCCGCAATACAGCGGTTGCGAGGCTCTGCCAATTGCCAGACGAAAGCCACGATCCTGCTTCAGGCCGCCCGCGCCGCCAAACTACCAAAAATTGTTCAAAAATCGAGGTGCCCATATGAAGTCCTCAATCAGAGGAAACATTCGAGCAGCTTGCATTTGTGATTTTATTGGCGAGTGTTCGATCTCGATTTTTTCGATTATCTTCGTGCTAGATGGCGAGGTCGCTGTTGCTTTGTTAAACAAAGAAAGGGCATCGCTGCACGTGCGAATTCTATTGTTAGGATCATGCTCGAGAACTGCACTAAACCATCCATGTAGATTTGCATGGCAATTATCTAAATCTACGTTTGAGTTCCAATCAGGTGGATTACCTTCGGGAGCGTGTCCAAATAAAACTGAATGGACTGCTACACCAACCAAAAATACATCTCGCCGTTGTGGAGAAGAATGTACGTCCAAGATAATTTCCGGCAAAGTGACACTTGAGAGAAACTGATAGCGGTCTATGCCCAATGAACGACCCTCAGGAGTATGTGCCGCCATCAAATGGGATAATCGAACCGTAGTCGGTACTTCCATCCAAATACTATGGGGGCCGAGGTCTAAATGCGCGGCTCCGCTTTCGTGAAGTGACGCCACGGCAGCCAGCAGCTGTCGAGACATTTCCAACCGCTCTTCAGCACTCAATCGTTCAGCTTCGGTTAGAACAAAATCTGAAAGCCTTTTTTGTTTTTGCCTTCGTTCATAAGCTTCCCAATAGTCGACGGTGCTATCGACATCGTGAGCTGCTGGTGTTAGTAGATACTTTTCTGTGAAACTGTTTCGATCCCGCAACCAGTGGAATACGCTCTTTTCGCGCCCGGCTATCTCGGACCTTCCCTCTTCAGTCTGAAATCGAGAGTTTTCACACTTGGCGAAATCCCACAGTCTCAAAGTTGAAGTGTTGAGAGGTATTTTCTCTTCGTAAGCATCGAATTCTGAATAAATTCCATTGGGGTGTACGAAGGTAGGGGCGTTCTGAGCGAGCAGGCCCTGAAACCTTCGTTGTCCCGGTTGAAAAAAGGGAGAGGACTTTACGTTGAAGAATCGAGTTAAAATTTGCTTCCATTGCCGACCAGAAAAGGAGTCTTTAACGTGATCAAAAGGCACATTTCCAAAGTTATCGCGCAGCTTATTAGGACTATTAGCGATTCTGATGAACAGTTCTAAATCTAGCACGTTGTCTTTCTCAAGATCAGATATGCCGGAGCAATCAGACCTCCCAGCCATCAGAACCAAGCCGATCACTCTCGGAACGGATAGTTCTCGGGTATCTTTCCTGCTTTTCAAGTGGCCCTGCAGCTTTTCAAATACCTTCCTTTGGATCTCAGCTATTTTCTTAACAGGTGATCCGCCGCGGTCTTTTCCATTTTGAAACCAATTACCTTCTCTAGACTCGACCGTTCCATACCAATCCTTTACATCGATCACAAAAATGTAGTGGTCAGCAACAATCACGAGATCAACTTCTCTGGTTATTCCTCTTCCCAGAACTAATTCCAAATTTGAATAAGCATACCATTTTGTAAGCGGCGGCTATGCGGCACTTGAGATCAGCTTGACGGCTGGAAATTCCACGGAAGTAGGTCGTCGATGCGATTGGCCGGATGGCCTGCTGCAATCGCTTCGAGGGTGGCCTTGAGATATGCGAACGGTTCGACATCATTGACCTTCGCAGTCGCTATGAGAGATGCGATGCGGCCCCAGGCGTGGCCACCTTCGTCGTGACCGGCAAAAAGCGCGTTCTTTCGGGTCAATGCAATTGTTCGGATCAGGTTCTCGACTGCATTGGAGTCGATCTCAACCCGGCCGTCGTGCAGGAAGGTCTGCAGCCCGCTCCACTGCCGATGGATATAGGTCAACTTCTCGCCGAGACGGGACTTCGAGGAGATCCGGCGCCGTTGGCTCTGAAGCCACTCGCCGAACTCTGCCATCAATGGTGCCGTGCGGGCCTGACGTGCCGAGAGGCGCTGACCCGGACCCATCCCACGGATCTCGCCTTCAATGCGGTAGAACTCTGCGATCCGACGCAGCCCTTCTGCGGCGATCTCTGAGCCGTCTCGATCAAAGACCTCTTTCAGCTTGCGGCGTGCGTGTGCCCAACAATACGCGACAGTGATCGGCGCGCCACCTTTCCGCGACGGGCGCGTGAGCCGGTTGTAGCCAGCATAGCCGTCCAGTTGCAGAGTGCCGTCAAAGCCCCGCAATATCTGTTCTGCATTCTGCCCTGCACGACCCGGGGCATAAGTGAAGACAACGCCTGGCGGATCATCTCCACCCCATCCTCGGTCGTCGCGCGCCAGTGCCCAAAGGTATCCTGTCTTCGTGCGGCCTCGACCTGGGTCCAGAACGGGGGCCGTTGTCTCATCCATAAATAGCTTGCCGGACTTCTTTAGATGCTCAGCCAAGCGGTCCACGACAGGGCTCAGATGGAAAGCCGCTGTGCCGACCCAATCGGCCAAAGTGCTGCGGTGGATATCGATGCCGGAGCGGGCAAGGATTTGGCTTTGACGATACAACGGCAAGTGGTCTGAGAATTTGCTGACAAGCACATGTGCGATGGCGCCCTCAGTCGGCAACCCGCCTTCGATCAGATGCGCAGGCGCCGGGGCCTGCGTGATACCTTCAGCGCAGGAACGGCAAGCATATTTGGGGCGAACGGTGACGATGACACGCAGCTGCGCTGGAATGATATCCAGCCGCTCGGTGCGGTCTTCGCCTATACGGTGCATCTCGCCACACCCGCAGGGGCAGTTCAAACTCTGAGGCTCGTCCACCCGCTCAACCCGTGGAAGGTCTTCGGGAAGATTGCCACGGTTGCGTCGGGCAGCTTTGCGAGGCCGTGCCTCTGAGGGCGTCTGCTCAGCTTGCTGAGTCTCAACTTCAGCGACGGCAACCTCAAGGTCTTCAAAAGCCAGCTGCCGTTCATCCTCGCTTAACTTCTCCGAGCGCTTGCCATGTGTGGCGTTCTTGAGCTCGGCAATGAGGTGCTCCAGACGCTTAACCAAAACTTCCAGCTCAGATGTTTTGGTTTGTAGCCCGGTCGTCTCTTGCTTCAGCGATTTGTTCTCGCGCAGCACCGCCAAGACAGCTTCACGCTGGCTCTCGGGGATGGCAGATATATCGATGGGCGGCAGGTCGGACATGCCCGGAGTATAGCTTGATTTACGCCCAAATGGGCAGGCCTTTTGCGCCTCCGAGTCACTCTGCCGCAGCCGGTCTGCGGGGTTCTAAAGAGCGCACCCGGCGCCAGTCCAGCCCTGCAAAAAGCGCCTCGAATTGGGGGCGGTTCAAGGTGATCACGCCATCTCGAATGGCGGGCCAAATGAAGCTGTTCTCCTCAAGTCGCTTGTAGGTCATCACGAGCCCGCTGCCGTCCCAGAACAAAATCTTCATCCTGTCGGCCCGTTTGGCGCGGAATACAAAGACTGTTCCGGTAAAGGGGTCTTGGGCCAATGCCGACTGCACCATCGAAGCCAATCCATCGTGTCCTTTACGGAAGTCCACCGGCCGCGTCGCAACCAATATCCGAACGCCTTGCGATGGTATCAGCATGAAGAAGCATCAAGCGCGTGGGCGATCTCTGCAATCCGAGAGGCAGATGTCTGCAGCGGCAGCTCGATGGCGATCTCTCCAAAGATCAATCTGATCGCCTCATTCGGAACAGTCAGAGCTTCTGTGGCCTCTTCCGGCCCAGCAGAGACCACCAGTGGAGCGAAGAGCGGCGCGTCGGCATCCGGCGCGGGTAGCAACAGCTTTCCTTGCTTGGCCTGTCGACGCCAGGCCGATAGTTGGTTCGGAAGGATGCCATATCGCTTAGCAACAGCGTTCACCGTTGCACCGACCTCAAGCGTCTCCGCCACCGCCTGTGCCTTTGCGGTATCCGACCAACGGCGATGGCCGGACGCATAAATCTCGACGCCAAGCGATCTGAGAAACGAATTTGTAGCGCACATTGCGAAACGCACTCCCCGTCATAAGATGCGTTCGTTCTCGCAGCGCAGATCACACCCTACAACATGCCCCCGGGCCACCGCTTACACCATTTTTCCGGAAGCGCTGCCTTCAAAGCTTCGGCGCATTGTACCTCGCGGACATGAAGTCCGGCCCCGCATGGTGACAGTTTCATTTCAGGATCTCACACTTTATTTTCTAGGCTGCGCCAAGTATTCTTTAAGCCTCAGCGCTGACTACACTTTTTCACTAATATTATCTCGTCTTTACGTATCACTAATTTCGATAAGCTAATGCAGAGGTTTTCTATTTGATTTGGCAAGCGCAAATTCTCAAAGCCTAGATTGCGCACTATTTTTCCGTTCTACGAGCTTCGAGATAAGCTTGGCGCTATCATCGCTCAGATCCGGGCCTTCCTTCGTCGTGACAAGCTGGCCCGGAAACCATTGGTCATACCAGAGCCGCTTGCGTTCCCATCGTTCGGCGTAATTGGCCTGATCAAGCATTCCAAGGTGTTCCCAGAAAGTTGTCTTCCCGCCCGACGTAATCGTGAAGTCTGGCAGGTGCATTGAACCGTCTTTTGCAACCAAAGGACTCTCATATGCAAAGCGAACATCCTTCTCATGTAGAAGATTAGCGATGATCACTTCTGACTTCGATCGCACCATATCACCGCTCAGCGCCTTGTGAATGCGCCCCTCTTCATACCATGATCGGTCCCGCAAGAGTGGGTCAGCCTTGTTTCGCTGAAATAGCCAAGATGAGATGCTCGGCACTTGGGCATTCTCTCTGCGGCGAGCTTTAAGTAGCGATGAGATATCGTCCTTTAGGAGCAGAGTGCAGTGTCCAGTAGCACGGGTTAGGGCAGTATAGACCAACTCCATGGCAAGCGGGCTTTCTGCCTGCGGCAGAACTATGATCGTCTCGTCAAACTCGCTGCCCTGAGCTTTGTGAACCGTAATCGCGTAACCCAACTCGAGGTTCTCGCTGGCACTTACCGTGCCCCACCGGCCGTCAGACCGTTGGATGTCTTTGCCGTATCCAACGTCCAACCCTGGCTTGCGCGCAAATTCTACGGCAAACCGACTTAGTCGTTTACCCCGACCGCTCTTCATACGCACAGCCAAATCTTTAGCGTCCATCCCGGATGGCTTCACCATTCCGATTTCACCATTGAACACTTCAACATCTTGGACCTTACGCAGGTTCCAATCATACGCCGACAGAGGATTGGACCGTGATCGATTTCGAACCTGAATAACTTTATCCCCTAAAGTCAGTCCATCGACGACACCTAGCCTTTCAATCGTGGATGCGTTTCTTCGACGCTGGCACGCTTGATTGAGGTTCTCGACACCATGTGAGCCGCCTCGATGCGGCGTCAGGATTTGAAACGCGGCTGGTCCCTTTGAAAAGGCATCTTTCCACAAAAGATATGGCCTCTCTTCGTCAACTTTCAATCCCGTCTTCAAGGCCATCCGTTGCTCCAGCCGGTTGATCAAAAGCGCGGGAAGCTCTTCAGGCTTGGACCAAAACTCTACTGCGAGGTCTTTATCGATTTCGCCTCCTGCATGTAGTCGCTCAAGCATATCCTTCTGCGCCAATGTGGTCGCCCCGGTGTCGTCTGGACCATCCTGTTCAGCCGACATTTTGTGCCAGGCAGGATTTGCGCGGAACATACCAGCAACCTCAAGCACTGCCGTTCCACGCCCTTCAATCTGATTAAGTAACTGGCGAAGATTTAGTTGCAAACGACCAATTGCCTCGGGGCGCTCGCCTTCGAGCCAACGAATGACATCTGCGAAAACTCGACCCCTGCCGACAGGTGGGAGTTGGCCCTCGTCACCGACGAGCACGAGCCGTTGCACGGTATCCCAGTCAACCATTCGCGCGAAAGCCGCAGCAAGCTCCAAGTCAAGCATTGATGTCTCGTCAACAATAAGCGTTCCAACATCAAGCTTCTTCCCGCCTCGCCGATGAAAGGTCAGATTGTCTGCAAGCCACCCATTGGAAGCTAAAGCTGAATGAATAGTATCGACCTGCGCAGGAACCTTTGCTTCCCGTAGGAGTTCCCGTACCCGATCACCTGCCTTTCCTGTTGGTGTCAGAATTCGGATAGAGGTACCGTCGCCGTCCGTAGATTTGACCGCTCGCACAATTGCCTGGATTACGCTTGTTTTACCTGTTCCCGCTGTTCCCGCGAGTACAGAAAGGGGCTGCCTCAGTAGACGTGCAGCAATCTCTTCCTGCTCTTTTACAGCAGACCCATATTTTTCTGTTGCCTTGCGGGCGAGTGAACTGTCCTCACGGTAGAGCCAGCGGCGCCAAGTGTCCGAAGAGATCGCTCGTCGAAGCGTCATCTCTTCACGGTCGGCAAGGCCAGCGAGAGCTTTTTCGACCGCACGCTCATCTTGATAAACACTGCTTAGGTAGACGACGGCCTCATTCTCGTCAGCACGGAGGGTAAGTGCCTCATCGAGGTAATCCGCCCCCACATCAAAAAAATGCTCGTTCAATTGATGTCGCTTCCAGTCCGGAAGTCGAGCAAGCCGAAAATTTGCTCGCTTAACCAATTCGCTTACCGGAAGAAAGCTATGAACACCTTCACGAAGCAGGCAATCCACCATAAGGGCACGCAGCCGCCGTTCGTCATCAATCTCGAGCTCTTCTGCACCCCGAGGTCCAAGGTCAGGAGATGGTAGCATAGCACGGTCCACTGCAGACCAGGGGATACGATCCGCTGGATCATCACCAATGAAGGCCTCTGACAGGATATAAGGGTTCTCGATAATTCCGCCCACGTCGTGTGGAAGACCGTGCTTGTTCCGGTGTAAGAGAATTTTCTCAATTGTTTCGGCGGGCAGAGAGAGCCGTGATAGTGCCCCCTTTGCTAAAACACGGATACCCTCGGGATGCCGTGCCCACCTATTCTGAAGGTTTCGAACTTTCCGATCTGATAGGAATTCCCCCATTCCAAGTGGATTCTCACCGTCTAGTAAAGAAAAAACTGCGTTATGGGCGGCACTGACGCCCAAACGCAAAGCGATATTTTTCGTATCCGTGATAAGATCCGAGGCACCTAATGCATCAAGGACCGCCATAAGACCTGGATATAAGCCGCGAGCTTTCCATAGTCGTCCGATCGTTTTTTGTAGCCAGTCTTCTCGCGCTTGCCAGTCCTCGCTATCATCGCCCCATTCTTTAAGGAGTCGAACCCGGTCCAAGAATTGTTCAAGTAGGCCGATGGCAGTGTCGTCATCTACGTGACGCGATCCCATTTTGAAGACGCGCTCGTCCTCAGGAACCATCGCAAGTAGAGCCAATTTTTCCGGTTGGTCACGATAGAGATGGTATGGCAGGCGCAATCCGGTTTCCGGGTATGAAGTTGATACTTCTCGCCCCCAGATCATTCCTCCAGCGTAGTTCTCTTCAATATATGGCGTCACGTTGTCGTATGTCATCATATCGCCGATGCCGACTATCTCAGAAACACCCACAATTACAAAACACTGATGGTCCTCAGTGGAGATCGGATTAGATCGATTTGCGTAAGCGAATAAGAGGTTCGCGCCTATGTCCTTGGCAACATCATCAAAGTAGCGTTCCACTTCAGCCCGGCGCTTCGTATTGTCCAACTTGCCATCGGTTCTTATGCTCTCGTCATACATAGCGTCAAAAAACCATGCGCAAACGGTCGCTGGAGGAAGACTCCAAGTCCTGCGATCAGCACCGTCTCGGAAAAAGTCGGGTGGGTCCGAGGCCGCCGGTGCATTGTCCGCGCCGAAAGCATTGTAGCTATAGTTGCAGGGGGGAACATAGTCTCCGAGTTCATTTCCACTCAGGCCTGCTAGTTCTTTTTCTTTAGGCAAATCACGTGTTAAGGCTATCAGATCGCCAGGATAACTCTTGCAACCGATGCAGTAGGCATTTTCCCCCGGTTTCTTACAAATTGCGCCGTTCCAGCCATCATCGTGCCAAGCAATACGTGAGGTCATGTGAGTGGTCATAAGGTCAATTCGCTTCTTCCATTGTATGTCTCGTTCTAGGGTGGCTTCTCAAACAGGGCTTTCGACTACCGTGTTATAAAGCCCGTAGCGCGCCAGTCCCCGATGTGCTGAAATCCCAGTGTATGACAGCGACGCATCCTCATATCTGCGGAACGCAAATACCGCCTGATTCATGTGCTCCGTGTTAAAGACCTTCAATCTAACCAGAAGATGAAAATCAGCCACCGTCAAACCAGTTACGCTTAGAAATAATTTGGGTTCCAACTTTGTAATGACGTTCTGCAATGTGTTTTCACGAAAGTCAGTCAGATACATGAATGCTGGAATCCGGGTTGCGAATTTGACCAGCTTTTCTTGAACTAGTTTACGTTTCGATTTGTAGTCACGTTCTTCGGCTGACAGCTCTTTCTTTTCTTTCGCCGTCAGGCCAGAGGCTGCGGCCTTACCCTTAAGCTCCTTGACCTTCTCGCTCTTGTTGATGATCGTCTCGATCACGTTGTCACCAAGGGCGCGCCAGCCTTCGATGCGCTCAACGGCGGCCAAGGCTTCGGGGTTGTTCATAATCTTGCGCAGGGTGTCATTGTCGACGTTGACCAGCAGCGCGCTTTCCCATTTTCGGGCCAGAA
Organism: Sulfitobacter sp. OXR-159; assembly: GCF_034377145.1. NCBI lineage: Bacteria > Pseudomonadati > Pseudomonadota > Alphaproteobacteria > Rhodobacterales > Roseobacteraceae > Sulfitobacter > Sulfitobacter sp. OXR-159. The sequence goes on from NZ_CP139707.1 coordinate 3,188,837, forward strand.
GAGTCGCGGATGTGCCTGCCATGGCGATATCCAAAATGCCGCCCGCGTCGATCTGGGTCATGTTGGCGCCGTCGAAGGCCAGCACGGGCAGAAAGGATACCAGATCCCTGACTGCGTTCTCGGGATTGGCCTCGTTCGGGGACAGGCCGATGGCGTATTCCGACAGTTGGCGCAGGGCGCGCGTTGGGGCGAAGTCGAAAACAAAACAGGCCGGTTTCAGGATATCTTCGCGGTTCGGCTCATCGCCTTCGGGGTTCTTGAGCGTCCACGGGGATTGCACCCGAAACGCCGCCTGAAAATACGTCTCGGGCGATTTCAGGTTCCGCAGCATCAGGATAGAGGACCATTGCGGCACGGTCACGCCTGTCGTCAGTTTGCCGCAGGACAGGACAATGCTCTTGCTCTCGAACCCGCCGCCGATGGCCTTGCGTACCGGCGGGAGGGCGTCGAGCCCGATTCCGGCGGAGGTGCCTGCGGCAACAACGATCTTATATTCATGCCAGAAGGTGTTTTGCCGCTCGGCCAGTAGATGCGCCATCGCATGACAGGCGGCGACGTTGGGCAGAAACCAGAAGGCGTGTTGTAGATAGGGAAGAAGGCGCACATCAGAATAGGGAAAGGGTGGTCTTGTTCCTGATTTGAGCGCATCGACCGCCGTGACCGCATATCGGCCGCGAATAATATCCAACCATTGCTGGACCGCATGCTTGTGCTTGAACGCGGCGTCCTCACCCTTCCCCTCAGCGGCGAAAAATTCGTTCAAATCGAATTCATCGAACTCGCCCGAACTGGCAATTGCCAGAAGCTCGTCCGGCATCTGGTAGGTCAGCAGACGCATTTGCGGCAATGCGCCGTAGGGGTTCCACGCATCGGGGTGGGCGGCGGCAAACTGCGCCTTGGCGCGTTGTTCGTCCGTGTAGGTCCAGTTGAAAATCTGCTCCTCGATGAACTCCCCTGTGGACAGCGCCTTGAACGGCGTGCCGGAAAGGTAGAGATAGGCGCGCGTTTTAATCGGCAGGAATTCAGCCTCGGCATTCGACAAAACGCCGATATCTTCGTTCACCACCTCCAGACCTGCACCATATTCCGTCTTGGCCGCCGTTTTGGAGACAGCTTCATCCTCGCCCTCGAACAGCTCCTTGGCCGTGTCGCGCCATGCGCCAAAATGGTATTCGTCAAACACGACGAGGTCCCAGTTTTCCTTGTGGATCCATTCGTTCTTGGGCTTGATCGTGCCATGCGGGCCGTGGCCCAGAAGGTCCTGAAACGATCCGAAATAGACAACGGGCTTGTCCCTGTCGATCTGAGTCGGGTCGCCGCCGGAAGCTTTGGAGAGGTATTGCCAGCCGTCAAAATCCACATGGCTTTCAAGATCGTTCTGCCATGCATCCTCGACCGCCGGCTTGAACGTCACGACCAGCACCCGTTTAGCGCCCAATTCTTTGGCCAGCTGATAGCTGGTGAAGGTCTTGCCAAAGCGCATCTTGGCGTTCCAGAGAAAGCGTGGCACGGCGGTCTCGTCCTCGCTCCAGCGGGAGAGGTAATAGGCGTGGGTCTGCCGGACCGCCGCCGCCTGTTCATCGCGCATCGCAAACGTCTGGTAGTGCATGCCACCGCGCTTTTGTCCCGTGCGCAGCTCAGTCAGGACGGTTTGCACATCAGCGGTGGTGCAGCGCATCCACTCCAGTTCGGTATTCTCAAAGCCCTTTTTGACCAGCGCTGCGCGGACCTCGTGATCGGAAAATGTCGTGCCATCCTCACGCTCGGCGCGCTCATCCAGCACGATGCGGTAGTTCTTGATCGCGGCGGTTTTGAGCTGTTGCTCCACGCGGGTTTTCACGCCGCGCGCGGTTTGGCCGACTTTCAGCAAACCCTCATGGGCGGCATCCTCAATCGTATAGGCATAGATGCGCGGGCGCGCCTCGGGTTTAGGCGGCAGGATGTCTTCGATGGGCTTATTCATCAGCGGATGCTTCACCCACAGGCATTGGGCGCACGATCTTTTCGACAAAAGCGATCTCGGCGTCCGTCAGCCCGTATTTTTCATACAGGTCCTGATCGGTCCATGTGCGGGACCAGTCCTGCTTCGGCACGAAGGTATAAACCTTGCGGGTAACGTGCTGAGAAGACTTATGCAGGAGGATCAGGAAACGGGTGAAGCGACAGGCGAGATAACTTAACGCGCTTTCCGCCTGCTCTTTGCTGTCGAATGGCCCCATACAGAGATAAGTTTCTGATGAAACGGTTTCGGGGCCAGCCACAAAGGGAGTGCTGATAATTCTGTGCGGATACGTGTCTTTGTTCCCCGTCCCAGGAGCCGCGTAACCAGCGAACAGCTTCCAACTGTCGATAAAGTGCTTGCCGCTCTCAACCTTTTCTCGTGCCACATAACCAACACCACCATTATGATGGACTAGTAAGTCACCTGCCGTCTTCCTCTGCTTCCCTTTGAATGTCGTCGAGAATCCAAATGGTTTACGCGAACTCACAAGGCTGTCGAAACGCTTGGCAGGAGGGATTGCTAGAGCATCAGTCTCCCCAACTTCATGCGCGATCACCTTTTTCAGGATTGAGACGCCCTCGTTAAAGCGAATGAAAATATCATTTCCCTGTTCGAGCAAAGGCCGCTCTGCCTCTGACACGGGCCAGTCCTTGAAATTCGTCTTTACGCGGCATGGGCCACGGCTGTCACGGTTCCACAGGAAATAGCACACGCCACCTTTCAGGCCGACCCCCGGAAACACATCCGCCGCACTCAGATAATCATCAATCGACCGGACACGATCATCGGACAGCATGGATTGACGGAACTCGTCCAACCCCTTGCCACCCGCAAACCAACGGGACGGGATCACCATGCTCAAGTAGCGCGGATCAAGCGCCTTCGCCTGCTCCACAAACTTGTGGTAGATCGGTGCGGCGCTTGTGCCATGCCCCCCATCATCCAACTGATACGGCGGGTTCCCGATGATTACATCAAATTGCATGTCGTCTCCAAACAGCTCGGCCATCCGGGCCTTTATGTCGTCGTTGTGTATAAAGGCATAGGCGTGGGATTCACTGTCCTCCCCACGATCCAGCGTGTCCTGACTGGCGCGGCAGAATTTGCATTTGCCGTTGTCCCAGCTGTGCTCGACACGCTCGAACCAAATGTGGCCCGCTTCGGTGTTGAACCCTTTCGTGACCGAATGTTCACCGTTAGCATGGCGCGAGCAATAGACGCTGCGCCGCGCCAACATCGCCGTCAGCTCCGTGATCCCGATCCCATAAACCTGCCGCGTCAGGATGTGGTCCACGCGGGCTTGCAGATCGGGGATCTGCTCGGCCAGCCCTGCGGTCAGCCGCCGCGTAATCTCGCGCAGGAAGATGCCGGATTTGGTGCAGGGATCGAGGAAGCGGGTCTCGGGATTGGCCCAAAGGTTCGCCCCGCCATTGTCCCGCGCCCAGGCGTTTGCCAGGGTGTCCAGCATCCGGTTCGCAAATTCAGGCGGCGTGAACACCTCGTCATTCGACAAGTTCGCGATGCAGGACAGCACATCAGGGTTGCGCCCGCGCAAGGCAAACTCCGCTTCGCTCATTTAGCCGCTCCTGCCGTGGCCAGATCGCGGATCGTCATCGCGGGGTATGTTTTGACCGGCGTGAAAATCTCGTGCGTCCCGAGCTTCGCAAACAGCGAGTCCTCGGCGCTGAAAGCCGACGACCCCGTCAGCACATCCAGCCGGAAATCCCGCCTCTGGAATTTGCCCTTGCCCAGATAGCCCCACTCCGCAAATGTGATCGGCCGCCCGCCCGTGGTCTGAATCGTCAGCGCATCGCCCTGAAGGATGTTCTCGGACAGCACATAGGCGGCGGCGCGGGTGGCGTCATCGTCGGGGGCGAGGTTCAAATACTCCGCAAAGACCGCCAGCATGTTGGCCTGACACTCCTCGACATTATCCTCCAACAGCTCGATCCCGTAAACGCACATCACCGACAGCAGGGCATATTGGCGCTTGTCGAACTCCGATTTCCCGAACTTTTGCTCAACGCCGGCGAGTTTCCGTTGAAGCACACGGACCACAAAGTTGCCGCTCCCGCAGGCGGGCTCCAGAAATCTCGCGTCAATCCGCTCCGCTTCGCCCTCAACCAGGTCCAGCATGGCGTCCACCATCCATGCTGGAGTAAACACCTCCCCATGGTCGACAACGCGTTTTTTTGATTTGATCAGGCTCATGGGGGAACAATCGCAGAAGCTGAGAGGGTGGCCAAGCGGATCTTTGAAGAATTTCAGGTGAGATCCGGTGCCGTTCGAGAGCAGGAATCGACATCGCGTATGACATATCTCAGGAAATCAGGGCACCTCGATTGGACGCGCATGGAAGATTCTGCGCTTGTTTGATTGACGGCGGCCCTTGTTCAAATAACGTTAAATTCACATCAAACCGCTTAAATTCTAGGTCACCGTTAGAAAATTGGAGGAAAGTGGTATACTTTATGTATTATAACGAAAATGCAATTTCAGTAGAGTTAATTGCCGAATTTCGGTAATTGCTACTAGTGCCTCAGACATCTTTCACATCGCCAACTATCCGTAAAACGGAACTTTTCCGGCCAGCGCTACGACAATATAGGGTTAACCAACAAAAGTGCTCAGCTCAGCGAATTTCTGGAAAAATTCGGGAAGCTAAGGGGAAATTGGAGCAACAGAAAATCTTGAAGGCAGATCAATAAGCCGCAGGGCTATGTCGATACAGACGACGAAATATTTGAAAATTTGGAAGAGTATAACTTTCATCAAACGCCAAACTCAGACAAAACTCAAGTGGAAAAGTATAGCGAGAATATCTAATTTTTTTAAAAGAATAGCCACTCTAGAAAACTTACTAGCATGTAACAGAGTCTCCATTTTGATCAAAAAAAGGCCATTCTATCGGAACATAAACTTTGAAACCGGTCCCGTTTTTGACGAAAATCATTCACAATAAAGTCCAAATGAAACGTGAATGGAACAGTTCAGAAACCTGTGGTTTGCGGCCACAACTGTCATCCTGCAACACGAGGCGGTTGGGTTATAGGCTCGACCCAAGTGCAGTAACCCGTTTCACTAGGAGGCCATCAGCCACCAGATGCGAGCCTATTGCCACTGCGGATCCAACACGCCATCAAATGAGACATAGTTTCCAGCTCAGGAATTCCGATGGCACGCAAACGTTCCCTGTCGATTGAATGCCTCGCTGAACTTGGTGCCAAAAAAACAGGCCGCGTTGGTTCTGGACGAGACGCAAGGCAATGCCGGCTTCAAGCGCCGGGTGAATGCGGCACTCGCGAGCGAGTCCGGTTCGATGGCGATTGCCAGGGTGATCGACCGCAGGTTGGCAGGACTGGACCGCGCCCGCAGCTTTATCGATTGGGATAAGGCCCGCGTTTTTCGCCAGGACTTGAAAGGTCTGTGCGACAGCATCATCAAGGAGCTTGCCCCGGCCGATGTTAGAAACCGCAACAACAGCAATGCTGCGCGCCAAAGCATCTTTGCGACAAGAGCTTGCGGGGCTTGAAAAAAGGTGCGTCAGCTCGGTCAGGACGATCCGGTTTGCTGTCGCCTGATGACGATGCCGGGGATCGGTGCAGTCGTGGCATGAACGTTCCGCGCCGCCGTTGATGATCCGACACGTTCTCGGTCTTCGAAGAGGATCGGTCCCTGGGTCGGTCTGACCCCTTCACGCAACCAGTCCGGCGAACGAGATGTGTCTGGCGGCTTTACAAAGGTTGGTGATGTCAGCCTCAGGCGAGCGTTGTGCCAAGCTGCTAACGTCATGATGAACCGCGGACGCTCGACATGGCTTCGAACTTGGGGGGCTCAGGTTGCGCTGCGCCGAGGCCGCAAGAGTGCTATGGTTGCTCGAGAGTTTCGCACCGCCGACGTTCTGCATCGCCTTTGGGTCGATGGCACTGACTTCATGCCGGATGCTGCACCGAGAGCTACCTGACTGCGCAACACTTCGACCGTTGTCTGCTTGACCGCAGGCTTAGAGGTCTCGCAGGGACGTGGTTGCGGTGATGCCGTGATCTGGACCGCCGCTGACATCAGTCAAGCACGCCTATGGGATGGGCACATCGGAATTACATCGAACCAGCATCATGTTGGCAGCCCAAGCGCTGACCACGAACCGAAGCATGTACCCAAGAACCACAATTAAAAGCATGCGAAACGCAGAGACAATCCAAAACAACCAGAGGGCCGCCTTGACGGATCAGTTTGATTGCGCAAAAACGTTTGACTGGGACGATCCCGTTATCGAAGTCTGGACCCAGACAGAATATGCGAAAAACATTATTCACACACCCGCGATTTTCATTAATTTATATGCATATCATTTTGGAGTGATGCCCTGTTTGGCATCGGTCAACGGTTATCGAAAACCCAATTCGAAAAACTTTATCACATACGGAAATCTTAAAACGACAACGCAAGTCTTGAAAAATCAGAAGAACAAAGACCATCGCGCTAAGCAGTATTCCTAATTCCAGACCAGAACTTCATTATCCTCACACAACGAAGCGCGTCTTCTGTATTCAGGCTTTCGGTTCCAGGATTTCGGCCAGAAGGCGCCGGATCATCTCGGGCCGTGTTGGAAGATCCGGCTCAACACGTCGTCGATCATCAATAGCGTCGATCATCTCGCGCGGCAGTCGAAGCGTCACCGCTTCGGTGTCAAGTTTTGGCCGTCCCATTTTTTTTTGCATAACATCATTTCCTTGCTTGACTTGTTGACTTTATGATGTCATATTGTGCGAATGAAGGCAAGGGGTGCAACCCTCGCCTCCATCCTAATCAATCAGATCCTCAGGAGATCATCATGACTGACCAAACACTTATCACGCCTTTTTTGGCGCATAAAGCTGATCATTCACATTATCCGACACCGCTTGCCACTGAGTTCGCCGCTCTGCTTCCGGCGCTTGCGCGCCATATCGAAGCCGAGCGCGAGATCGAGGATGTCGACATCTGGGATCCGGCTTTCCGCTCCTGGCTGACCGATGCCGAGCATGCGTTCACGGATGTCACCACACATCTTTCGACCATTGCGTCAATCGATCTGACCTGCTCCGACGACAAGCCGCTAAAGCGGATGTCGATGTTGATCGATGCAATGATCGGTTCCGAAGAGCCGCAGACATTTATGCAGTTTTACAGGCTTCTGCCCCGCTTCGAGCACCTGTTCTATTGCGATGGCACCAGCCTGGCCATCCGGCATCGTAATGTCATGCTGAGAACAGCACGGGCACACATCGACACGATGGCGAACCTGCTGACCTATGACAGTGAAGCTACAATCTATGTCGACGAGACACTCGAAGTGCCTCGGTTCGCATAAGCATTCGGTCCGACCGCACGCGGTCGGACCCTGCCCCCATCAAAAAGCATCACTGGTGAACTCACCCGATTGTTTCGGGTGACCCTTCCCCATTTCGCCTAACAAATTTCAGTCTATTCGGAGGACTTTCCAATGAACAAGCTAAACACATCCAACACAATGACTATCAATGATTTTCCGTTTCCGATTCACACTGGCGCAATCAAGCCCGACTGGATCCGCACGGCGCAGCAAAAAGGATTCAACATCGTCGCCCGCGTCGTCGATCGGTTGCATCTAGCTCTCCAGTGCAAACGCTGCGGCCATGTCAACAAGGTCCGCCTCTTCACGCTGATGAGTGCGCAGCCACTTTGCGTCAACTGTGTCGAGATTGTCTGGCGGGCAGACGCGCAGGCCGCGGGGCTGGAGTTTATCAAACGTGACCCGTCTAATCGCCACTACGGCATCTACCGCATGTCGTGCGGTCACGAGATCTGCCGCCAATTCGCGCTCGTCAAACGCACCGCGGTAGGCAAAACTGGCCTGCGCTGTGAGCGCTGCCATGCAGCGGCCGAGGTTGCTGAAGCGCAAGTTCTTGGCTGGGATATTATCGGTCCCGACCCCGAAGGCGATCCGAACTACCGCCTCTACAGGCATGTGGAATGCGGACACGAGCAGCGCTTCGCGCGCGCAAACGTGCAGTCACAGCGGATTTCCTGCGGCGCCTGCGGCACGAATTGGCCGGCGGCGCCGAGCTTTCTCTACGCAATGGGCTTCACCCTCGAGAACGGCCGCGAACTTGTCAAAGCAGGCTTTTCCCGCAATCCGTGGAGCCGGTTGCACCACCAGCTCAAAGCGGATCGCGAGATGCCGTGTGCAATTCTGCGCACTGTTCCGGTGCCCACAGGCCAGGAGGCAATCCGTTTGGAGAAACGGTTGCACTCCGAACTGAAACAGACGCATCCCGACTGCATCGTCGATACCGCCTGCTACCGCGGCCAGATCCGCGTGGTCTCGGAGATCTATGACGGATCGCTGACTCCGACCATTCTTGCGCGCTTGGGCGACATCGAAGCGGAGCTCGGTCGCCGCGCATCATAACACCGACTGCACACTGACAAATCAAATTCCGGGCCATGTGCCTGGGAGCATTCAAACACCCGTTTCACAGGGAGGGCGCAGCTATGCCCAATACAACACATACCCGGCCCGATTGGACCAACTTCGCCCACAGGGCCATTACAAATCTGCGCCGTCACAACGGCGTGCCAGCGCCTCACGGTTCCGATACCGAGCAGAAAATGGAGCCCGTTTCGGAACTTGACGAACTGTTCGCCCGTTTCGACGACGGCGACGAAAACGAAGCCCAGGCAGAAAGCTCTGCTCTTCCCTCCCGTTACGTTCCCGCGCGCCAGCTTCTGACAGCGATCCGGCTCGCGGCCACCTTCGGAGGCTCCAACGCGTTTGAAGAAAGTCGCCACTGCGGGGCACTTACCGTGATCAGCGATATCGCACCTTCCGATCTGAACGCCGTGAAGGACGTATTGAAACTGTCCTTTCCGCATGCGGACTGGACACTCGTCGCGCCCGACATCATGGACGGCAAAATTGCAAAGAACGCACAGGATCGCTTTGAGGTTGCTATCGCAGAGCGCATTGATCGCATCGAACCCGTGTTGATCTTGCAAGCTAACGGGGTCTCGCTGCCGCGCCATCTTGTGGCGACGGGCCTGCAGACCCTGCCTTTCGCGGCAATATCGCGCGATATCCTCATGACTTACATGTTGGCGGGGCATCTCTGCGTCCAGATCCCGGATCCCGACGCGCTGCTGGCCACACTGCCGAAAGACGTCGACCTTGCCCACCTCGTCACGCTTGATATCTGCGCAGCACTGCGGGCACCAACGCCGATGCAAGCGGTTCAGCGTTTGGATGCAATGATCCGCACAGATGCAAAATTATCCGGCCCGCGCTTGGAGGATTTCGAGGGCGAGGCGCCTGCCCTTACCGCCGCGCGGCGGATCGTGGAGGACCTGCTGTCGTGGAAAGACGGCAAGACCGGATGGCACGAAATCAGCCGCTCTCTGCTGCTCTACGGTCCGCCCGGCACCGGCAAAACCTACCTCGCTCGGGCCATGGCCAACAGCGCGGGGATCACGTTCATCAATGCGAGCTTTGCCGACTGGCAAGCCAAAGGACACCTTGGCGAGATGCTTGGGGCGATGAAGCACAGCTTTGCAGAGGCCCGTCAATTTGCGCCAAGCGTTCTAATCATCGACGAGATCGATGCCGTTGGGTCGCGCTCCGACGGTGATCGCCATGCCTCAAACTACAGGACACAGGTCATCAACGCCTTCCTTGGCGAAATGGACGCCATCGCAAAAGACGAAGGCGTGGTGGTGATCGGCACCTGCAATCGTCCCGGACGGATGGACCCGGCCGTGATCCGCGCCGGTCGGATGGATATCAAAATCCATGTGCCGCTGCCGGATGCCGCGGCGATCCTCGGCATTCTGCGTCACCACTTGCGCAAGGACATTGCGGATGGCGAGCTGCAGGCGCTTTCACATCTCGCTGTAGGACAAAGCGCAGCCGACATCGATGCTGCCATCCGCGCTGCACGATCGGACGCGCGGCACGCCCGGAAAATGCTGAACGTCCAAATGATTCACCAACAGATGGGCATCGAGACGTCGGGTGCCGACGACAGGATCCTGTGGCGGATTGCCCTGCACGAGGCCGGTCACACCGTAGCGGGGGCCGCCCTCGGGCTGGGGGAAATCGAGAGCATCACCATCACCAATGAAAGTGGCGAGGTCCAGCGCCGCAACATGCCCCATGAAAGCCTGCTGTCGGACATCGAGGCCGAGATCATCTATTCACTTGCAGGCCGTGCCGCTGAAAAGCTGGTTCTTGGGGAGGTCTCGGCTGGTGCGGGCGGGCAGGAAGCGTCCGATCTGGCCCTGGCAACCCGTGCTGCAATCCATCTCGAGACGACGTTGGGCCTTGGGCACGAAGGGCTTGTCTGGCACGCTAGGCCCGAGGCCGTGTATCTGCAAACACCAGCCATCCGCGACCGCGTGCGCCAACGCCTGACCCGCGCCGAACAGCGTGCAGGCGTCCTGCTGGCAAAGCATCGCGATGTTCTGGAGGCGCTGGCACGGGATCTTGTCAAACGGCGTTCTCTACGTGCCGGAGACATCCGTCACTGGCTGCGCGAGATTACGAGGACCACGACGGCCACCGCGGATAGATGCGCCAGCCAAGATGCATGCTCCGAACGTTCGAACCTCGAATAAGCTTAAGCCTTTGCCCACACCGCCCATGGTCGGGTGGGCATATCAATCTTCAAACACGCACTTCCACGGTAAAAATAGGACTACCGATCAGAGAAAGAATGGTGATCGATATAGGGAAATGCTCAGCTTTGATTATTTTTGAGATGTTCGTTTTTGTTTTTTTCATTTTCCAGTTTTTTATTGTTTCGAAGGAAAGTTGTTTTCCGGTTCTTGAAGGCAGGAGGAATATCTGTTTTGTTTTTTCGTTTTTGAAAGGAAGAGAAAATACGGATTTTTCGGTTTTTTAGCTTTGGTATTTTTATAGTTATTTTTCTGTTTCAACTTTACATCATTGTTTTTGAAATATTTTTCCCAACCCCCTGTTTATCCCCAAAAAAGCGACACCCCGCCCTTTTTGCCCCAACCACGAGGCCCACCGATGCTTTATATTATTGATCAGAAAGCCGGACCGATTTCCGGCATTGGACACATCAATATAGTCCTCCTGGCAGCTCGCCAGAGCGGACGGGAGAACTCGGCCAATGGCGCGGGACCGGAAAAGACATGCGAACGACAGGGAGGTGCCTATAGCATCGCCCGTCGACGCTGTTTCTTCGGATCCCGCTGTGGGGTCGATACAGGCCGGCCATCAGGCCAATAGCCAAATTCTGGCTTTGGTTCGTGCGATGGCCCGAGATTCCGCGCGCCTGGATCATGAAGCTGAAATCGCCAACCAGATAAATGACAAGCCAAACACCAGGGAGAAATAAGATGAAGAACCTACAGCTCCGCGTTGCCATTTACGCCCGATTTTCCTCAGACCTCCAGAACGCAACTTCGATCGATGACCAGATCAGCCTGTGCCGCACCCGCGCCGCACGCGAAGACTGGGATATTGTCGGCACTTACGAAGACCATGCAACATCAGGAGCCAGCATGTTGCGGCCTGGTATCCAGCGGTTACAGCGCGATGCTTCGGACCGCCGGTTTGATATTGTTCTGTCTGAAGCACTTGATCGGTTGTCTCGCAATCAGGCTGACATCGCGCATCTCTATCAAAATCTCGCTTTTGTCGGTGTAGGGATCGAGACAGTGTCCGAAGGAACCGTCAATGAAATGCACATCGGGCTGAAAGGGACAATGAACGCGCTCTTCCTCAAGGATTTGGCCTCTAAGACTCGCCGGGGTCTGAGCGGGCGTATCCAAAAGGGAAAATCTGCGGGCGGCAAAGCCTATGGCTATGATGTCGTGCGCAGCCTTCGAGAGGATGGTGAGCTCAACAGAGGCGGCCTGGCAATCAACGCCGATCAAGCGGCTGTTGTTGTCCGCATATTCCAAGCCTATGTCGATGGCATGTCACCCAACAAGATCGCTGACATGCTAAACCGTGAAGCCATCCCGGGGCCGCGGGGGCCTGCTTGGGATAAACCCACGATCCACGGCAATCCAAAGCGTGGAATCGGTATTCTGAACAACGAACTTTATGTCGGTCGCCGTATCTGGAATCGGCAAGAGTTTGTCAAAGACCCCCAGACAGGCAAACGCCAGGCACGTCCGAATGCGGAAGCGGAGTTTGAATATGCAGATGTTCCCGACCTGCGCATCGTGCCGCAGGATCTCTGGGACGCGGTCAAAGAGAGACAGCAAAGCCGGGCGATCAAACAGACCAAAGCGAAGGCCTGGGAGCGCCGCAAGCCACGGTTTCTGTTCAGTGGGTTGATCAAATGCGGATGCTGCGGTGGCGGATTTTCGACCGTCTCATTGGATCGGTTCGGGTGCAGCACGTCGCGCAACAAAGGCACTTCGGTCTGCATCAATCGCACCACGATCGGGCGCAAAGACATGGAAAACCAAATCTTGACGGCTCTGTCGGCGCACCTGATGGACCCCGCTTTGGTAAAGGCCTTCGCTGAAGAATATATCGCAGAACGCAACCGCCTTGCGGCCACAAGAACAGACGATAGGGCCGTAAAGGAAAAAGAGCTGGCCAAGGTGATCAAAGACCAGGATGTTCTCGTCAACGCCATTCTGGCTGGCACCCCGGCCGATCGGATCAAGGACCGCATGGGGCAACTTGAGGCATGCCAAAAGCAATTGGAAACAGATCTAGCTGCGGTTCCTGTGTCGGATGCGACTCTGCGCATTCACCCGAAGATGGCTGACACCTACCACGATCGCATCAAAGCGCTGATCAAGCGTTTGGCCGAACCCGATACTAACAGCGAAGCAAGGGAAGAGATTCGGAGCCTGATCGAAAAGATCGTGGTGACGCCGGTGCCGACAGGCGGCAAGCGGATGGCGCCACAAATACAGGTTCACGGCGCTCTCGCGGGCATTTTGTCGATGGGTCTTGGAGTTTCCGGTAAGTGCGGACAGCAAAAAACCTCCTGTGAACAGGAGGTTATGCAAAGTATAGTATTTATGGTTGCGGGAGTAGGATTTGAACCTACGACCTTCAGGTTATGAGCCTGACGAGCTACCGGGCTGCTCCATCCCGCGCCAATGCCCTTCGTTTAGACTTATAGTGCGAGGGCTGCAAGGGCATTCGTACATAGAATTTAGATTTTTCTTGAGATTTTACGCAGCGCCCTTAACTTTCGCTTCGCCGAAGTTCGCGCGTGAGTTTGGGGGCACAGAGACGTGCCGATAACGCTCCATTCGCCCCCCCCCCAAACACAAAACCGCCGCAGCTTTATAGCTACGGCGGTTTTGTTATTTTTCTCATCGTGGAGAGATACTGTTTTTATCAGGAACTTATTAGGTTTGGCGATGACCTACTCTCCCACGTCTTAAGACGCAGTACCATCGGCGCTACGGCACTTAACGGCTGGGTTCGGGATGGGACCAGGTGTTTTGCTCGCGCTATGATCACCAAACCAAATAAATTCCTGAAAAAGCGCTCTGCGCAGCAGAGCGACGGGGTCACCACTGCAGCGCTGAGCGTTGTTTGTCCAAGTCATGTACCACTGATTGTATGTGTATGCTTTTGATTGATAAGTTGAAGTCTTGCTTCTACTGGATCAAATCAAGCCTATCGAGCAATTAGTACCAGTCAACTGAACGTGTTACCACGCTTACATCTCTGGCCTATCGACGAGGTGGTCTACCTCGGCTCTCAGGGATACCTTGTTTTGAGGGGGGCTTCCCGCTTAGATGCCTTCAGCGGTTATCCTGTCCGATCATAGCTACCCAGCACTGCTATTGGCATAACAACTGGTCCACCAGTGGATCGTTCACCCCGGTCCTCTCGTACTAGGGGCAACTCCTCTCAAGTATCCTACACCCACGGAAGATAGGGACCGAACTGTCTCACGACGTTCTAAACCCAGCTCACGTACCTCTTTAAACGGCGAACAGCCGTACCCTTGGGACCTGCTCCAGCCCCAGGATGAGATGAGCCGACATCGAGGTGCCAAACACTGCCGTCGATATGGACTCTTGGGCAGTATCAGCCTGTTATCCCCGGCGTACCTTTTATCCGTTGAGCGATGGCCCTCCCACTTGGGACCACCGGATCACTATGGCCGTCTTTCGACTCTGCTCGACTTGTCAGTCTCGCAGTCAGGCTGGCTTCTGCCATTGCACTCAACGAGCGATTTCCGACCGCTCTGAGCCAACCTTCGCGCGCCTCCGTTACGATTTAGGAGGCGACCGCCCCAGTCAAACTACCCGCCACACAGGGTCCCGGAACCGGATAACGGTCCGCGGTTAGACATCAAGCAGAACAAGGGTGGTATCTCAAGGGAGGCTCCACCGAGACTGGCGTCTCGGTTTCAAAGCCCACCACCTATCCTGCACATGTTCGGCCTAATGCCAGTGTGAAGCTGTAGTAAAGGTGCACGGGGTCTTTCCGTCTAACCGCGGGTAACCGGCATCTTGACCGGTAATTCAATTTCGCTGAGTCTATGTTGGAGACAGCGGGGAAGTCGTTACGCCATTCGTGCAGGTCGGAACTTACCCGACAAGGAATTTCGCTACCTTAGGACCGTTATAGTTACGGCCGCCGTTTACCTGGGCTTCAATTCAGAGCTCTCACCCCTCCTTTTAACCTTCAGGCACCGGGCAGGCGTCAGACCCTATACGTCGTCTTGCGACTTCGCAGAGCCCTGTGTTTTTAATAAACAGTCGCCACCCCCTGGTTTGTGCCCCCAGCCCCTAGTTGCCTAGGAACCGGGCCTCCTTCTCGCGAACTTACGGAGGTATTTTGCCGAGTTCCTTCAACATAGTTCTCTCAAGCGCCTTGGTATTCTCTACCTGTCCACCTGTGTCGGTTTAGGGTACGATCTAGCGATGGAGCTATTTCCAGGGACCTCTAAGCAGCCCATTCAATCCGATAAGGATGAACTACCCTCGAGATCCGTCACTTCCATCTGGCCCAGGAATATTAACCTGGTTCCCATCGACTACGCCTTTCGGCCTCGCCTTAGGGGTCGGCTTACCCTGCTCAGATTAGCTTTAAGCAGGAACCCTTGGACTTTCGGCGAGAGTGTCTCTCACACTCTTTGTCGCTACTCATGTCATCATTCTCACTAGTGATCTCTCCACCGGATCGCTCACGCGCCAGCTTCACAGAAAGCTCCTTGTGTCCAATCCGTCCCGAGGGACGATAAGGACACATGGAACTATGTCACACTACGCTCTGCTACCATGCAATAAATGCATCCTCAGCTTCGGCTCATGGCTTGAGCCCCGTTACATCTTCGCCGCAAGACAACTTATTTAGACCAGTGAGCTGTTACGCTATCTTTAAAGGATGGCTGCTTCTAAG
The DNA here is from genome assembly GCF_034377145.1 of Sulfitobacter sp. OXR-159. Taxonomy (NCBI): domain Bacteria; kingdom Pseudomonadati; phylum Pseudomonadota; class Alphaproteobacteria; order Rhodobacterales; family Roseobacteraceae; genus Sulfitobacter; species Sulfitobacter sp. OXR-159. The sequence continues at coordinate 3,204,217 of NZ_CP139707.1, forward strand.
CCAACCTCCTGGTTGTTTTGGTCGTCTCACCTGCTTTCCCACTTAGCCATGAATTAGGGGCCTTAGCTGGAGGTTAGGGTTGTTTCCCTCTTCACGACGGACGTTAGCATTCGCCGTGTGTCTGCCGACTAGTACTCCTCGGTATTCGGAGTTTGGTTAGGATCAGTAAGCCTGTGGGGCCCCATTACCCATCCAGTGCTCTACCCCCGAGGGTATTCGGTCGACGCTCTACCTAAATAGATTTCGCAGAGAACCAGCTATCTCCGAGTTTGATTGGCCTTTCACCCCTAGGCACAGCTCATCCCGATCTTTTTCAACAGATGTGGGTTCGGTCCTCCAATAAGTGTTACCTTATCTTCAACCTGGCCATGCCTAGATCACTCGGTTTCGGGTCTGATCCCACGAACTCAACGCCCTATTAAGACTCGCTTTCGCTACGCCTACACCTAACGGCTTAAGCTTGCTCGTGAGACCAAGTCGATGACCCATTATACAAAAGGTACGCTGTCAGGACGCAAGGTCCCTCCAACTGTTTGTAGGCGTTCGGTTTCAGGTACTGTTTCACTCCCCTCGTCGGGGTGCTTTTCACCTTTCCCTCACGGTACTGGTTCACTATCGGTCAGTAAGGAGTACTTAGCCTTCGAAGGTGGTCCTCCGATCTTCAGACAGAATTTCACGTGTTCCGCCCTACTTAATACGTCCAATCATGCTTCTTATACGGGACTATCACCCACTTTGGTTGCGCATTCCAACGCATTCTAACCACACTCATGGCTCGGCTGGT